>NZ_JBIMKZ010000052.1:0-22571 GCF_051860865.1 Polymorphobacter sp. | reverse complement strand
CGACGCTTATGCCCGAGGCCATGGACCGGCTCGGCATCCCCTGCTTCACCGACATGGCCGATGGGCTGGAGGGCGTCGACGTGGTGATGATGCTGAGGCTCCAGACCGAGAGGATGGCCGGCGGCTTCCTGCCCTCGACCCGCGAATATTTTCGCTTCTTCGGCCTGACCGAGGCGCGGCTGGCGCGGGCGGCGCCCGATGTGCTGGTCATGCACCCCGGCCCGATGAACCGCGGCGTCGAGATTGACAGCGCCATTGCCGACGACATCGTCCGCTCGGCGGTCTCCGAGCAGGTGGAGATGGGCGTTGCGGTGCGCATGGCCTGCCTCGACGTGCTGACCCGCGCGCGACGCGGTGTCGAGGGGTGGCCGGCATGACGGACCTGACTCCATGACTCTTCCGCCGCAGCCGCTCTGCCTGGTCGGCGCGCGTGTCATATGCCCGGTCAGCGGCCATGATCGTGTTGCCAATCTGCTCATCGAAAATCGCCAGATCGCCGGTGTTGGGGATGTGCCGCCGCCGTCCCATGCCGAGGCGGTCGACTGCAAGGGGCTGGTGGTGGCGCCGGGGCTGGTCGATGCCGGCGTGTTCCAGGCCGATGCCCGGGCCTGCCGGATGGGCGGAATCACCCGCGTGGTGCTGATGCCCGACCAGTCGCCGCCGCTCGACGATCCGGCGCTGGTCGCCTTTGCCCGCGGCGCCGGCAAGCCCGATGTCTGGGTGCATCCGCTGGTCGCCGCGACGCGCGGGCTGGCCGGCGACGAACTGGCCGAGCTGGGGCTGGCGCAGGAGGCCGGCGCGGTCGGTGTCGCCACCGGGCGCTCGGCGATCGGCGCGGCGGTGGTGATGCAGCGGCTGCTCGCCTATGCCCGAAACTTCGGACTGACTGTCGTCGTCCATCCCGAGGAGCTGACGCTGACCGCCACCGCCGTCGCCACCGAGGGCGAATATGCGACCCGGCTGGGGCTTGCCTCGGCGCCGGCCTATGCCGAGGTGCTGGCCATCGCCCGCGACTTGCGACTGGCCCAAGCCACCGGCGCGCGTCTGCATTTTCGGCAGGTAACGACGGCTGAGGGGCTTTCGCTCGTGCGCGCGGCGCGGGCGCGGGGTGTCGACGTCACCGCCGGCATCACGCCTGCGCACTGGCTGCTCAACGAGACCGCCATTGCCGGCTTCCGAAGCTTTGCCCGGCTGTCACCGCCGCTGCGCGTCGAGGAGGACAGGCTGGCGGTGCTTGAGGCGATTGCCGATGGAACGATCAGCCTGATCGGCTCTGCCCATGATCCGCAGAGCCAGGACGCCAAGCGCCAGCCCTTTGCCGACGCCGCGCCCGGCATGGCCGGGGCGGAAACGTTGCTGGCGCTGTCGCTGAGCCTGGTCCGCGAGGGGCAGCTCAGCCTGATGCGGCTGATCGAGGCCCTGAGCACCGCCCCCGCCCGCCGCTTCGGCCTGCCCGGCGGCGGCCTGGCCACCGGCGAGCCGGCGGACATCATCGTCTTCGACGAGCAGGCGCCGTGGCGGATCGATCCGAGCCGGTTCGCGGGCCATGCCAACACGCCGTTCGATGGCCTGCCCGTGGCTGGTGACGTGCGGATGACCATCAAGGGCGGAGAACGACTTTGGCAGGCGTGAACGCCCTGATCGCCGCACTGGCGCTGATCGGCATCGCCGGTCCCGCCACGGGGCAGGGGACGGCGCCGGCCGCGCCCGCCGCCGCTGTGCTGACGCCGAGCATCAGCAACGGCGTGCGGCTATGGCAGCGCGGCGAATGGGCGGCGGCGGTGCGGATGTGGCAGCCCTTTGCCGATGGCGGCAATCCCGACGCGATGTACAATATCGGCCAGGCGCGCAAGCTGGGGCGCGGGCTGCCGCGCGACGAGGTGCAGGCGCGAGCCTGGTTCCGCCGCGCCGCCGAGCGGGGGCATCGCCCGGCCCAGGCCAATCTCGGTATCCTGCTGTTCCAGCTCGGGGAAAAGCCCGAGGCGCTGCGCTGGCTGAAGACGGCCGCGGATGCGGGCGAGCCGCGCGCCCAATATGTCTATGGGGTGGCCAGCTGGAACGGCGACGGCGTGGCGCGGAGCCTGACAATTGCCTACGCCTATCTGGCCCGGGCGGCCGACCAGGGGCTCGAGGAAGCGGCCTCGGCACTGAACCGGTTGACGCCGCGGATCACGCCGGCGGAGCGCGCCGCCGGTTGGGCAATGGCGTCGAGCATGGCGCGGACTGACGGCAAGGTGGCGCCGCTCACGCGCGTCGCCAATCCTATGCCGCAGGCTGTGGCGGCGGCTCCGGCTGTACCGTCGCCGGTCCCTCAACTTCCGACCAGCGATCCGGCGGCGCTGGGTGCGCCGGCCCCGCCGGCAACCGGCACCCAGCCGGGTACCCGCGTCCAGATCGGTGCGTACAGCCGGCGCGAGCTGGCGGAAGCCGATCTTGCCTCGCTGCGCCAGTCGCGGCCCGGGCTGCTGGAGGGTGTCGGCCCGCGCTATGAAGCTGCCAATGGACTGGTGCGGCTTCAGCTCGGCCCTTATGCCAGCCTCGATGTGGCGCGCGCTGCCTGCCAGCGCTTCGTGGCGGCCGGAAGGGCCTGCCTGGTCGTCGACACGCCCTGAGGTGATGTCGGTCACTGTTGCCAGCTACAATATCCACAAAGCCGTCGGGAACGACTTGCGGTTCGATCCGGGGCGCATTCTCGACGTTATCGACGAGATCGGTGCCGATATTGCCGTGTTGCAGGAGGCCGACCGGCGCTTCGGGGCGCGGCAGGCGACGCTGCCGGCGGCGCTGCTGGCGGAGCGGGGCTGGCAGGTAGCGCCGCTGGCCGAGCGGTCCGCCTCGATCGGCTGGCATGGCAATGCGATCCTGGTTTCGGATCGGGTAACGCTCGAGCGCGCGGCGCGGCTGCCGCTGCCGGCGCTGGAACCGCGCGGTGCAGTGCTGGCCGATGTCCGGGTCGACGGGCATCTGCTGCGGCTGGTCGGGGCGCATCTCGATCTGTCGGGCCTGTGGCGGACGCGGCAGATCAACGCCATCGTCGATGCCATTGCCCGCCAGCCGGCGGCGCCGCCGGTGCTGGTGATGGGGGACATGAACGAGTGGCGGCTGCGGTCGCCGGGGCTGGCGTCGCTGGCCTCGGCCTATCCGCCGGTCCCACTGGCCGCGAGCTTTCCGTCGCGAATGCCGATCGGGCAGCTCGACCGGGTGTTCGCCAGCCGCAGCCTGACCATCGAGGAGGCCGGGGTGCACCGCAGCGCGCTGGCGCGGCGGGCGTCGGACCATCTGCCGGTGTGGGTGCGGCTGGGGGCGGTGCCGGGCCTGGCGACGGACGGATGATGGGCGGGTTGCTCGGGCTGGCGCTGGCATCGGCGTGCTGGCTGGTGCTGCGCATATCGCTGCCAGTGCGGCCGGTCAGCCATCCGCCGCGACCGGCGGGCGAGCCGGTCGATACACTGCTGGCCCGGCGCTTCGACATGATGGCGCGGGTCCATCCGGAGCAGAGCGGGGTCCAGCTGCTGGCCGATGGTGCGGCGTCGCTGGCGGTGCGCATCCTGCTGGTGCGCAAGGCCGAGCACAGGATCGACCTGCTCTATTATATCTGGCGGGACGATGTCGCCGGGCGGCTGCTGCTCGATGAGCTGCAAGCGGCGGCGGAGCGAGGAGTCCACGTGCGGCTGATGGTCGATGATTTCGGTACGCGCGGGCTCGATGCCCGGCTGAAGGCGCTCGACGGTCATCCGCACATCGAGATCAGGCTGTTCAATCCGCATCGGCTGCGGCGCTGGCGGTTCTTCAACTATCTGGTCGATTTTCCGCGGCTCAACCGGCGCCTGCACAACAAGCTGTTTCTTGTCGACGAGGCGATCGCGGTTATTGGCGGGCGCAACATTGGAGACGAATATTTCGATCCTGCCAACCGGTCGCTGCAAGCGGATCTTGATGTGATGGTCATCGGCGCTGTCCTGTCCGCCATCTCGGCCGATTTTGGCCGGTACTGGGACAGTATTTCGGCGGTGCCGGTGGGCCAGCTCGTCACGGACGATGGCACGGACCGGCCGCCGCCGCCGGAAAGCCGGTTGCGCCAGGCCTATGAAGAGGCGGTGATCGCTGGTGATGTCGGTGCGTTCTTCGACGAGACGGCGGACTTTCAATGGGCGGCTGTCCAGCTGTTCAGCGATGACCCGGCCAAGGCCCGGGGCAGGGTGACCGGTAGCGCGCTGATGGGTGAGCGGTTGCTGGCGGCGTTGCTGCCGATTCGACATAGCCTGTTGCTGGTCTCGGCCTATTTCGTGCCGCTGGGGCGCGGGGTGGATGCATTGGCCCGGTTGGCGCAGGCCGGTATCCAGGTCGATGTGCTGACCAATTCATTGCAGACCAACAATGTCCTGCCGGTCCATGCCGGCTACGCGCCGTCGCGCCGGCCGCTGCTGGCCGCCGGGGTGCGGCTTTGGGAGCTGCGCGGCCGGGCCGACCGACCGGCCGCGGCACTGCCGGCGCCACCGCGCTTCGAACGGTGGTGGCAGGGCGGGCGGCTGCTCCAGCCCAAGGCGTCGGTGCTGCACGTCAAGGCACTGACGGCGGATGACCGCTGGCTGTTCATCGGCTCGATGAACTTCGATCCGCGGTCGTGGTCGCTCAACACCGAGGTCGGCCTGCTGATCGAGCATGAGGACATGGCCAGTCGCCTGCAGCGCGAACTGCGCGCCCAGATGCAGGCGGACAGCTGGTGCGTCACGCTCGATCGCGGCCGACTAGCCTGGACCGGCGACGATGGCACGGTCCATCGCCACGAGCCGCAGGCGCGGATGCATTGGCGGCTTGCCGCCTGGCTGCTCGGCTTCCTGCCCTTCAAGTCGATGCTGTGACGCTCAGCTGAGGCCGGTGATCCGGCCCTCGGCATCCAGTCCGATGTGCAGCGCTGCCGGCGCTCGTGGCAGGCCGGGCATAGTGTTTATGTCCCCGGCCAGCGCCACCACAAAGCCGGCGCCCGCCGCCAGCCGCACGCTGCGGATCGGCAGCAGATGGCCGGTGGCGGCGCCGCGGACATGCTCGTCGGCGGTAAAGCTGTAGGGCGTCTTGGCGATGCACACCGGCAAATGCCCAAAGCCCTGGTCGACGAACTGGGCGAGCATCCGCCGCGCCGCCGGCCACAGCTCGATGTCGCTGGCCCGGTAGATCTCGCGGGCGATGGTCCGTAGCTTCTCGTCGAGCGGCATGGCATCGGGATAGAGAAAGCTGAAATTGGACGAGCCGCCGGCCTCGGTGATGGCGACGACGGCACGGGCCAGCGATTCGGCGCCGCGCGCGCCGTCGGCCCAATGGCTGCACAAATGGGCCTCGACGCCGAGCGTGTCGCGGCAATGGGCCAGCACGGCCTGCTGCTCGGCGGCACTGTCGGCGGTGAAGGCATTGAGCGCCACCAGCACGGGAATGCCGAATTTGCCGAGGTTCTCGACATGGCGCGACAGCACGTCGAGCCCGGCGGCCAGCGCGGCGGCATTCTCGCTGCCCAGCGTCTCCAGCCCGGCACCGCCATGATATTTGAGCGCCCTGACCGTCGCCACCACTACCGCGGCGGCCGGCTCCAGCCCGGCGCTGCGGCACTTGATATTGCAGAATTTCTCGGCGCCCAGGTCGGCGCCGAAGCCGGCCTCGGTGACCGCGAATTCGGCCAACCCCAAGGCTGTCCGCGTCGCCACCACCGAATTGCAGCCATGGGCGATATTGGCGAACGGCCCGCCATGGATCAGCGCCGGCGAGCCTTCGAGGCTCTGGACGAGGTTGGGCAGCATCGCGTCGACGAGCAGCGCCGCCATGCTGCCATCGGCGCCGATGTCACCAGCGGTGACAAAATTGCCGGCGGTGTCCTTGCCGATTCGCATCCGCGCCAGCCGCTGCTGGAGATCGGCGAGATCGTCGGCGAGGCAGAGAACGGCCATCACTTCGCTGGCGACGGTGATCTCGAACCCGCTCTCCCGCACCGGGCCGTTGCCGGCGCCCATGCCGAGCGCCAGCTGGCGCAGCGCCCGATCGTTCATGTCCAGCACCCGGCGCCAGCTGATGGTCCGGGCATCGAGCGGATGGCCAGTGGCGGTGGGCAGGCGGAAATGCAGGGCATTGTCGATCAACGCCGCCAGCAGATTGTGCGCCGAGGTGATGGCATGGAAGTCCCCGGTGAAATGCAGGTTGATCCGCTCCATCGGCACCACTTGAGAATGGCCGCCGCCAGTGGCGCCGCCCTTGCGGCCAAACACCGGCCCCAACGAGGGTTCGCGCAGCACGATGGCGGCGCGCTGGCCGATGCGGTTGAGCGCGTCACCGAGCCCGATGGTGGTGGTGGTCTTGCCTTCGCCGGCCGGCGTCGGGTTGACAGCCGTGACGAGGATCAGCTTGCCCGGCGTCGCCGCAGCGGCGCGTTTCAGGGCAGTGGCGGAGAGCTTGGCGATGTGATGGCCCTGGGGCTCAAGATCGGCAGCCGCCAGCCCCAAAGGTGCCGCGATATCGATGATGGGCTTCATCGTAGCAGCGCGGGCAATCTCGATATCGGTCGGCATTAAGGTCATTACCCCCGGTTTGACGTTCGATCCTGGCAGTCTCATCGTCTCATGACATCAGTGCAAGCCGCCGTCACGCTTGCGTGACGGTCTCGGCTTGCTATAGACCCGCCCTTCACACCTCGCGCGGGCGTGGCGGAATTGGTAGACGCGCTGGATTTAGGTTCCAGTGTCGAGAGACGTGGGGGTTCGAGTCCCTTCGCCCGCACCAGTGAGGTCATGCACAGCCTAGCCAAAGACGAGACCAGAGAATGCAGATTTCAGAAACGCTGAACCAGGGCCTCCGCCGCGAATTCTCGCTGGTGATTCCCGCTGCCAGTCTGGCGGCGCGGGTCGACGCCCGGCTGGCCGAGGTGTCCAAGCAGATCCGCATGCCCGGTTTCCGCCCCGGCAAGGTGCCGCCGAACCTCGTCCGCAAGATGCACGGCGCCGCGCTGCATGGCGAAGCGCTGCAGGCAGCCGTCAACGAGAGCGTCCAGGCGCTGCTGACCGAGCGCCAGCTGCGCCCGGCAATCCAGCCGCAGGTCGATTTCGACGCCGAGCCCGAAGAAGGCCAGGACGTCGCCTTCAAGGTTGCGCTCGAAGTGCTGCCGACCATCGAGACGATCGACATCGACACGCTGACGCTCGAGAAGCTGGTCGTGCCGGCCGATGACGCCGCGGTCGATGCGATGGTCGAGCGGCTGGCCAGCCAGCAGCAGAAGACGGAAGCCGCCCCGGCCAAGTACAAGGCCAAGGACGGCGATACCGTGGTCATCGATTTTATCGGCAAGGTCGAGGGCACGCCCTTCGACGGCGGCACTGGCGAGGGCATGCGCGTCAAGCTCGGCTCCGGCATGCTGATCCCGGGCTTCGAGGAGCAGCTGGTCGGGGTGAAGGCCAATGACGAGAAGACCATCGAGGTCACCTTCCCGAGCGACTATGGCAACGACAAGCTGTCCGGCAAACCGGCGCAATTCTCGATCACCGTGCAGGGTGTCGAGACCCCGGTCGCGCAGGCGATCGATGATGAGTTCGCCAAGGGCCTGGGCATCGATTCGCTCGAAGCACTGCGCGAGATCCTGAAGGACCAGGTCGAGGCCGAGACCGTGCAGCTGACCCGCACCCACCTCAAGCGCAAGCTGCTCGACACGCTGGCGTCGCGCCATGATTTCGAAGTGCCCGAGACGATGGTCACCGCCGAGTTCGACCAGATCTGGGCGCAGCTGGAGCAGGAAGTGGCGCGTTCCGACGACGCCGACGCCGCCCGTGCCGACATCGAGAAGGAGCGCGAGGATTATCGGCGGATCGCCGAGCGCCGCGTCCGCCTCGGCCTGCTGCTGAGCGAGATCGGCAACCGCAACAACATCACCGTCAGCCAGGCCGAGATGAACCGGCTGATCGGCCAGGAAGCCACCCGCTATCCGGGCGAGCAGCAGAAAGTGGTCAAGTTCTTCCAGGAGAACGCCATGGCCGCCGCCCAGCTGCGCGCCCCGCTCTACGAGGACAAGGTCGTCGATTTCCTGATCGGCAAGGCCGATCTGACCGAACGTACGGTCAGCCGCGCCGATCTCGAGGCCGCGATCGAGGACGAGGACGAGAGCCCGTCCCACACCCATGGCCATGTCCATGGCCCCGATTGCGACCATGACCATGATCATGATCACGACCATGGTCATGCCAAGCGCAAGGCCGCCAAGGCGACGAAGGCCGCAAAGCCGAAGGCGGCCAAGGCTGCTGATGCTGCAGCCGAAACCGCCGAGCCCGCGCCGGAAGCGGCCGAAGCCGAGCCTGTGAAGGCCCCGGCCAAGCCCAAGGCCGCCAAGGCAAAGGCAGCGGCACCGGCCGTCGAAGAAGCCGAGGCGGCACCGGCCAAGCCGAAGCGCGCGGCCAAGAAGACTGCGGCTGAATAACCGCCTCGGCGCTGCGACCGCAGGGCCGCGAGAATGTACGGGGAGGGGGCTTGAACTTGGCCCCCAAACGTCCGACGTTGCAGTATATATGGAGACCAAGATGCTAGATATTCACGCCGGCCTGATCCCGATGGTTGTCGAAAGCTCGAACCGTGGCGAGCGGTCGTTCGACATCTATTCGCGCCTGCTTCGCGAGCGGATCGTCTTCGTCACCGGCCAGGTCGAGGATCACATGGCCTCGGTCATCGTCGCCCAGCTGCTGTTCCTTGAGTCGGAAAATCCGAAGAAGGACATCTACATGTACATCAACTCGCCGGGCGGGGTGGTGACGGCAGGCATGGCGATCTACGACACCATGCAGTATATCCGGCCCAAGGTGGCGACCGTGTGCATCGGCCAGGCAGCATCGATGGGCAGCTTCCTGCTCGCGGCCGGCGAGCCAGGGATGCGGGTGGCGCTCAAACACGCCCGGATCATGGTCCACCAGCCTTCGGGCGGTGCCCAAGGCCAGGCGACGGACATCGAGATCCAGGCGCGCGAGATCCTGCGCATCCGGCAAACGCTGAACGAGCTTTACGTCAAGCATACCGGGCAGGACATCGACACCATCGAGCGGTCGATGGAGCGCGACAAGTTCCTTTCGGCAGAAGAAGCCAAGGTTTTCGGCATCGTCGACGAGGTGGTGGACAAGCGGCCGCTGCCGACGGAAGCCGAAAAACTGGCAGCCGCCTGAGCGTCGGAACGGCGCATGATTGCGCCGATGTGACAGCATTCAACAGCCTTGCCCTTGCAGGCAGGGTTGACTCACCGCTACACTCGCAGACGCGCGAGAGAGGATAGCCATGACCAAACTGAGTGGCGGAGATTCGAAGAGCACGCTCTACTGCAGCTTCTGCGGCAAGAGCCAGCACGAAGTGCGCAAGCTCATCGCCGGGCCGACCGTGTTCATTTGCGATGAGTGCGTAGAGCTTTGCAACGACATCATCCGCGAGGAAACCAAGACGGCCCTCGTCAAGAAGTCCGGCGATGTTCCGACGCCGCGCGAGATCTGCAAGGTGCTCGATGACTATGTCATCGGCCAGATGCATGCGAAGCGCGTGCTCTCGGTTGCCGTGCACAATCACTACAAGCGGCTGAACCATGGCGGCAAGGGTGCCGAGGTCGAGCTGGCCAAGTCGAACATCCTGCTGGTCGGGCCTACGGGTTGCGGCAAGACGCTGCTGGCCCAGACGCTGGCGCGCATCCTCGATGTGCCGTTCACCATGGCCGATGCGACGACGCTGACCGAGGCCGGCTATGTCGGCGAGGATGTCGAAAACATCATCCTGAAGCTGCTGCAGGCCAGCGACTACAATGTTGAGCGCGCCCAGCGCGGCATCGTCTATATCGATGAAATCGACAAGATTTCGCGTAAGGCCGACAACCCCTCGATCACCCGCGACGTGTCGGGCGAGGGCGTGCAACAGGCACTGCTGAAGATCATGGAAGGCACCACCGCCAGCGTGCCGCCACAGGGTGGTCGCAAGCATCCGCAGCAGGAATTCCTGCAGGTGGACACGACGAACATCCTGTTCATCTGCGGCGGCGCCTTCTCGGGGCTCGACCGGATCATCGGCGACCGGCTGCAGGGCAAGTCGATCGGTTTCGGCGCGCATGTCGCGGCGCCGGACGAGCGGCGCGTTGGCCAGTTGCTGCGCCATTGCGAGCCGGAAGATCTGCTGCGCTTCGGCCTGATCCCGGAGTTCATCGGCCGTCTGCCGGTAATCGCCACGCTCGAGGATCTCGACGAGGACGCGCTGATCAAGATCCTCACCGAGCCGAAGAACGCGCTGTCGAAGCAATATGCGCGGCTGTTCGAGATGGAAGGGGTGAAGCTGAGCTTTTCCACCGATGCGCTTTCGGCGATCGCCAAGCGCGCCATCGAGCGCAAGACGGGCGCGCGCGGGCTGCGGTCGATCATGGAATCAATCCTGCTCGACTCGATGTTCGAGCTCCCCGGCATGGAAGGCTTGGAGGAAGTTCAGGTCGACAAGGATGTCGTCGCCGGCCTCAAGCCGCCGATCCGGTTGATGGCCACCGACAAGGCGGCCTGACCCAACGACCGACCGGAAGCGACTGTCACATTTTTGTTACGGTGTGGCAGGAACTTCGAAAGCCTTAGCCCGTTGTTAGTAGTCGGTCGTCTATGTCGGTCGGGCTCATCACTCTTTGAAGGAATGCGTAGTGTTAAATCGTACAGGAACCGCCCTTGCGGCGGCAGTTGCTTTCGCTGCCTTGGCAGTAACGCCCGCAGCAGCCCAGGATACCGGTCCTTCGGCCCCCGATGGCACCCGTGCCTTCGGCATCGAGCCCTACATCGGTGTTCTTGGCGGCTATCACAGCTTCGATCGCCGCAGCGAGTTCGGCGTTTCGCCGAGCGACGGCCGCATGAACGGCTGGCTGGTCAGCGGCATCGCCGGTCTCAACATTCCGCTCGGGCCGGTTTTCATCGGTGCTGAAGGCAATGCCACCAAGGGCTTCGGCGACATCGACTGGGAATATGGTGCGCGTGGCCGCGCCGGTTTTCGCGCGGGTGAGTCCGGCCTGATCTTCGTCTCCGGTGGCTACCAGTGGGTCAACGGCAAGGGCAATCGCGGTTTCGGCGACAGCTCCGACTGGATCTATGGTGTCGGCGTGGAAGTCGGGCCGAGCGATATCGGCATGGGCGGCGTAACCGGTCAGTCCGGTCCGCGCCTGCGTCTCCAGGTGGAAACTTACAACTTCGACAGCCTTCGTCCGATGGCCGGCGTGGTTTTCCACTTCTAACTGATTTGATGCGCGCCGGTTTCGGCCGGCGCGCATCACCTTCCTGTGCGGCTTTCCATGCGTGGTAGGCTGTGCTGGACGAAATTGTCGATATCGCGCGTAAAGTCCGGAAACGCGAACATGCAGGCGTCCACTTTCGCCTCGAAGGCGATCCTGTCCAGATAGGCCGCGACCGTGGCATGGCTCCCGACGAGCGTTGGCAGCCCCATGAACATGGATTTCTTCTTCAGCGATTCGGACATGCCCTCGGACTTGTCGAGTTCCGCTTGTCCGACCAGCGTGCGAATGGCCGCCTCGTCGGCCCCTGCGACAATATGATCGAAGCGTGCCGCGGCCTCGGCATCGGTATCGGCAGCGATGACATTGAACAGCGAGATGGTGCCGACCTTGCGGCCCAGCGGTCCGGCGATGGCCTGGAGCTGCTCGGTGACGCCGCGAATATAGCGGACGTCTGAATCGACATCATGCGTGTTGCCGCCGGCAATAATGAAATTGCGGTCGCCGCATTCGGCGGTGAAGCGGATGCCGCGCCCCGATTGCCCGGCGCAGACCAGCTCGATCGGCGATGTCGGCACCGGCTTGATCTCGGCATGGTCGAACTTGAAAAATTCTCCCCTGAAGTCGCTGGTGCCGGTGGCCCAGAGTTGCCGCAGGATGGTCGTATATTCGGTCGCATAGTCATAGCGCCGCTCGAAATGCGCATCGCCGGGCCACAGGCCCATCTGCTCGAATTCCTTCTTGTACCAGCCCGAGACAATGTTGAGGCCGAAGCGCCCCGGACAGGCGGCCTCGATCGTCGCCGCCATCCGTGCCGCCACGGCAGGGTGCAGGGACAGCAGCGTCACCGAGGGGATCAGCTTGATCCGGCTCGTCACCGGCGCCAGCATCGCGGTCAGGGTGAAACTGTCGAGGCTATGATCCCAATATTCAGTCTCGCCGCCGAAGCCGCGAAACTTGACCATGGAAAGGGCGAAATCGAACCCTGCCGCTTCGCACTTCAGAGTGACGTCGCGGTTCAATTCCCAGGTTGGCCAGGTCGGCGGCACATTCTTCGAAACGATGAAGCCATTCTTGGCGATGGGCAGGAAAATGCCGATTTCCATGTCTGAATACCCCCGGTCAGAGCCGTTGTGATGCCATAACCGCCTGTGTCACGCAATTTCGGCCGCCGCTTCTGCGCCATCGTTGCCAGCCATGACGAGTGTGGGCCTCTGGACATGCGAAGCCCGCATGGGCTTATGCGCAGTACAAGATAGCCGCACCGCCTGCGCCGCCCTAAGTTCGGGAAATGAAAACGGATATGACGCAAACCGGAAAGACCTTTCCGCTTACCCGCCGCGGGCTGCTGCGGGTCGTCGCCGGCACTGGGCTCTGCCTGGCGGCAGGCCCGGCGATGTCGGCTGAAGCGGCCGGTGACGGCGCGACGGGTTTCGGCGTCTATCTGCGGATCGCGCCGGACGGGGCGATATCGATCCTGACCCCGAATGCCGAAATGGGGCAGGGGACGTTCGATGGCCTCGCCAAGGTGCTGGTCGAGGAGCTCGATGCCGACTGGGCGCGCGTCACCATCGGCTTGTCCGGCGCCAATGCCGCGATGGCCAATCCCAAGCTGCGCAGCCAGACGACCGGTAACAGTGAGGCGGTGCGCGGCTATTACGCCATCCTTCGCAAAACGGGTGCAGCAGCGCGCGAAATGCTGGTGGCCGCTGCCGCCCAGCGTTGGGGCGTGTCGGCGGCCGATTGCCGGACCGAGGCCGGGGTGGTGACTGCCGGCAACCGGACGCTCGATTATGGCGCGCTCGCCGCCGACGCGGCGAAGCTCCCGGTGCCCATCGCGCCGGTGCTGAAGGATCCGGCCAGCTTTCGGCTGCTCGGCAAGGACATGCCGCGCAAGGAGACCTCCGCCAAGGTCCGCGGCGCGGCAATTTACGGGATCGATGTGGAACTGCCCGGCATGCTGGTCGGCGCGCTTGCCATGCCCGATGCCGCCTATGGCAAGTTCCGCGCGGCCGGTCTCGACGCGGCGCGCACGGCCGAGGGCATCAAAGGCGTGGTGCCCGTGCTCGGTGGCCATGCCGTCGTCGCCGGAGACTGGTGGACCGCGCAAAAGGCCGCGGCACTGGTCAGCTTCGAGGTCGACGGAGCAACTCCGGCGTCCAGCGCCGACCTTGATGCGATGATGCGCAAGACCCTGGCCGACGAAGCCGCGCCCACTGCGCTTTTCCTCGGCGTCGGCGGCGGTACCGACCTTGCGGCATCACGCCAGAGCGCCGTTCGGTCACTCGCATCGGCTTCGAAGCGGCTCGCCGTCGACGTGTCCGTGCCCTATCTTGCGCATGGCACGATGGAGCCGATGGCCTGCACCGCGCAAATGGCTGATGGCCGGCTGACGATTTGGGCGCCGACCCAATCACCCGGCACCGTCTCCAAGCTGGCCGCCAAGCTCAGCGGCCTGGCCGAGGACAAGGTCACCGTGCATCGCACCTTCCTCGGCGGCGGTTTTGGCCGTCGCTGGAACACGGACTTCGCCCAGCAGGCCATCGAGGCGGCCATTGCCTTGCCCGGCCCGCCGATCAAGCTGATCTGGAACCGCACACAGGACGGCCAGCATGATTTTTACCGGCCCGCCGCCAAGGCCCGCATCGAGGCCGGGCTCGACGCCGCCGGCCGCCTCAGCGTCTGGAAGATGCGCGTCACCGGCCAGTCCATCGCCCAGGCGATCGGCCGCGCGCCCGAGAACCTGTCGCCGGATGGCACGCTGGCCAAGGAACTGCCCTATGTGGTGCCGGTCCAACATGTCGAATCAGCGGCCGTCACCCTGCCGGTACCGATCGGCTTCTGGCGATCCGTTGCTCATATGCCCAATATCTTCTATGTCGAGACGGCGATGGACGAGCTGGCCGTGCTGGCCGGCGCCGATCCGCTGGCCTTCCGGCTCGCCCATCTCGACGATCCCCGTTCGATCGCCGTGCTGAAGACGCTGGCGCGAATGATGGCCTGGCCGCAGAAGCCCGCCGACGGCATCGGCCATGGGCTGGCGCTGACCAATGGCTATGGCAGCTGGTGCGCGGTTGGCGCCCGTGTCCGGCGCCAGGGCAAGGCGTTGACCGTCGAGCGGATCTGGGCGGCGATGGACTGCGGCCTTGCGCTCGAGCCGGAGAATGTCCGCCGGCAGGCACAGGGAGCATTGGCCTTCGGGCTCGGGCCTGCACTGGACGGGCGGGTGTTGTTCGAGAACGGTGTCGCCAGCGCGCTCAATCTCGGCGACATCGGTGCGCTGACGCCGGCCGGGATGCCGCGGATCGAGGTCGAGCTGGTGCGCGGCGGCGATGAGCCCGGCGGGGTCGGCGAAGTGGCGGTGCCCGGCGTGGCACCAGCGATCTGCAATGCGCTGGTCGCGGCCGGCGGCGAGCGGGTGCGTGACCTGCCGCTGTCGGCGGCCGGCATCGACGTGACGGTTTGAGGATGACCATGGCACAGGATTTCGAGCTCGAGGTGAACGGCCGACCGATGCGGCTCAAGGCGGCGCCCGACACGCCGCTGCTCTGGGCGCTGCGCGACATGCTGAAGTTGACCGGCACCAAGTTCGGCTGCGGCGTCGGGCTGTGCGGTGCCTGCACCGTCCATGTCGACGGCGAAGTGGTGCGCGCCTGCACGCTTGAGATCGGCAGCCTCGACAAGGGGGCCAAGGTCACCACCATCGAGGGCCTTGCCGCCGTGCCCGATCATCCGGTGATCAAGGCCTGGGAGGAAGGCGATGTGCCGCAATGCGGCTTCTGCCAACCCGGCCAGATCATGGCCGCCGCCGGCTTCCTCAAGGACAATCCCGATCCCAGCGCCGAGCAGATCCGCGCCGGCATGATGAACCTCTGCCGCTGCGGCACCTATCAGCAGATCGAACGCGCCATCGCGCGAGCGGCCGCGTTGCAAGCCGGCAAGCAGGGCTGATGGCGCTCGGGCGTCGCGCCTTTCTGGGCTCGGCGCTGGCGGCGCCGTTCATTGGCGGCATCGCGCCCCGGCCCGCCTGGGGCCAGACAGTCGCCGACACCATCGTCATCGGCGGCGGCCTGTCCGGTCTGGCGGCGATGCAGATCCTCGAGAACGAGGGCCAGAAGGTCGTGCTGCTGGAGGCCGACCGACGGCTCGGCGGCCGCGCCTACACGCTCGATACGCCGGACGGGCCGTTCGAGTGCGGGGGCGCGACGCTTGGCCCGCTCTATGGGCGGCTGCGCAGCCTTGCGGCGATGGCCGGCGTCGCGCTGGTCGATCCTCTCGGTCGTGACGCGCTGAGTTATCATATCAACGGCCAGTTCCTGCGGCCCTCGGAATGGCAGACCTCATCGGCCAACCGGCTCCCGGCCGGCGAGCGCATGCTCCGCCCCGAGCAGCTGGAATTCAAGTTCGTCCAGCAGTTCAACCGGATCACCGATCTGGAAGATTGGAACAACCCGGCGCTGATGGCCTATGATATCCCGCTGGACAGCTTCCTGCGCCAGCAGGGGGTCTCCGACGAAGCCTTGCGCCTCATCGACATCACCACCAACTCGGTGGCGCTCTCGCGCACATCGGCGCTGTTTCAGATGCGCGAGTTTGCCCGTGTGGCGCTGCCGTCGCAGAACGATACCGCCCGCGAAGTCTATGCCGCCGGCAGCGATGGCAGCTATCACGTCGTCAAGGGCGGCACCTCGCGTCTGGTCGAGGGCATTGCCGGGCTGATGAAGGGCGATATCCGGACCGGCGCCGTGGTCGTCGGCATCGATGTACAGCCGGACCGGGTGACCGTGGAGCTGATCGATGGCACAAGGCTGCAGGCGCGGCACTGTATCTGCACCATCCCGTTCAGCACGTTGCGGAATGTCCAGATCAACCCCCCGCTGCGCGGCGACAAGCTCTCGGCCGTGCTCGATGCCGGCTACACCTCCACCACCCATGTCTTCGCCGTGCCGACCAAGCCCTATTGGGAGATGGACGGCAGCCCCGCCGGACTGATCTCGGATACCATCATCGAGAGGATGTTCGCGGGCCATGACGCCAGCGGCAAGGTTGCCTCGCTCGACATCTGGCTGAATGGCACGGCTGCCACGGCCATCGACAGCCTGCCCGCCGCCGAGCGCGCCGCCTTCGTCCTGGCGCAACTGGCCCAGGTCCGGCCATCGACCGAGGGCGCCATAGAGGTGGTCGGCACCTACAGCTGGGGCGAGAACCCGTTCATTCGCGGCAACAAGCATGTGTTCGGGCCAGGGCAGATCGGCCGCCTCTACCGGGCGATGGCCGCTCCCTGGGCCGAGCGGCTGCGTTTTGCCGGCGAGCACACCCGGAACTGGGAGGCCGGGATGGAAGCCGCGACCGAAAGCGGCCAGCGCGAGGCGTTTGCCGTACTAGGGCTGGGCTAAGCTGCCCGGCGCTGCTGGCGGAGACCGCCCCAGCTCGTCAGCCACACGCCGGCAAGGATCAGTATGGCACTGATGAACAGCCCGGAAGGCGCAGCTTCACCCAGCACGAGGATGGCGAAGGGTACGCCGACGACGGCCGATACCGCACCGATCAGGCTGAGCATCACCGGCCCGCCCCGGTGCTGGAGGATGAAGAACAAGGTGTATTGGACAGTAAAGTTGGCAATCTGCGCGGCGACGAGCAGCAGGGTCGTACGGTCTGTCGGCAGCGACAGGCTGACGCCCGGGATGACGGCGAGGCTGATCAGCAGGATGCCGGAGCCGCCGAGCATGCACGGCGCCAGCGCTTCGGGCCGCGCGCCGGGCGGCCACCGCCGGGTCCGGTAGAGATTGCCCACCGCCAGCAGGACGGGCGCGGTCAGCGTCGCGGCGATCCATGGCAGCGGCGCATTCGCCTCGCCCAGCTTGTATAGCGCGATGATCGCCGCACCGATCAGCGCCAGCGCGACACCCGAGGCGCGCATCAGGGCGAAACGCTCCATCCCGAGCAGCAGCGCGCCGACATAGGTGAACAGGGGCGGAAAGGCGATCGCCAGCGCCACGAAGCTGATCCCGACGTGGGAAACGGCGGTGAAGATCAGCATGAACGGACCAGCCATGCCGAAGATCGACGAGAAAAATGAATATTCGAGCGTCCGGAGGTTCCAAGGAGCGGTGATGCCACGCGCTGCGGCGAGGGCGAACAACAGGATGCCGGCACCGAGGCTGGACCAGGCCAGATAGGGCAGGGGGGCCAGGCCATGGCTCGCCGAGATCTTTGCGAGCACGGTCGACAACGCCAACAGCACGCCCGTGCCCATCAGGCAGGCGAGCGTATACAGTAAGCCTCGGCCCTGCATGGCGCCCGCTACACCAGACGTCGTCGTCATGACGTGCGCCGTACGCAGCGGCCGCTAATGAAGACGCGATGACAACCCATGGTGGAATATGCCCCGGAACAGAATCGGCCCGGCGTCGAGGGACGCCGGGCCAATGCCTTACGCGAGATCGATTGGGTCAGGAAATGATCATCTGGAGCATCCAGGCGTTCTGCTCATGCTGGGCGAGACGCGCCGTCAGCAGATCGGCCGTCACCACATCATCATTGGTCTCGGCGATTTCGATGGCATTCCGCAGCGTTTCACACAGCCGGCCATTGTCCTGCATCAGCAGCTGTACCTGATGACCGGGCGAGCCGTCACTTTCCTCGTCCTTGATGCTGCTCATCTTGCCGTAGCTCGTGTAACTGGCCGGCGCGGTCATCCCGAGTGCGCGGATACGCTCGGCAATCTTGTCGATCGCCAGATAGAGATCCTCATATTGGGTTTCCGTCAGCTTGTGGATGCCGAAGAAATTCGCGCCGGCGACGTTCCAGTGAACGCCCTGCGTCTTGATGAACAGCTGATAGCTGTCGGCAAGCACGGGACCGAGGGCGTCGCCAACCTTGGCATAGGCTTCCGGCTTCAGGCCGGTGCCAGGCCGGAACTTGGCGCCGTCTGGGCGGCCGAGCACCGGCGTTGCCGCCTTTGATGATTTGCCGGAAGATGCTTTTGATTGTGTAGCCATTTTAATTCCTTTGATTATCGAGCGCTGCGCCCGCGGACGATCGAAAAGATCAATCCGAGCACGAACAGGACGATGAAGATGAAGAACAGGATTTGCGCGATTCCAGCCGATGCGCTGGCGATGCCGCCAAAGCCAAACACGCCCGCAATGATCGCGATGACCAGAAACGCTATGGCCCAGCCCAGCATCGTCTATCTCCCGCTATTGTCTGCTGGAGATGAAACGAGGTCGCGCTGTCTTTGTTCCTTTTCAGCTCTCGAGCCGCTGCCGGCCCGCATCCCGGCCCGGGAGCATGTCGATCGGACCGTCCATATAGCGCTTCAGAGCGGCCCGTCCCCGGGTGATCCGGCTTTTGACCGTGCCGAGCGGACATTCCATCACACGCGCTATCTCGTCCCACTGCAATCCCGACTCCATCAGGAGCAAGGCTTCGCGCTGCTCGACTGGTAGCGTCGCCAGGGCCCGCTGCAGATCTTCCAGCAATATGCCGCTGCCCTGGGTCGCTTGGGTCGATTGCACATGAGATGGGGCATCGGGATCATAGGCGACGAAGCGCTTGGCTACCCCGGCGACAGTATAGAAATGGTTGCGCAGGATCCGGAACAGCCAGCCACGGAAGTTCGTACCTGGGGTGTAGCTGGCGCGCGCCGCCCAGGCCTTCATCAGCGTCTCTTGCGCCAGATCGTCGGCGAGATCGCGATTGCCGCACAAGCCACGGCCGAAGGCGCGAAGCGAGGGCACCATCTCGACCAGTTCGCGACGGAACTGATCATCATTGCCATTACTCACGTGTTGGCGTTCCCGTTGCCCGAACCGGTCTCATCCGGTCGGTCACGACGGACCGCATCGATCGAATCGAGCATCTTCAGAAACTCGTCCGGAACCGGCTCATTCTCGACATCGGCCCAGAGTTGCCGAAGCCCGGTAGAAATGACATCACGAGAACCGCGCGCGGCGCGAGGCTTGCGCGTGGGGTGAGTCCGGTCAGCCCCGTTGCCGTCGTCCGGCCGGGAACCCGACGCACTCGCTTTATCGTCCATCCAGCATTATCCTTGCGCAATACGACGCCAAACGATCGGCGGCGCGCTTTGTTCCCGAAGGGTCGGGAACAATCGAAACGGCCGATTGTTCCTCTTTCTTGCAACTCCGGAGACAGATCAATGCCCGAAGAAACCTCCATGCGCGCACTGCTGGGTCCGCATTTGCCCGGCCTCAGGCGTTATGCGCGCGCCATGTCAGGATCGCAACGCAGCGGCGATGCTTTTGTGCGTGGCGTCCTCGAGGCGCTGGTTGCTGCCCCGGAAACCATTAGCGGCAGCCAGAATGCCCGGCTCGACCTGTTTCGGCTGTTTCACGCCTTTTTCGATCCGCAACACGACATCGCCCGCACGGTCGACTGGAGCGGCGTCGAGGGTGTCGATGCGCCGTTCCTGCCCCATGCTTCGCGGCACGCGCTGCTGCTAACTGCGATCGAGGGTTTCTCCACGGGCGAGGCGGCCATCATCCTCGGCCAGACCGAGGCCGAAACCGCCCAGGCAATCGCCGATGCCGGTGCCGCCATCGCCGACAGCATCCGCTCACGGGTGCTCATCATCGAGGATGAAGCGGTGATCTCGATGCATCTGGAACAGATCGTCGAGGAAATGGGGCATGAGGTCGTGGCCACCGCGACGACGCGCGATGATGCCGTTGCCGAAGCCCAGCGGGTGGCGCCGGACCTGGTGCTGGCCGATATCCAGCTCGCCGATGGTTCGTCAGGCCTCGATGCCGCCCGAGACATCCTCGCACTGTTCGACGTGCCGGTCATCTTCATCACCGCCTATCCGTCTCGCCTGTTGACCGGCGAGCGTGCCGAGCCGACGTTCCTCGTGACCAAGCCGTTCGAACCGGAAACTGTTATTGCCACCATTGGCCAGGCGCTTCTGGCCCGTCATCCCGAACTGGCGCCGGCCGCCTGAAGCGTCGACGCGGGGAACAACGTGATGCCCCGACAGTTCTGTTGATGAGGCGACGGTAACCGGCTTCCGGACCGCCCTCCGACAGATCAAAGGAGCAGACTGATGAATTGGGACCGTATCGAAGGCAATTGGCAGCAGTTCACCGGGAAGGTTAAGGAAAGTTGGGGCAAGCTCACCGACGATGACCTGACCGAGATCGGTGGCAAGCGCGACGTCATGGTCGGCAAAATCCAGGAGCGTTACGGCATTGCCAAGGATGAAGCCGAGCGTCAGCTCGACGATGTCACCAGCCGTTACTGATCCGAGGGCCTTTTCATGACCGACGCTGTATCACCCCCGCACGATCACGACGACCATGTCGACTTCGATAGTGCGGTGGGTGATCCGGCCGCTTACTATGCCGAGCCGCAGTCCATCGTCGCTGACGATACGCTGTCGCGTGAGCAGAAAAAGCGGTTTTTGACCGAATGGGCGCAGGACATCGAGGGACGCATCTCGGCGTCCGACGAGGGTCAACAGCTGGACGATAACTCCGACAGTGGCTCACGCGATGCCGCCTTACTTCAGCAGATCAATGCCGGGCTGGAGCAGGTCGAGGAAAGTGAAGATAATGATCTGACCCGTCCGTTGCGCCTTTGGTGGAAACGTTGGAAATCCGGGTAAGCTGACCTGCTATTTAAAGGGTCGGTGGCTAAAGCTGCCGGCCCTTTTTCGTGGCGATAATTGTCCGAATATTTCGGAACATCTTCGATCAGGGCTGGTTGCCAAAACGGGGGTCCGATGAACTGATGCGTGCGGCCCGTACGCGTGTTCCTGATCAAAGGATTGCCGCGTGATCTCCCAATCCGCTCTCGCTGTCCGGCCGGCCCCGCCGATTTATTCCGGCCCGGTTGCCGACATTGCTTCACTGACACTGATGCGTCCATTCTTGATCCTGGCACCACGATTGGGGGACGAGACCCTGGGGTGTGGGGGGCTTATTGCCCGCGGGCTGATGCTTGGGCTCAATCCGACGGTCATCGCCCTGACAGACGGTGATCAGCCGGGAACGCCCGATTATTGGGGTCGACCCACAAGCAAGTGCTCGGTGGATGCCGATCGGTTTACCAAAGCAACGGCTGCGCTCGGCTTGCCATTACACAACGTCCATCGCTTCGGATTAGCCTCAATCTTTGAGGCCGACGACAGTGTGGTGTCGCGAATAATGGCGATCATGATGGATATTGGCGCCTGCACGATATTTGTTACCGATCCGTCCGAAATCGATTCGGACCGGGTGGCCGCATTTCGGCTGGCGGTCCGGTTGATCAAGGCGACCCCCGTCGATGCGGTGTGCGGGCTGGTGACCTACCCAATTGCCCAACGCTTCGAAGGCGGTGACTTTTCTCGTTTCGAACGCCTCACGGTGGGAATAGCACGCCCGGCAAAGATTGAGGCCATCGCACAATATGGCTCTCTTGATGGGCGGGCGACCGCCGAAGAGCCGCAATTTGATGGTGCGGCGTTTGCAAGTGGCGATGATGCGATCGAGTTGTTTCGACCGATTTTTGGGGTGTCGGCGTGTCCCGATCCGACCCTGGCCGCGCTTCCAGAGCTGTGCGGAAGGGCCGAGCATTGGGACAATCATGATAGGGCCCCTGAATATCAACGGCTCGCAGCCAATTCGGCCCTGGATGGCCAGCGGTTCGAGCGAATCTGGGATGTTGCTTCGGGTTTGTGGGGCCAGAGCCCGCGAGACTGTCTGCCTCCAGGAGGAAATGACACGATTGGCCTGGCGTCATTCACCCTCACCGAGGCTCCGTCCTGCGCCCTGGCAGACAAGCATGGCGCCCCCTTCGATCTGATCCAGCTCACCGATGTCCTCTGCCATCTCGGACTGGAGGGCATCATGCAGGCGGCCTCGCTCTGCATGGATCGGTTGGCGACCGGCGGCCGGATCCTGGTCATCAGCAGCCATGCGGCGACCGAAACCGTCATGACAGCGTCCGAGGCGATGGAGACGTTCGCAGCATGTCTCGAACCGCGCATATGTCACATCCAGCGGGTCGACCATCCTGGCTTCCGGCTTGATCTCCTTGGACGGCAGGCCTGAATCACTACCCTGTTGCCAAAGTCACTATTGCCGAGGAACACTGCACTCCTGCTTTTGTTACAGTTCTGACTAGCGGGCCGACCAGGCTTGGATGGCTCAAGAAGGAAAAGTAGATGGAAAATGCCTTGAAGGTTTTGATCGTCGAAGATGAGCCAATGCTTGCGTTTCAACTTGAGGATGATGTCAAAGATGCTGGCCATGAGGTTGTTGGCTATGCGATATCGTCGGTCGAAGCCCTGAACCTTGCTGCACTGACCCGACCGGATCTTGTTTTT
>NZ_JBIMKZ010000051.1:0-22909 GCF_051860865.1 Polymorphobacter sp. | reverse complement strand
CACATCATGCGCGTTGCCGGACGCGTCCTGATGGATGGCGATCAGGCAGGGGACGCCGCCGCCGCGGGCATATTCCGAGCGCACGGTGTGGCCGGGGCCCTTGGGGGCGATCATGAACACGTCGAGGTCGGCGCGCGGCTCGATCAGCTGGAAATGCACGTTGAGGCCGTGCGCGAAGGCGATCGCCGCGCCCTGCTTGAGGTTGGGGGCGAGATCGTCGGCATAGATGCCGGCCTGATGCTCGTCCGGCGCCAGCACCATGACGACATCGGCCCAGGCCGCGGCCTCGGCGTTCGTCATCACCTTGAAGCCGGCGCCGGTGGCCTTGTCGGCGGTCTTCGAACCCGGGCGCAGCGCGACGGCGACTTCGGCGACGCCGGAATCGCGGAGATTGGCGGCATGGGCGTGGCCCTGCGAGCCATAGCCGATGATGGCGACCTTCTTGCCCTTGATCAGGCCGACATCGGCATCGGCATCATAATAAACGCGCATGGTTGTGGATTCCCGTCTGTTGTCCTGAATTCTGCTGGCGGAGCGCTTAAGCTGCCTCGGCGCCGCGCGCAATGGCGACGACGCCGGTGCGGGCGACCTCGACCAGCCCGACTTCGCGCATCAGCGCGATGAACTGGTCGACCTTTTCGGTGCTGCCCGAGACTTCGAAAACGAAGCTGTGGGTGCTGGTGTCGACCGGCCGGGCGCGGAAGATGTCGGCGAGGCGCAGCGCCTCGACCCTTTTGTCTCCGGTGCCGGCGACCTTGACCAGCGCCATCTCGCGCTCGACGTGGGGGCCGAGTGCGGTGAGATCGAGCACGCGGTGGACGGGCACCAGCCGATCGAGCTGCGCCATCACCTGCTCGATCATCGGCGGCGGCCCGGAAGTGACAACGGTGATCCGCGACACCTCATGGTCGGCGGTGACATCGGCGACGGTGAGGCTCTCGATATTGTAGCCGCGCGCCGAGAACAGGCCGACGATGCGGGCCAGCACGCCGCTCTCATTGTCGACGAGGATGGACAGCGTGTGCCGCTCGGAGGGGGTGTGCTTCATCAGACCAGCGCCTTTGCGTCTTCGTCCGGCTCGCCGGTCGGGACTTCGCCTTCGAGGATCATGTCGGTGTGCGCCGCGCCGCTCGGGATCATCGGGAAGCAGTTGGCGAGCTTGATCACCCGGCAATCGACCATCACCGGGCCGTCATGCGCTAGCATTTCGGCGATGCCGGCATCGAGGTCATCGGCATCCTCGATGGTGATGCCCTTCCAGCCATAGGCGTCGGCGAGCTTGATGAAGTCCGGCAGTGCATCCGAATAGCTTTGCGAATAGCGGCTGCCATGGTTCAGCTCCTGCCACTGGCGGACCATGCCCATATATTCATTGTTGATGATGAAGACCTTGACCGGCAGCCGGTACTGGGTGGCGGTGCCGAGCTCCTGGATGTTCATCTGGATCGAGGCCTCGCCGGCGATATCGATGACCAACGCGCCGGGATTGGCGAGCTGGGCGCCGATGGCGGCCGGCAGGCCATAGCCCATGGTGCCGAGCCCGCCTGACGTCAGCCACTTGTTCGGGGCATCGAAGCCGAAATGCTGGGCGGCCCACATCTGGTGCTGGCCGACCTCGGTGGAGATGATCGGCTTCCTGTCGCGCGTCATTTCCCACAGCCGCTTGATGGCGTGCTGGGGCAGCAGCGGGGCGCCCTTCTGGGTGAAGCCGAGACTGTCCCGCGCCCGCCAGCCGGCGATGTCCTGCCACCAGCCGTCGAGATCGGCGGGCTTGTGGCCGCGAGCGCGCCAGAGCTTGATCATGTCCTCGAGCACGCTGCCGACGTCACCGACGATGCCGAGATCGACCCGCACGGTCTTGTTGATCGACGAACGGTCGATATCGACATGGATCTTGCGGGAATCCGGCGAGAAGGCATCGAGACGGCCGGTCACCCGGTCATCGAAGCGGGCACCGAGGCAGACCATCAGGTCGCAGCGGTTCATCGCCATGTTTGCTTCATAGGTGCCGTGCATGCCGAGCATGCCGAGGAACTGCGGATGCTCGTGCGGCATGGTGCCCAGCCCCATCAGGGTGCTGGTGACCGGCGCGCCGGTGAGCTTGGCGAGATCGCGCAGCAGCTGCGAGGCGACAGGCCCGGAATTGATGATGCCGCCGCCGGTGTACAGCACCGGGCGTTCCGCCGCCGCCAGAATCTCCACCGCCGCCTCGATGGCGGCGAGATCGCCCTTGATCTGCGGCTTGTAGGTCTTGTGGGTGGCGGTGCCGGGGCGCTCATAGCGGGCGCGCAGGATCTGCACATCCTTGGGGATGTCGATGACCACCGGGCCGGGACGGCCGGAGCGGGCGATATAGAATGCCTCATGGATCACCGGGCCGAGCTTCGCCGTCTCCTTGACCAGGTAATTATGCTTGGAACAGTGGCGGGTGATGCCGACCGTATCGCATTCCTGAAAGGCATCGGTGCCGATCAGGTGCGTGGGCACCTGGCCGGTGAGGACGATCAGCGGCACCGAATCCATCATCGCATCGGTGATGCCGGTGACGGCATTGGTGGCGCCGGGGCCGGAGGTGACCAGCACGACGCCGACCTTGCCCGACGAGCGGGCATAGCCTTCAGCGGCATGGACGGCGGCCTGTTCATGGCGCACCAGGATGTGGCGGATGCGTTCCTGCTGGAACAAGGCATCATAAATGGGTAGCACGGCGCCGCCGGGATAGCCGAAGACGACCTCGACCCCGAGATCGGTCAGGGCCTTGACGATAATTTCTGCACCGGTCAGTTCCGTGCTCACGACAACGTCCTTCAAAAACACACCGCACAAAAGCGAAGCGTGTCCCTAGGCATCACAAGTTGCGCTGTCAACCGGATTTGACGCAATAATCGAACAAATTTGCCGCGCCAACGGCAAAAAGATTATTGAATGCGCCTTATGCATGAAAAAGGGCGGCGGTCTTTGCGACCACCGCCCTTGCATTTGCGGTACCGGTGAGGATCAGGCGAAGACGACCGGGGTGCGGCGGCGGCGGGCGGCCATGCCGACGGCGCCGAAGCCGAACAGCAGCATCGCCCAGGTCGCCGGCTCGGGGACGGCGGTGAGGGTGGTCGGCGGGATCAGCACGCTCGGGATGTCGTTGGTGCGGAAGGCGAAGACCCGGTCGATGACGATGTCCTTCGAGGGGAATTCGTTCGAATTGAACTTGAAGGCGGTGTTGTACCAGCCCGACTGGGTGATCTGGGCGACGCCGCTGGCATAGAACCAGGTCTGGCCGGCCGAGCTGCCGTCGATCATCGTCGAGACGACCGGCGTGTCGAGGATGGTGGCCGTGAAGCTCGAATTGCCGTCGTTGGCGAGGCCATTGGCGGTCAGATAATAGCTGAAGCCGATGCGGAAATTGCCGGGGTTGAGGTAGGTGAGCTGCGACAGGGTTTCGTCGACCGAGAAGTCGCCGACGAAATAGGCGGCCTGGGTGCCGACCGCATCCGGGCTGGCCGAAGCGGCATTGTCCGGGGTGACGGCCTCGCCGTAAGCGCCGGTCGGATACTGGGCGGTGCTGTTGTAGGTGATGACCGAGGCCTGCTGGTCCTGGGCGGGGTTGCCGTCCGGAGTATTGGTCTTCTTCCAGCTCAGGAAACCGTTGGTGCCGGGGGCGCCGAGCTCGAAGCTGCCGTTCTTGATCAGGTTGGTGACGGCGTGGGCCGGGGTGGCGGCGACGGCAATTGCCAGGATCGCGGTGCTGAACAGGGTGCGCATGGATAGGTCCTCGAGTCGAATAGAATGAATGCGTATTAACCGAGGGGTCTGGTATTAATCAATGAGTAATATGTTAAGTAGCGTTGTTTGGCTCGTGTTAACTATCTTGTTGGGCGAGAAGGGTGGCGGCACTGTCCGTTTCGGCGGCGGTGAGGCGGGGCCATGACGCCAGCCGGCCGTTGAGCCAGGTCATCTGGCGCTTCTGGTACTGGCGGGTGGCGATGAGGGTTTCTTCGCAGGCCTGCGGAAGAGAGATCTCGCCGGTCAGCGCGCGGGCGAAGGGGGCGACGCCGAGTGCTTTCATCACCGGCAGCTGGGGGTCCAGGCGGCGGGCGACGAGGGCGCGGACTTCTTCCAGGGCGCCCTGGGCGACCATGGTGCCGAGCCGGGCTTCGGCGGCGGCCCAGCGGGTCGTGCGGTCCGGGGCGACGACGAGGCCGCGAATTTGGTGGGTGTCGGCGAGGCCGCCGGTGCGCTGCGCCTGCCAGTGCAGCAGCGACCGGCCGGTGGCGCGGATGACCTCGAGGGCGCGGAGCAGGCGCTGGCGGTCCGAAGGGCGGAGGCGCGCGGCCATTTCCGGGTCTTCGGCGGCGAGGGCGGTGGCGGCGGTTTCGGTGGGGAGCGCGCGGACGGCGGCGCGAATCTCGGCGTCGATCTCGGGGACCGGGGCGATGCCGTGGAGCAGGGTTTCGATATAGAGGCCGGTACCGCCGGTGACGATCGGCAGCCGGCGCTGGGCGAGGGTGTCGGCGATGGATGCGTGCGCGAGTGCGGCCCAGTCGGCGGCGTCGGCGGGATCGGCGCCGTCGCGGATGCCGTAGAGGCGGTGAGGGACGCGGGCCTCGTCCTGCGCGCTCGGGCGGGCACTGAGCACGTGGAGATCGGCGTAGAGCTGGCTGGCGTCGGCGTTGATGATGGTGCCGCCGAGGCGCTCAGCCAGGGCGACGGCAAGGCCGGACTTGCCGCTGGCGCTCGGGCCTGTAATCAGCGCCACCATGGAACCCGAATCGCGCCCGGAATCGCTCATTGTTACCCTCATTGCTGCCGGGCGCTTGTCGGCCGGGGACGCGGCGCTGGCAAGCGATGCGCTGGCGGGGGCCGGCGCGGCGGTGAAGGGCTGGGACTGGCTTGATCAGGGCGATGCGCTCGACCTGACGGTGGGCGGGATCGGGGCGCGGGCGGCGCGCGGGGTGCTGGAGGCCGCGCTCGGGCACGTCGATGTGGTGGCGCAGCCGGCGGCGGGCGTGCGGCGCAAGCGGCTGCTGGTGGCGGACATGGATTCGACGATGATCCAGTGCGAGTGCATCGACGAGCTGGCCGATTATGTGGGGCTGAAGCCGCAGGTGGCGGCGATCACCGAGGCGGCGATGCGCGGCGAGCTGGACTTTGCCGAGGCGCTGCGGGCGCGGGTGGCGCTGCTGGCGGGGATGCCGGTGGCGACGCTCGACGAATGCCGGCGCGAGCGGGTGCGGTTGATGCCGGGCGCGGTGGCGCTGGTGCGGACGATGGCGGCGAACGGCGCGAGGACGCTGCTGGTGTCCGGGGGGTTCACGGCCTTTACCGGGCCTGTGGCGGCGGA
The DNA here is from genome assembly GCF_051860865.1 of Polymorphobacter sp. Classification (GTDB taxonomy): domain Bacteria; phylum Pseudomonadota; class Alphaproteobacteria; order Sphingomonadales; family Sphingomonadaceae; genus Sandarakinorhabdus. The sequence goes on along the minus strand of NZ_JBIMKZ010000051.1, from coordinate 17,574 downwards.
GATCGGCTTTGCGTCGGCGCAGGCGAATGTGCTGCTGGTGGCGGACGGGCGGCTGACCGGGATGGTGGCGGAGCCGATCGTCGATGCGGCGACCAAGCGGGCGGCGCTGCTGGGGGCCGGGGTGCCGATCGAGGCGACGCTGGCGGTGGGGGACGGGGCGAACGATATCCCGATGATCGAGGCGGCGGGGCTGGGCATGGCCTATCATGCCAAGCCCAAGGCAGCGGCGGCGGCGGATGCGCAGGTGCGGGTTGGCGATCTGACGGCGCTGCTGTGGGCGCAGGGGTATCGGCGGGCGGAGTGGGTGGTTAGCTGAGCGCGGCCTTGAGGCGTTCGTTGATGATGGCGGGGTTGGCCTTGCCGCCCATGGCCTTCATCGTCTGGCCGACGAAGAAGCCGAACAGGGCCTCCTTGCCGGCGCGGTACTGAGCGACCTTGTCGGCATTGGCGGCGAGGATCTGGGCGATGGCGGTGTCGATGGCGCCGGTGTCCGAGACCTGGCGGAGGCCACGCGCGTCGACGATCGCCGAGGCGGAGTCGCCGGTTTCCAGCATGGCTTCGAAGACGGTCTTGGCGACCGAGCCGGAGATGGTGGCGTTGTCGACCAGTGCCAGCAGTTCGGCGGCGCTTGTCGGGGAGACCGGGGAGGCGTCGATTTCGAGGCCGAGGCGCTTGAGGGCGCCGAACAGCTCGCCGCTGGCCCAGTTGGCGGCGGTGCGGGCGATGTCTGCCGGGGCTTTGTTGGTGCGGGTGGCGAGATCGGCGACAAGGGTCTCGAACCAGTCGGCGGTGGCTTTTTCGGCCATCAGGACGCCGGCCAGATAATCGGTGAGGCCGAGGCTTTCGATATAGCGGTGGCGCTTGGCGGCGGGGAGCTCGGGGAGGCTGTGGCGGCAGGTCTCGACGAAATCCTCGCTCAGCTCGACGGGGAGCAGGTCGGGATCGGGGAAATAGCGATAGTCGTGGGCGTCTTCCTTCGAGCGCATCGGGCGGGTGGTGCCGGTGCCGGGATCGAACAGCCGGGTTTCCTGGACGATGGTGCCGCCGGATTCGAGGACGGCGACCTGGCGCTTCGCCTCATGCTCGACGGCCTGGGCGATGAAGCGGACGGAATTGACGTTCTTGGTTTCGGTGCGGGTGCCGAAGGCGGCGCCGGGGCGGCGGACCGAGACGTTGACGTCGGCGCGCATCGAGCCTTCGTCCATGTTGCCGTCGCAACTGCCGACATAGCGGAGCAGCTGGCGCAGCGCGGTGACATAGGCGGCGGCTTCGGCCGGCGAGCGGATGTCCGGCTTGGAGACGATCTCCATCAGCGCGCAGCCCGAGCGGTTGAGATCGACGAAGCTCTTGGTCGGGTCGAGATCATGGACCGACTTGCCGGCGTCCTGTTCGAGATGGATGCGCTCGATGCCGATGCGCTTTTCGCCGGCGTCGGTCTCGATCAGCAGGTCGCCCTCGCCGACGATCGGGTGGTAGAGCTGGCTGATCTGATAGCCCTGCGGCAGGTCGGCGTAGAAGTAATTCTTGCGGTCGAAGCGCGACCAGCGGTGGATCTCGGCGCCGAGCGCGAGGCCGGTGCGGACCGCCTGGCGGACGCACTCGCCGTTGAGCACCGGCAGCATGCCGGGCATGGCGGCATCGACGAGGCTGACCTGGGTGTTGGGCTCGGCGCCGAAATCGGTGGCGGCGCCGGAGAAGAGCTTGGCCCTGGCGGTGACCTGGGCATGGACTTCGAGACCGACGACGATCTCCCAGTCGCCGGTGTCGCCCTTGACGGTGTAGGTGCTGGTGTCTGCCATGGCGTTTCTATTGCCGCGCCCCGGGATTTTGGCAAGGTGGCGCTCAGCGGCGGGGGCGGCGCTCAGCGGCGCGGCTTGAAAACCACGAGCAGGTTGATGGCGAAGTTGAACACCGTGGCGATGACGATGGCGAGCAGCTTGGCGATGATGGCGAGGTCCGGCAGCCGGGCGGCGAGGCTGGCGGGGACGAGGCCGGGCAGCAGGCCGGCGAACCAGACGGTGAGGCCGACATTGAGGCCTAGGCCGATGACGGCGCCGGCGAGGAAGCGGAAATAGCCGGCGATGGAGCGCTGCGAATCGAAGACGAAGCCGGCGGAGGTGCAGTAGTTGCAGATGCTGGCGGCGAGGAAGCTCAGTGTCGCGGTGACCGCCAGCCCGAGGCCGAGCGGCAGCAGCAGCGCGAAGGTGAGGGTATCGACGACCGCGGCGAGGCTGCCGGTGACGAGGTAGCGGGCGGCCTTGCTGCCGGTGCTCTTCACGGGCCTCAGCCCTGCGGCGGGGCGTGTTGCAGATAGATCAGCCGCTTGACCTCGCCGCGCCCCTTGGTGACCGTATCGAGGATGAGGCCGGTGACCACCGACAGGGTGGCGAGGATGACCAGGCCGACGATCAGGAAGGCGGTGGGGAAGCGCGGCACCAGCCCGGTTTCCAGATAGGTCCCGATGATCGGGATGGCGAGGACGGTCGAGATGGTCAGCAGGAAGGCGGCGATGATGCCGAAGAACTCGATCGGCCGTTCGTAGCGATAAAGGTTGATCATCGTGCCGAGGATGCGGAAGCCGTCCGTATAGGTCGACAGCTTGGAGACGCTGTTTTCCAGCCGCGCGCCATAGGCGGTCGGGACCTCGGCGACCGGCATCACCAGCTCGAGCGCATGGACGCTGATCTCGGTCTCGATCTCGAAGCCGGCCGAGCGGATGGGGAAGGACTTGACGAAGCGGCGCGAGAACACCCGGTAGCCGGTGAGAATGTCCGAGAAAGACCGGCCGAACATCTGGGTGAGCAGGCCGGTGAGCATGGCATTGCCGAAGCGGTGGCCCGAGCGATAGGCGGCGGTCTGGTCCGAGACGCGGGCGCCGACCACCATGTCGAGGTTCTCGGCATAGAGCTGCTCGACCATGCGGCGGGCGGCGCCGGCCTCATAGGTGGCGTCGCCATCGGCCATCACATAGATGTCCGCCTCGATGTCGGCGAACATGCGGCGGACGACGGCGCCCTTGCCCTGGGTGCGCTCGGTGCGGACGGTGGCGCCGGCGGCGGCGGCGACGGCGCAGGTCCGGTCCCGCGAATTGTTGTCATAGACATAGATTTTCGCCTCGGGCAGCGCCGCCTGGAAGGCGGCGACGGTGACGCCGATGGCGGCTTCCTCATTGTAGCAGGGCAGCAGCACGGCGACGCGCAGGGCGGCGGGCAGCAGGGATCGTGATGGCGACTCTACCACGGACGGCAGTGCGGCACCGGCCAGCGTCCCGCCGGCGGCAACCGGATCGAGCGAGGGGAGCGCGGTATCGTGCGGGGAGAGGCCCAAGGCGCAGTCCTTTTCGGTGCGGTGTCCGGGATAGGGTCCCGGTGGCATGGCGGGCGGAACTTATGCGTTCGCAGCAAAAATGGAACAGAATTCTTGTAGCACATCGTTAATTATGCGAGTCCCGAGGGGCTGGTCTGTGGAAAAGATAAATATCGCTATGGCTTTAACGGCTTATCCGATTCCGTGTGCCCAGCGGCCGGCATCGGGCCGCGCCTGCCTGTTCAGGACGATCGGATGAGGGCGAATCCCCGCGCTCCAGCGTCCGTCCCGGCGTCGATCCCGGCCACACCGGCGCCCTCCTGTTCTCCGGCACTGCCGTGGCTGCTGCTGGCCGCCGGGCTGCTGCTGGCGCCGGCGCTGATCAATGGCACGATCTTCCTGTTTCCCGACAGCATCGGCTATTTCCATGCTGGCGAGGCCAGTCTGAAGACCGTCGCGCGGCTGCTCTCCCCCCCAGCCGACCCTGCCGGCCCCGCCGCTGCGCCGATGCTGGCGCGCGAGGCCGAGGACGGCATCTCGACCTCGCGCTCGGTCTATTATGGCGTGCCGTTCGTGCTGCTCTACCGGCTCGGCGGCGAATGGGCGCTGGCGCTTGTGCAGACGGGAATCGTGCTGGTGGCGCTGGCCGCCGCCCTGCCCCGGATGGCCGTGCCACGCCGGCTCCAGCCCTGGGTGCTGGCCGGCGCCGTGCTGACCGGCCTCGGGCTGTTCACCACCGTCGCCATGCCCGATCTGTTCGCTGGCCTCGCCGTGCTGGCGTTGGCGATGCTGCTGCCGCATGCGCAAATGTCGCCGCGCGAGCGCTGGCTGTGGGCGCTGCTGCTGCTCGCCGCCTGCATGACCCACAAGGGCATCCTCGCCATGGCCGCGGCGCTGCTCGGCCTTTACGTGTTCTGGCACCTCGTGACCGACCGGCGCTGGAACCGGCTGCCGCTGCCGCTGCTGGCGCTGGCCATTGCCGCCGCCGGCCATGCCGCCGTCAACTATGCCGTGGAGAAGATCGCCGGCCAGCCGCTGGTGCAGACGCCGTTCGCGCTGGCGCGGATCGTCGGCGACGGCACCGCCGAACGCTACCTGGCCGATCATTGCCCGACCGCCGCCGCGGCCGACCGCTATGTGCTGTGCGACCATCTCGACCGCTTCCCGATGACCGAAAATACCTTTCTCTGGTCCCATGACCCGGCGAAGGGCATCATGAATGCGCTGCCCGTCGCCGAGCGCGAGGCGATCAGCGCCGAATCCGGCCGGCTGGTGATCGCCGCCGTCACGGCCCACCCGCTCCACCAGATCGGCGCTTCGCTGCGCAACCTCGTGGCGCAGTTCAGCCTCGTCGGCGTCACCGAATATGCGCTCGGCCCCCGCCCCGGCCCCGGCGCCAGCCGCGCCATGGCCGGCGTGCTCGACCGCTACGCCGACAGCCCCGCCCGGCACCGCCCCGGGCTGTTCGACACCGCCAGCCTGATCATGACCGCCACCTACCTCGCCAGCCTCGCCGTGCTGATCATCGCCCTCGCCCGCCTCCCCGGCACGGGCTGGCGCCGCCAGCCGGTGGTGGAAATCATCGCCTGGCTGCTGCTCGGGCTGATCGTCAACGCCGCCGTCTGCGGGGTGATCGGCGGGGTGTTCGACCGCTATCAGGGGCGGATGGCGTGGCTGATGCCACTGGCGGCGGTCGCCGCCGTGGCGCTGGCGCGGCGGCTGCGGGGCGGGATGAGGGCTTGAACGCAGCCGGGGACGCATAAGCGGCAGGGCGGGAAGAGGTGGAAAGCGGCCATTGGCGTTAGGCGAACTCATCTCGTTTTTGCTTGGGCCGCAATCGACCAACCTTTCGAGCGGCGGAATGCCAAAGGCGTGTCTCGAAGTAGCCTAGCTCCTGACCCGCCTCTGCATCGCCTGCTTTTGACGCTCGCGTTAGCCATTGGCGATAGCCGGTCATGTCATTTCGATTGAAGCAACTCATAGCCGCATTTTTCGCCGCCCGGGCATCGCCTTTTTGAAAGGCACGATAATAGAGACCTGCTGCGCTAAATGCGTCAGCGGGTGTGCCGAAAGCTTTGGCGCTGTTGTCGCTCGAGAACCAATCTGCCAATTCGATCATAGCCCCGGTGTGGCCCCTGAGCGCGAGGTGCCACATGATTGGCATCCACAGACCTATTTGCCGCTCGTAAAGGATCGCCAATCCCTTCAGGTAGAGCCGATCGGCAGTTGTTTGGTCGGTCAAGTATTCCATTGCTCAACAATCGCACACCAATTCAAAGTCCGCTAATGGGCGCCAACAGACTTTGACATTTATGAGTTAACGGCTTGGCCTCCGGCGGCTGGGGCCTTGGCCCCAGACCCCGATTAGGTGTATGCGGTAGGGCTGGCGTGCGCCGCAGGCGTTTGAGTGCGCTGCGCGCGGGCGATATGCCCGGCGTTCAGGACAGGCCCATTCAAGGGGTCCGGGGGCAAGCCCCCGGCCGCCGGAGGCTCCCTACAAGTCCTTCTCGAACACCCGATAGGTGCGCGTCACTTCGCTTTCCAGCACGTCGGCGATGGAGCGCATCGGGCCGTTGTCGTCGAGGATCCAGCCGATTTCGCCGTCGGTGGCGCCGAAGTCGCGGATGGCGTCGCGGCGGATGTATTCGATCATCTGGAAGGCCATCAGCGAGGCGACGCGGTGTCCCTGGAGCGATTTGCGGATGCCCATCAGGGGCACGCGGACGCGGGTGACGCGGGGTTTGTGGAGGCGCCAGAGCAGTTTGGCCCAGCCGAAGGGAAAGAGGTTCCCGTTGAGGTCGCGGGTGAGTTCGTTGATGTCCGGCAGGGTGATCATGAAGCCGACGGGTTCGCCGTCATATTCGGCGATGCGGATCAGGTTTTCGAAGACGATGGGTTTGAGTTTCTTGCCGACATGGGCGATTTCGGCCGGGGTGAGGGGGATGAAGCCCCAGTTGTCGGCCCAGGCGTCGTTCAGGATATCGAGGATGAGCGCGGCTTCGGCTTCGAAGTTCGACTTGTCGACGGGGCGGGTGACGAGGCGGGCGTTGCGTTCCGAGGCGGCGACGATGCGCTGGACGATTTCCGGGAAGGGGCGCTGGATGGGGAGGCTCCAGCAGTGCAGGTCCTTGACGCCGGCATAGCCGTGGCTGGTGATCAGCCGCTGGTAATAGGGCAGGTGGTGGCCCATCATCACGGTCGGCGGGCCGTCGAAGCCTTGCACGAGCAGCCCGGGCTCGTCCCAGATCGACAGGCTCATCGGCCCCTGGGCGCGGGTCATGCCTTGGGCGCGCAGCCAGGTTTCGGCGGTGTCGATCAGCAACGTGGCCACGGCGGGGTCGTCGATGCACTCGAACATGCCCCATTGGCCGAGCCCGGGGGCGACATGGCTGAGCACCAGCTCGTCGATCTGTGCGGAGATGCGGCCGACGACCTGGCCGTCGCGCTCAACGGTCCAAAACTGCGCCTTGCCGTGGCCGAACCACGGGTTACCGGTGGGAGACATCAGCGCCTTCACTTCGGCGCGGAGCGGGGGCACGAAATGCGGGTCGGCGGCGTAGAGCCGGTAGGGCAGGTTGATGAAACGGTCCCGGTCGGCGCTGTTGCTGACCGGGACCAGTTTCAGGTCCGAAGGCGGGACTGACAAGGGCTGGTCAGGCGGATTGGCGCTTGCGGGGATGGCCGGTGGCGATGATCCCGCCCGACATTTCCTTCACCCAGGGGTAGGTCTTCGCGACCTCTTCCGAATAGCCGAGGTTGAACACCGAGGGGCTCTTGGCCGGGCGCTGGTCGCGCTCGTAGAAAGTACCCAGCGCCTTGTCGAGGGCGAAGTTGGTGATGCCGAAATTGCCGGTCTCGTCATGGAAATGGTGGGCCATGTGGCGGGCCTTCATGTCGGCCAGCCATTTTGCGCGCGGCTTGTAGCTGAGGTGCTGGATGCAATGGCAGAATTCGTAGAAGCAGGTCATCAGCAGCCCTGCCGACAGCGCCACGGCGGCGGCGCCCGGCCCGCCGATCAGCCAGCCGACGGGCACGGTGGCGACGACGATGGTCGGCAGCGTGGTGTAGAGCGCGCCGAAAAGGATCTCGAGGTGGTTGGGGTCCTGGTGATGGTCGTAGTGGATGCGCTTCCAGGTCGCGGCGGTGAGCGGCGACTTCCACATCCACTGGCCGTGCAGCACCCAGCGGTGCAGCGCATACCAGATCGCCGGATAAGCGATGACGGCGAAGACGGCCGAGACGGTGCCGGCGACCAGCGTCGGCGGGTTGTAGAAGGCATAGACGCCGGCGGCCAGCGCCAGCACCAGATAGGCCTGGATCGCATAATATTGGAAATAGGCCACGACCAGCTCCCGGAGGGTCATCCGGTCAAGGTAGTGGCTCCGGTTCCAGATACCGGACTTGGGCAGGACAGCGGCCTTCACGGACTTCTCCGAACTTTGATCAGCCTTCCAATATAGGCGCATTGCGGCCAATTTGGGACGCCTCGCCGCCCCGCGACGTCCTGCCGCTACTCTTCGGTGCGGATCAGCACCGCCTCGCCGATCAGCAGGAACAGCAGGAATGGCGCCCAGGCGGCCATCAGTGGTGGCACGCTGCCGAAATTGCCCATCGCCAGCATGAAATTGTCGGCAACGAAGAAGGCGAAGCCGAGGAACATGCCGATCACGGCGCGGACGAACAGCTTGCCCGAGCGCGCCAGCCCGAACGCCGCCACGGCGCCGAGCAGCGGCATCAGCACCGCCGACAGCGGGCCGGAAATTTTGTGGTGGGCGGCGGCGATCAGCGTGTCGACCGGCTTGCCTGCCGCGCGCTGCTCGGCGATCTGCGGCCATAGCTCCCAGAGCGACAGATAGGCGGGGTCGAGCGTCGCGGTGGTGAACTGGCGGGGGATGACGCTGGTGGCGAAGGCCATGGAGGGCTGGGTGGCGACCGTGCCGCGCGCCACGTCGAAGATGCGAACGTTGCGGAGTTCCCAGCCCGAGGCGATCGGCCGGCCTTCGTCGGCCATCACGATCCGGGTCAGCCGGTTGTCGACCCGGTCGTAGATGGTCACCCCGCCCAGCCGTGTCGTGCTGTCGATGCCGGTGACGCTGTCGGCGTGGAACAGGTCGTTGCCGCCGCGCACCCAGCTGGCGGTTTTCGGCGGGGTGGCCTCGGTGACCTTGCGATATTCATTGGCCTGCCAGACCTTGAGGGTCTGTGTGGCCCTGGTGACGATGCGTTCGTTGAAGACGAAGTTGACCGCCGCGATCGCCAGTGCCGCCATCATCAACGGCAGCAATATCTGGTGGGCGGAGATGCCGGCGCCCTTGAAGATCACCACTTCGCTGTTCTGGTTGAGCGTTGCCAGCGTCACCAAAGTCGCCAGCAGGACGGCGAAGGGCAGGAACAGCTGGATGATCTGCGGCACGCGCAGCGAGACATAGGTCCAGAGCTCAGCCTCGCCATTGCCGGCGGCGGCGAGAATCTTGCCCGATTCGCCGAGCAGATCGAGCGATTCGAGAATCACCACCAGCCCGATGATGAAGGCGGCGGTGCGGATGAGGAACATCTTCGCCGTGTACCAGGCGATGGTCCGGGAGGGGAAAAGTCGCATGGTCAGCCCGCCGACAGCGCGTCATCGCGCCAGTTGCTGCGGCGCATAAGCTTGGCGGCCGCCGCGCCGAGCACGCTTGCCAGCTTGCTGAACCAGCGTTCGAGCAGCCCCAGCGGTTGGCCGCCCGGCACATAGGCCAGTGTCCGGTACAACCAGAGCGTTACCCCGCAGAAGAGCAGATAGGGCACCCATTGCGCCAGCACCGGGTCGACGCGGCCGAGGCTGCCCATGCGCTCGCCATATTCGGTGATCTTGTGGAAGGTGACCAGCGCGATCAGCGCGATGAACACGCCCAGCGCCGAGGTCGAGCGCTTGGGCGGCACCGCCAGCGCCACGGCGAGGAACGGCAGGATGAACATCACCACGCACTGCACCAGCCGGCGGTGAAAGGTGGCGCTGGCATCGCGCCGGGCCTCGGGCGTCGCCTTGCTGTCGAGGATCGTCGCGCCGAGTTCGGGCAGGGTGCGTTCCATATTGCCTTCGCCGCGCTTGCGGAACGAGGTCATGCTCGGCAAATTGACCGGCAGGTCGTGCTGCGCGAAGCTCAGCACGCGCGGCACGGTGTTCGGTGCCGGGCTGTGCACCATGGTGCCGTCGGTCAGCCGGAGCAGGATGACATCCGGATCGTCGGTGGAGAGGAAGGTGCCCTTGGAAGCGGTCACCGCCAGGCTCTGGCCATCCGCGCCCTCGGCGCGGACGAACAGCCCGCGCAGATCGGCGCCGCCATCGAAGCTTTCCTCGACCCGCAATGTCATGCCCTTGCCGAGGCTGGCGAATTCGCCGACCTTGATCGAGGCGCCCAGTGCCCCTGAACGCAGCTCGAAGCGCAGATTCTCATAGGCATAGCGCGACACCGGCTGCATGAAGCCGACGATGCCGAAGTTGATCAGCGCGAACACCCCGGCAAAGATGAACGGCACCCGCAGCAGCCGGTTGTAGGAGATGCCCACCGCCCGCAGCGCATCCAGCTCCGAGGTCAGCGCGAGGTTCCGGAATGACAGCAATATGCCCATCATCACGCCGATCGGGATGCCGAGCGACAGATATTCGGGCAGCAGATTGCCGAGCATCCGCCAGACGACATTGACCGGCCCGCCCTCGTTCATGACGAAATCGAACAGCCGGAGCATCCGGTCCAGCAGCAGCAACATGGCGGCGATGACCAGCGACGCCACCAGCGGCACGATGATCAGCCGCGCCTGATAGCGGTCAAAGCGGGTAAGGGCGAACAAGGGCGGGCCAATATTCCATTGCAATTTCGGCAGGTGCGCCCCAGTTTTGCCGCATCCAGCCGTCATTAAGGCGTTGTGGTGGAAAATCCACCGTCTTTCCTCCCTATAGCCGGGTAGAACATCAAGGTCATGATCAAATATTGCGGCGCCGCTGTCGCGGCCCTTCTCTCCACCTTGCCTCTCGCACCGGCCGCCGCCGCGGTGCTCGGCACCGATGCGTCGGCCTGCGCGCCCGGTGCCCGCGGCCCGGCGATGCTGGTCACCATTACCGGCTTCAAGGACCGGGATGGCAATCTGCGTGTCCAATATTATCCGGCGGAGGAAGAGGATTATCTGGGCTCGGGCCGCTACATCCGCCGCCAGGAAATGCCGGTGACGCCGAACGGCGACATGCAGGTCTGCCTGACGCTGCCGGCACCGGGCGACTATGTGATGGTTGCGCTGCACGACCGCAACGCCGACGGCAAGCTGTCGGTCTGGGGGGACGGGATCGGCTTTTCCAACAACCCCAAGATCCCGCTCGGCAAGCCGCCGCTGAAGAACACCCGCTACACAGCCGGCCCCGGCGTCAACCAGATGAACATCGTCCTCAACTACATGCACGGCCTGTCGGTGAGGCCGATCAAGCAGAAGTAGCGGGTTATTCGGCGGCCTGGCGGAACAGCCCGACTGCCTCTGCCGCCATCGAGAAGCGCTCCAGCACCGTCTCCAGCTGGTCGGCATTGTGCTCGGCACAAAGCGAGCAGCGCAGCAGGAACACGCCGGCCGGCGTCGCCGGCGGCCGGGACATGTTCACATAGACGCCCAGCTCGATCATCGCCGCCCACATCCGCACCGTCGTCTCCTGGTCCGGCATCAGCACCGAGACGATGGCGGATTCGGGTGTGTCGGTCGCCAGCCGGAAGCCGCGCGCCTTCAGCCCGCCGTGCAGCTTGGCGGTCATCGCCCATAGCCGCTGGCGCTTCTCGCCGGCGTGCATCAGCTTGCGGATCGAGGTGGCGGCGCAGGCCACAACGGCAGGCGGCAGCGAGGCGGTGAAGGTGTAGGGCCGGCAGACCAGCCGCAATATCTCGAACTTCGGGTGGTTGGACACGCAGAAGCCGCCGACCGTGCCGACCGACTTGGAGAAGGTGCCGACGACGAAATCGACATCGGCCTCGACGCCCGCCGCCTCATAGACGCCGCGGCCGTTCGGCCCGAAGAAGCCCATGCCATGCGCCTCGTCGACCAGCACCATGGCGCCATGCGCCTTGGCTATCGCCACCAGTTCCTTCAGCGGCGCGATGTCGCCGAGCATCGAATAGACGCCTTCGAGGATGACCAGCTTGCCGGCCTCGGGCGGCAGGCGGCGCAGCCTTTTCTCCAGGTCCTCGGCGCTGTTGTGCTTGAAGCGGACGATATCGGCATTGCCGAGATAGCAGCCATCATAGATCGACGCATGGCTGTCGGCATCGAGGATGATGTAGTCGCCCTTGCCGGCCAGCGTGGCGACCATGCCGAGATTGGCCTGGTAGCCGGTGGAGAACACCATGGCATGGTCCATGCCGTAGAAGTCCCTGAGCGCGTCCTCGCATTCCTTGTGGCCCTGGTAGGTGCCGTTGAGCACCCTGCTGCCGGTGGTGCCGGCGCCGAAGCGGGTCAGCGCGTCGTGACCGGCGGCGATGACGTCCGGATCGAAGGTCATGCCCATGTAATTATAGGTTCCGAGCAGAATCGTCTCGCGCCCCTGGATGATCGCCACGGTCGGGGATTTGACCTCCTCCATGACGATGGCGAACGGATCGCGTACCCCGGTCGAGAGCAGGGCGGCGCGCTCGTTGATCAGCGGATCAAATTTCGAGAACAGGTCTGTCATTTCTTGACGAGCCTGGTCACGGCATCGGCGACCTGGCCGATGGTTTCGAGGTCCGGGAGCATGTTAAGCGGCATCACGATGTCCCATTCGTCCTCCATCGAGGCGACGAGGTCCATCACCGTCAGCGAGTCCATCTCGAGGTCACCGGCGAAGCTGGTGTCCTCGCCGAGCGGCACATGCTTGGGGTTGAGCGGTTCGATCAGCTCGATGATCCGGGCATAGACTTGGGCGCGGTCGCTCACATGACTCTCCGAAAACCTATTGGGCGCGAGCGTAACGCCTTTGCCATATATACCCGCCAATGACAGGAGAAGATGGCGAAATGGCGGCTTCGGGGAGCTGACCCCGAGAGTTTCCAAATCACCGGTTTGCGCTCATGCTGTCTCCGCCGGCACAGGGCAAGGGGGACAGGCATTGGACGACAGCCAAAAGACCGGGGCGGACTCCGCCGCGCCGCATCCGCACAGCATCTACATGCTGCGGACGATGCAGCAGCAGCACATGACGCTCTCGGCGATGGCCGACCAGAAGGCCAATATGCTCCTCGGCGTCAGCTCGGTGGTGCTGGCGCTGGTGGTGCGCGAGGGCAGCATGGCTCGGTTTCATCCCGCGATGATCATCCTTACCGTCACGGTGTTCCTCGCGGCGCTGTGCTGCCTGCTGGCCGTGCTGCCGTCGATCGGCCGCCCGCCGGCACCCGTGCAGCCCGTCCAGCCCAACATGCTGTTTTTCGGCGTGTTCACCGAATTCGACGAAGAGGCGTTTCATCGCCACATGCAGGGCATCATGGGGTCGGACGAGGCGATCTACCGGGCGATGATCCGCGATGTCTATCAGCAGGGGCTGGTGCTCAAGCGCAAGAAATACCGCTTCCTCGGCTACGCATACCGGGTCTTCATCGTCGGGCTGGTGCTGACCTTCGTCGCCCTGCTGATACCGGGTCTATAGCCAGCCCGCGTCCCGGTACCCCGCCACCGTTGCCGCCAGCCCCTCGGCGCCGGGAAGCGCCGGCGCCCATAGCCCGGCCAGCGCGGCATTGCCGCCGCGCGCCACCCAGTCCGGATGGCCGAGGTAGCGCGCCCGGTCGCGGCTCAGTTTCGGCAGCCGCCGCTGCAGCCGCGCCAGCCCCGACGCCATGCCGGCCGCGCCGGCCAGCAGTCCTGCCGGCACATTGATCATCCGCACCCGCGCCCGCCCCGCCGCCGCGCCGGCCAGTGCGGCAAATTCGGCGTGGCTGTAGCCGCCGGCGTCGCCGCGCCCGTCATCGAGCTCCAGCACCACGCCTGACGGCCCGCCCGCCGCCAGCACCAGCAGCGCCCGCGCCAGATCGTCGACATGGATGATCGAGATCCGCCCGGCCGCCCCGCCGGGCGCCAGCCCGAAGCCGGCCGCCGCCAGCCGGAACAGCGGCAGCATTTCGGTATCGCCCGGCCCGTGCACGGCCGGGGGGCGCACCATCACCCAGTCGAGGCCGCTTTGTGCCACCAGCGCCTCGGCCCCGGCCTTGGACCAGCCATAGTCGGAGAGCCCCGGCTCGCGCGCCGCCAGGCTGGAGACATGGACGAACCGGCGGACGCCAGCCGCTCGCGCCGCCGCGATGACGGTGGCGGTGCCGCGCATGTTGCCGGCCTCGAACCCGGCGCGGTCGGCGGCGTTGACTACCCCGGCGATATGGATGACTGCCTCCGCGCCGTCGCACAGCCGGTCCAGCGCGGCGGTGTCGGCGAGGTCGCCGGTTACCCAGCGGTCGCCGTCGCGCGGCCGGCGGGTCAGGGCCCGCCAGTCGTTTCCGGCCAGCGCCAGCACGCGGCCGCCGACGAAGCCGGTGCCACCGGTAATGGCCAGCACGGCCGCCGCCTCAGGCGGCGACGTCGAACGGCTGGATTTCACCCGACAGATATTGCGACCGCGCCTTCGACCGGCTCAGCTTGCCCGACGAGGTGCGCGGCAACGTCCGCGGCGGCACCAGCTCGACGACGCAGCTCATGCCGGTGATGGCGCGGACCTTGTTGCGGATCGTCTCGCGCAGATGGCTCCGCTCGGCCGGGTCGGACGTACGGCACTGGACCAGCACCGCCGGCGCCTCCTCGCCCGACGGCGTGGTGATGGCGAAGGCGGCGATGTCGCCGGCCTTGAAGCCCGGCAGCTGTTCGATCGCCCATTCGATATCCTGCGGCCAGTGGTTCTTGCCGTTGATGATGATCATGTCCTTGGCGCGGCCGACGATGAAGATCGAGCCGCTGACCAGATAGCCCATGTCGCCGGTATCGAGCCAGCCGTCCTCGGAGAGGGCGGCGGCGGTCGATTCCGGATCACGGAAATAGCCGGCCATCACGCCCTTGCCGCGCACGAAGATGCGGCCGATCTTGCGGTCGCCGAGCAGCGCGCCGGCCTCGTCGCGGACTTCAATGGTCAGCCCGGGCACGGCCTTGCCGCAGTTGACGATGGCGCGGTAGCGGGTCGGCCGCCGGCTCTCGGTGCGGCCGCCGGTCAGCCCGGCCAGCGTCCGCTCGTCGATCAGGTCGGAGACGATGCCCTCGCCGAGCGGCATGATCGACACCGCCAGCGTCGCCTCGGCCAGCCCGTAGCTGGGCAGGAATGCCGAGGCCTTGAAGCCGGCGGCGGCGAACACATCGACAAAGGCCTGCATCACCTCGGGGCGGATCATGTCGGCGCCGTTGCCGGCAACCCGCCAGCGCGACAGGTCGAAGCGCTCGGCGACATCGATCGAGGCCGAGATCCGGCGGGCGCAGATGTCATAGCCGAAGGTCGGTGAATAGCTGAGCGTGGCGTCCGGGTTGCGGCTGATCAGCGTCAGCCAGGACAGCGGCCGCCGGGCGAAATCTTCGGTGGCGAGATAGTCGACCGAAATCTGGTTGGCCAGCGGCGCCAGCATGCAGCCTACCAGCCCCATGTCATGATACCAGGGCAGCCAGGAGACGACGCGGTCGCCGTCGCCGGCTTCCATGCAGTGCGCATGGCCGGCGAGGTTGGCGAGCAGCGCCTCATGGGTGACCGCGACGCCGTGCGGGAAGCGCGTCGAGCCGCTCGAATATTGCAGATAGGCGATGTCGGTCGCCTGCGGCTGCGGCAGATCGACGACCGGCGCCGGCGCGGCGAAGAACTGCGACCAGTCATGGGCGGGGCACAGCGCAGCCGCGGCCTCGGCGACCATCGGCATCAGCCCCTCGGGCGCCAGCACCATCTTCGGGTCGCAGGAGCGCAGCTGCACGGCCAGCTGCTCGATATAGGCATCGCGGCCGCCGAAGCTGGTCGGCAGCGGCAGCGGCACCGGCAGCCCGCCGGCATAGATGGTGGCGAAGAAGGCGGCGGCGAAATCGGCGCCGGTCTCGGCGATCAGCGCTACCCGGTCGCCGGGCTTGACGCCCTCGGCGATCAGCCGCAGCGCCCGGGTGCGGGCATCGGCGGCCAGCTCGGCATAGCGATAGGCGCGGACCAGATCGGCGCGCGCATCGTGGAAATTGAAGCCCTTGTCGCCCCGCGCCGCATAATCGAGCGCCTCGCCCAGCGTCGAAAAATCGGCGCGGCGATAGGCCAGCCCGTCATGGGTGGGGGTGGGCACCAGACCCGGCAAGCCATTGTTCTGCAAGCCTTGAACTCCCTCAACTGGCGGCTCGCTTGTGGCATTCTGCCATGGCGGCCGCACGACCCTCTGATTGTTATCGGGTCATGCATGACAGAGGCGCGGGTTCAAATTCCGGCCCGATCATGGCAGGATCATGGCATGAGCGATGAAATGCGGCCCCGATCCCGCGCCGAGCGTGTCCCCCGTCCGCTCGATGCGCCGGGGCTGGAGGCGCTGGCGCTGCATTATGCCGCCCGCTACGCCACCACCCGGCAGAAGCTGCGGCGCTATCTCGATCGCAAGCTGAGGGAACGTCCCTGGCATGGCGACGCGCCGGCCGACCCCGAGGCGCTGGTCGAACGGCTGGCCGGGCTCGGCTATGTCGATGACGCGGCCTGGGCAGCCTCGCGGACACGTGACATGGCGTCGCGCGGGCTGGGGCGGCGGCGCATCGTCCAGACATTGGCGGCTGCCGGAGTCGTGACGGATCCGGGGGCGGAAGACGAAGCGGAAGACGACGTCCCGCCGAGCCCTTTCGCTGCCGCAATCCTGTTCGCGCGCCGCCGCCATCTCGGGCCTTTTGCACGGGAAAGCCGCCTCGATCCGGCTGTCGTCCAGCGCCGGGCGCTGGCGGCGATGTTGCGGGCCGGCCATGATTTCGATGTCGCCCGCCGCGTGCTGGCCGCGCGTTCCGAGGCCGAGGCCGACGCCCTTTCATCATAAGAAGCATTCGCAAAATCTTCTTGCAGACCGTTTTTCCCGCCGCTAGCTGCTCCTGAGAATAGGTTGCATAAGCGGAGTGGGGTCATGAAATCCTTGTTGTCGGTCTCGGTGCTGGCGCTTGCCATCGCCCAGGCGCTGCCCGCTGCGGCGGTTGCCGAAGAGGCGCTGGAGGCCAATGACTGGGGCACCGGGCTGATCACCGTCACCGCCGCCAAGCGCGATGCGCTGGATATCGGCGGCGCCGTTACCGTCCTCGATACCGAGGAACTCGACCGCTTCTCCTACAGCGACGTCAACCGCATCCTTCGCCAGGTCCCCGGCGTCATCCTGCAGGAGGAGGATGGCTTCGGGCTGCGCCCCAACATCGGCATCCGCGGCTCGGGCACCGACCGCTCGGCCCGGGTGGCGATCATGGAAGATGGCATTCTCATCGCGCCGGCGCCCTACTCAGCGCCCGCCGCCTATTATTTCCCGCGCATGGCCCGGATCGCCGGCGTCGAGGTCGCCAAGGGGCCGGCCGCGATCAAATATGGCCCGATGACCGTCGGCGGCGCCATCAACTTCTTCTCGACGCCGCTGCCCGATACCGCGGCCGGCGTACTCAGCGGCCGCGCCGACCTGTTTGGTGGCAGCTATGACAGTTACCGCGCGCTCGGTTCGGTCGGCGGCTGGGCCGGGCTCGGCGGCGGCGTCGAGATCGGCGCCATGGTCGAGGGCCTCTATGAGCACAGTTCGGGGTTCAAGGAGATCGATCGCGGCCGGAATCAGGGGGCAGGTGATACCGGCTATGAGATCAGCGACATGGTTGCCAAGCTCGGCCTGCGCAGCACCGACGGCACCCATGCCCTGACCTTCAAATACCAGCGCTATTCGGAGACCAGCAACGAGACCTATCTCGGCCTGTCGCTCGCCGATTTCCAGCGCGATCCGAACCGCCGCTACAACGCCAGCCAGCGCGACATCATGGATGTGGCGCACGAGACCTTCCAGCTGACCCATGACTGGCGGCTGAGCGATGCGTTGCGCGTCACCACCACCGCCTATCGCACCGACACGGCGCGTGCCTGGTACAAATTGAACGACATCCGCAACAATGCCAACACTGGCTGGACCAGTATCGCCGGCGTCCTCGACAATCCGGCCGCCGCGCCCGTGCAATATGCCGAGCTGGTCGGCGGCAGCGGCTTCTCCGGCCGCGCCGGCTCGCTGCGCGTCCGCAACAATAACCGCGTCTACCAGGCCAGCGGCGTCCAGACCGCGCTCGAAGGTCGCT
>NZ_JBIMKZ010000050.1:0-23710 GCF_051860865.1 Polymorphobacter sp. | reverse complement strand
GGAGCTCGGCGACAAGGTCGAGGTGTTTGACTACGCCAAGTATAATTTCGTCACGCCGATCATCAAGCCGCTGGCCATGGAGCGTGGCGAACTGCTCGACCGGGTGATGAACAACTACCGCCGCTTCTACATGAAGAAGGCGCTCTTCTCCTATCCCTGGAGCGGCAGCGGCGCCCGCCGGCGCTATCTGCTCGGCTGCCTGAAGGCCTTCCTCAAGGCCGGGTTCGAGCGGAAATTCTACGATCTCGGCAAGGTCGATTACTGGGGCCCGCAGAGCCGCGAAAAGGTCAATTTCAATTTCGATCCGACGCGGACCAGGGCGATCGACACCGAGGTCGAATGGCAGCCCGCCAAGGGCCATCGCCGGCGCGGCAAGCGCATCGCGCCGCCGGCCCCGCTCGCCTGCGGCGGCAGCCGGCAGCAGCTCGAGGAGCCCGACGATGTACGTTCATGAGGCGCTGGTGCCGCCGTCGGACGCGGCAACGATGGCCGTCCCGTCCGGGCTGATCGGCCCCAATGCCATCACCCGCCTTGCCGAGGCGCTGACCGCCCATGGCGGCACCGCGCTTACCGCCAGCATCTTCGCCCAGGCCGGGCTGGCCGGCTATCTGGTCAGCCCGCCCGATGCCATGGTCGATGAAGCCGAGGTCGAGCGGCTCCACCAGCTGGTGGCAATGCGGCTGCAGCGCCAGGACGGCATCGATGTCGCTCGTGATGCCGGGCGGCGGACCGCCGCCTATCTGCTGCGCCGCCGGATTCCCCGGCCGGCGCAGTGGCTGTTGCGGCTGCTGCCGCGGCGAATGGCGGCCGGCATCATGGCCCAGGCCATCGCCCGCCACGCCTGGACCTTCGCCGGCAGCGGCCATTTCACCTATGCGCTCGATCCCGGCAACCGCCACATACTCTGGCTCAACATCATCGACTCACCGCTGTGCCGCCATGCCCGGGCGCCGACACCGGCGTGCGACTATCTGGCGGCGACCTTCGAGGCGGTTTTCGGCGCGATCCTCGGGCCGAAGGTGCAGGTGGTCGAGGTCGAATGCAGCGCGAACGGCGCGCCCGCGTGCCGATTCCGGGTCAGATGGGGATAAAATCATGCGAAAGAATGACCATATTCAGGCGATGATGCGCGGTATCGATCCCCGTCCGGCCCGGGCGCTGGACCCCGGCATGGGCCAGGCCGTCGCCGAGCGCACCGTGCTGCGGCCGCGCGTCAAGGCCGATATCGTCGCCCAGCTCGGCGGCCGCCTCCGCATCGCCCCGCATGATCCCCATTATTTCGACTGGCTGCGCGCCGGCCATTATGGCGGCCTCGAGATCATCGACGATCCCGCCGCGCCGCCGGCGGGCCGGCCGCCGATCGATTATGAAAGCTGGGGCGAGGTCGCCGAGCGCGTGGCGCTGGGCAATGCGCTGCTGATGCCCTCGCTGCCCGACGATCCCGACCATGGCGACAGCGAGCAGCATGTCCTCGAGCAGCATATCGCCCGGGCGACGATCCTGCTCTCCGGCCGCCACCTCCAGCATGGCGATGCCAGCCAGCCCGGGCGCAACCAGGAGGTGTTCACCAATTGCGCCACCGCCGCGACCAGCTTCGCACTGTTCTACCTGCTGCTCAACGGTTCCGGGGTCGGCCGCGACTATTCGGACGAGATGGCGCTGGTCGATTTCGACCATGCCCCCCAGCTGGTCTGCGTGCTGGACGAGAGCCACCCCGATTTCGTCTGGGGCCGCCACACCTCGGTGCGCGATGCCCGTCATCTCTACGGCAAGGGGCGCAATGTCGTCTGGTTCGACGTGCCGGACAGTCGCGAGGGCTGGGCCAAGGCGGTCGAGGTCTTCGAGACCATGGCGTTCGAGAAGATCAACGAGGGCAAGGTCCTGGTCCTCAATTTCAGCGACGTGCGTTGCCGGAATTCGCCGATCCGCGGCATGCAGATGCGCCCGTCCGCCGGGCCGGTGCCGCTGATGGACGCGCTCGCCAAGGTCGCGCAGATCAAGGGTGCCGGGCTCGATCCCTGGCACCAGGCGCTCTACATCGATCATTTCCTCGCCGAGTGCGTGCTGGTCGGCGGTGCCCGCCGCGCCGCGCGGATGAGTACCAAGTCCTGGCGTGACAAGAACATCATCGATTTCATCGAGGTCAAGCGCCCGATCGAATATGAGGGGATGGACGGCGCGGCCGTTGCCGCCTTCCGCGCCGCCCGGCGGACGCCGCCGCAGGCCTTTCTCTGGTCGTCCAACAACAGCGTCACCGTCGACAATGAATTCTGGCGGCTGCTCCACATGCCGCGTTCCGAGGCGAGCAACAAATGGCGCTGGGACCATGCCCAGCGCGTCTTCGATCGGATCGTCGAATGCGCCTATCATGACGGCACCGGCGAGCCGGGGCTGATCAACGTCGACAGACTGGTCACCAACGGCACGGGCTGGGATTACAGCCGCACGCCCTATGTCGGCTCGCACAAATATCAGGTCGACGACGATACGTTGCTCTATCTGTCCCGGCTGGCGAAGGCGGCGCACCGGATGACCTATCCGATGATCACCAATCCGTGCGGCGAGATCGCGCTGACCGCGCTCGGCGGCTATTGCGTGATCGCCGATGTGGTGCCCTTCCACGCCGACACCCTCGCCGAAGCCGAAGATGCTTTCCGAGTGGCAACGCGGGCACTGATCCGCGTCAACACCATGGACTGCCTCTATGCGCGCGAAGTGATGCGCACCAACCGCATCGGCGTCGGCATCACCGGGCTTCACGAATTCGCCTGGAAGTTCTTCCAGCTGGGCTTCCGCGACATGCTGGCGCCCGACTTTGCGGCGCTGAGGGCGGAACTCGCCACGGCCAACCCGGCGCGCGACGACGAGGCCTTTCTGGCCGCGCTGCGCGACAGCCCGGCTGCGGTCCGCGCCGCCGCCTTCTGGCGGACGCTGGCCCGGTTCAGCCGGCGGTGAAGACCGAGGCCGCCGCCTATTCGGCACGGCTCGGCGTCGAGGTGCCGCATACCGACACGACGATGAAGCCGGCCGGCACCACCTCCAAGCTGTTCGGCCTGACCGAGGCCGCGCATCTGCCGGCCATGGCCGAATATCTGCGCTGGGTGCAGTTCCGTCTCGATGACCCGTTGGTCGCCGATTATCGCGCCCGGGGCTATCCGGTGCGCGACGACCTCAAGCAATATCGCGGCATGGCGATCGTCGGCTTCCCGACCGCGCCGACCATCGCCCGGATGGGCATGGGCGACAAATTGGTGCTGGCCGGTGACGCGACGCCGATGGAGCAATATCAGTGGCTGATGCTGCTGGAGGCGCATTACATCCGCGGCACCCATGCCGATGGCACACCACTGCCCGATACCGGCAACCAGGTCAGCTACACGCTCAAGTACAAGCCCGGCGAGACCTCGTTCGCGCTGTTCCGCCAGACGCTGCTCGCCATGCAATCGCAGGTCCGCGCCTGTTCGGTGATGCCGCAGGAAGATGGCTCGGCCTATGAATATCTCCCCGAGCAGGCGATCTCCAAGGCCGAGTATGAGGCCTTCGCCCGCGCCATCGAGGCGGTCGCCGAGACGATCACCGACGACCAGATGGGATGCGCCACCGGCACCTGCCCCGTCGATACCTACAAGCAACTCTGATCCGCGCCCGAGGGGACCTGACTGTGCACCATGATGTGATCATTGTCGGCGGCGGCCCGGCAGGCCTCGCCTTCGCCCGGGCCTTGCACGGCAGCGGGCTGCAGGTGGCGCTGGTCGAGCGCCAGCCCGAACCAGAACTGGCAACGCCCCGCGATGACGGCCGCGAGATCGCCCTGACCCACCGCTCGATCGCCACGCTGAAGGCGCTCGGCGCCTGGGCGCATCTCGATCCGGCCGACATCGCCCCGTTGCGCGAAGCCCGGGTCCTCAACGGCGGTTCGCCCTTCGCCCTGTCCTTCGATGCCCAGGGCAGCGAGGACGACCGCCTTGGCGACCTCGTCCCCAACCATCGCATCCGCGCGGCGCTGTTCCAGGCTGTCGCCGACCAGCCAGGCCTCGAAATCCTCGCCGGCGTCGCCGTGGCGACCGTCCTCGCCGAGCGCACCGGCGTCACGGTAACCCTCGTCGATGGCCGCGTGCTGCGCGCCCGCCTGCTGGTCGGCGCCGATTCCCGCTTCTCCTCGGTCCGTCAGCAGCTCGGCATCGGCGCCCACATCAACCGCCTCGGCCGCTCGATGCTGCTGGCGCGGGTCGCGCATGAGGAGGACCATCACGGCATCGCCACCGAATGGTTCGATCATGGCCAGACCATCGCCATGCTGCCGCTCAACGGCCGCCGGTCCTCGGCCGTGCTGACGCTCCCCGCCGCCGACATCGACGACCTCGTGCAGCTCGACCGTGCCGCCCTGGGTACCGACCTCACCCGCCGCTACCACCGCCGGCTCGGCCGGATGACCGTCCTCGCCGGGCCGGACGTCTATCCTCTGGCGATCACCTGGTCGAAGCATTTCGTCGCCACCCGGTCGGCGCTGATCGGCGACGCCGCCGTCGGCATGCACCCGGTGACCGCGCATGGCTTCAACCTCGGCCTGCAAAGCCAGGCAATGCTGGCGCGGCTGATAAGGGCGGCGGCGGCCCGCGGTGGCAACATCGCCTCGCCGCTGCTGCTCCGCCGCTTCGAAACCGCACACCGGCTGGCTGCGCTGCCGATCTACGCCGCCACGAACGCGATCGTCTCGCTCTACAGCGATGAACGTCCGCCCGCCCGCCTGGCGCGGATGGCGACTCTCCGGGCTGGCACGCATCTGCCATTGGTGCGCAGCGCGGTCAGCCGTCTCTTGATGCAGCACTGAACAGGGAGCTTTGGCATGCCGGCAACGATGACCGCGTCTCCGTTCGTCCGCATCGGCGCAGCGCGGGGCGTCGATGCGCTGGTCGAGCGCTTCTACGACCTGATGGATTCCGATCCCGGTTATGCCACGCTCCGGGCGCTGCACGGGCCGTGCCTCGCGGCATCGCGCCAGTCACTCGCCGGCTATCTGACCGCATGGTTGGGCGGACCCACCGACTGGTTCCAGGCCAAGTCGCGACCTTGCCTGATGGGCTTGCACCGGTCGCTGGGCATCTCGCGCGCCGCCGCCGACCAGTGGGTCGACGCCATGGCGCGGGCCATGGCCGATGTCAGGGTGGACAGGATGCTGGCGCGGGAACTGCTGCCGATCTTCGAGCGGATGGCCACGTCGATGATTGCATCCGGACCACAGGGATAAAGACACGGAAAGGCATGCGCTCAGCCGCGCCGTGCCGCCTCGATAACGGCGACGTCGATCTTGCCCATGTCCATCATGGCCTCGAACACCCGCTTCGCCGCCGGCCCACCGGCGGCGATGCTTTCGCTCAGGATGCGCGGGGTGATCTGCCATGAGATTCCCCATCGGTCCTTGCACCATCCACAGGCGCTTTCCTGGCCACCATTGTCGACGATCGCATGCCAGTAGCGGTCCGTCTCTTCCTGATCCTCGGTGGCGATCTGGAACGAGAAGGCCTCGCTGTGGCTGAACATCGGGCCGCCGTTCAGCCCAAGGCATGCCACGCCCGCGACGGTGAATTCGACGGTTAGCACGTCACCCTCCTTGCCCGACGGATAATCGCCGGGCGCCCTGTGCACAGCCGTTACCCGGCTGTCCGGAAAGATGGTGGCGTAGAAGCGCGCGGCCGCTTCCGCTTCGCTGTCATACCATAGGCAGACCGTGTTTTTGGCCATGATCACCTCCCGCTTCGTGCTTCACCGCCAAGAATAACCGCCCGCCGCGCCAATGGCGAGCCGCCGACGTAGACCCTGCAGGGCGCGCCGGCTGGTCGAAATCCACCAGCCGGCGGCGCTCAGGCCGCTACGGCAACGGCCTTGGTCCGCTGCGCCTCCCATGCCAGGGCATGACTGACGATGGTGGCGATGTCCCTGTACCGGGGTGTCCACCCCAGACTCGCCGCGAGGCTGGCATCGGCGACAAGGCTGGCTGGGTCGCCTTCCCGCCGACCCGTGAACCGGTAAGGCAGCGGACGCCCGCTGGCCACCGATAGCGCCGACAGCACGTCGAGCACGCTCTGGCCCTGTCCATAGCCGAGGTTGAAGGTCAGGCTCTGTCCGGAAGCCGCCAGAATCGTCTGCAACATCAGCACATGGGCGGCTGCCACGTCACTGACATGCACATAGTCACGAACGCCGGTGCCATCCTCTGTCGGATAGTCGCTGCCATAGACATGGATCATGTCCCGCTGCCCGGTCGCGACCTGGGTGGCGATCTCGATCAGATGGTGCGGGTGAACGCTGTTCTGGCCCGAGCGGCCGAGCGGATCGGCCCCCGCAACGTTGAAGTAGCGCAGGATGCCCAGCGACAAGGCGTGCGGCGATGCCCTGGCGATATCGCGCAGAACGGTCTCCGCCATGGCCTTGGAGGCGCCATAGGGATTGATCGGGCCGAGAGGGTCCGTCTCGCGCAGCGGACGGCTGCTGCCTTCGGCATAGACCGCGGCCGTCGATGAAAACACCATGGCGCGAATGCGCGCATTGACCGCCGTTTCGGCAAGGCCGAGCGTCTCGACAAGATTGTTGCGGTAATAGGCCGCCGGCTGGCTCACCGAGTCACCGACGCTGATGCTGGCGGCGAAATGCATGATGGCGCCGATTGACTCCTCGGCGATGACCCGGCTGACCAGCTCGGCATCGCCCGCCTGGCCGCGAACGAACACGGCATTCGGCGGCACCAGCAGGGACGAGCCGGTCGACATGTCATCCAGAATGACAACCTTGATGCCGAGATCGAGCAGGGCGAGGGCGGCGTGGCTGCCGATATAGCCGGCCCCGCCGGTAATCAGCACGGGAGGGCATTGGGCGAGCGGAATTCGGAGGAGTTGATCGACAGTCCTGTCAGCTTGCGTTGTCATGAAGTTGCTCCATGCGGAATGTGCATGGAGAACCTGCGATTTCTGTCCCAGTTCCCGTGATGTTCCAACGGTTCGGCGCGTATTGGCGGCGCTGCGACGGCGTGCCGGCGATGACCCGGCGACGTTGTTGCTCGACCCCCCATCTTTCCGTACAGGGACGCCGTGACGCGAGAGATTCCCGAGAACGGCCTGCTCCGGCTGTTGAAGCCGGCCGACCGTGACCTGTTGCTGCCAGGTCTGCAGCCCATTCCTGTTGCCGCCGGCGACGTCCTGTACGAACCAGGCGACGATGTCGGCTTCGTCTATTTTCCCGGCGGGCCGGCGCTGGTATCGTTCATGGTCGCCTTTGAGGATGGCAATTCGGTGGAATGCGCGCTGATCGGCCGGGAAGGCGCCGTCGGCGGCATCGTCAGCCGCGGTGAACTGCCGGCCTATTCACGGACCGTGGTGCAATATCCGGGCACCTTGTGGCGAACCAGCACCCGCACCTTGCAGGCAGCCAAGGAGGTGTCGCCTGCCCTCGACGGTCTGTTTGCCCGCTACGCCGACTGTTTGCTGGCGCAGATCTTCCAGTCGGTGGCGTGCGGCGCCGCGCACAGCGTCGAGCAGCGCACGGCCCGCTGGCTGCTGTCAGCCCAGGACCGGACCGGTGACGATGCGGTTCCGATTACCCAGCAGCGCCTGGGCGACCTGCTCGGTGTCGGTCGCAGCTATGTCAGCCGCGTCGTCAGCCATCTGAAGGATGACCGGGCGATCGCCGTGTCGGCCGGCAGCGTCGAAATTCTCGATCGGCACCGGCTGGAATGTCACGCCTGCCGATGCACCGACGCCGTGCGGACGCATTTCGACAGGGTGTTGAGCGGTGTCTATCCCCCGGGAAAGGAATGACAGGCGTCCGCGTCAGTCCACATCGGCCTTCTTGAACTTTCGCGCGAGCAGCGCCTGGCCGATCGTGGCGATCACCGTATCGGCCTTGAACGGCTTGGTGACGAGATAGGCCGGCTCGGGGCGTTCGCCGGTCAGCAGCCGTTCCGGATAGGCGGTGATGAAGATCACCGGGACATCGAACGATGTCAGGATTTCGCGGGCGGCATCGAGCCCCGAGGATCCGTCGGCCAGCTGGATATCAGCCAGCACCAGTTCCGGCCTGACTTCATGGGCCCTGATCGTCGCATCCTCATGTGTCATCGCCATGCCCGACACCTCATGGCCCATATCCTCGACAATTTGTTCGAGATGCATGGCGATCAGCGGCTCGTCCTCGATGATCAGCACGCGGGACTGGATCGTCTCGGCGATCGATGTCTTGGCGCGTGATACCTGACCGGCGATGGACTCCTCGGTCTCGCCGAGGATGGCGGCGGTTTCGGCGACACTGAATCCTTCGACGGCCGTCAGCAGCAAGGCCTGCATGCCGCCCTCGGGCACCTCGACGTTGCCCGGCAACGGCGTCTCCGCCGAGAGGGTGACGGTGTGGAACAGCTGGAACAAGGCCACGCGGGCCTGAAGGTCGTTGGCATTGGCGGCCAGCGTCCATTGCTCCGGCGCGGCCAGCAAACTCTCGAGCGTCATCCTCACATAGACGTCGCCGCTCTGCTGGGAGCCGGCGAGGGCACGGGCGTATCGACGCAAATGGGGAAGATGGGGGGCGAGGGCGTCACGTATCGAGCGATTCTTGGTCACGCACTGCTCCGCGATGATGGATATCGTTCAAACGCGCCACGCCATGACAAGTTCCGTCTCGCGGAACAATGGCGCGTCAATGCCGTTGGCTCGTATTGATATCATGGAACTAGAGTTGATGGCTGAAAATCGACATCATTCTGGATCGGCGGCCGCTTCCGGCGCACGTACATCCCCCGCCCCTCGGCGCCGCCGGCTGCCGACGACTGATCCTGTGGCATTGGGCCTGCGCAGTCTGTGGCGGAATGCCGAGCAGGAGGCGTTGCCCGATGATTTTCTGGACCTGCTCGACCAGATCGATGCGGCTGCCGGGACGCAGACGCCCGCGGCCGCGCCAACCAATGACAGGTCATCGGGTTCGCATGATCAATGAATGCGCTGATGCCCATGATTGCGACGCGTATGGCGCCGGCCGCCAGGCCTGCACTGACGGCGGCGGAAGAAGCTGATTTTCGGGCCCAGTTGCTGGCCATCATTCCATCGCTGCGGGCCTATGCTCGCAGCCTATGCCACAATCGCGAACTCGCCGATGATTTGAGCCAGGAGACCCTGGTAAAAGCATGGGCCGCGCGCCGGTCGTTCCAGCCGGGCAGCAATTTCAGGGGATGGGCGTTCCGGATCTTGCGGAACCACTTTTATTCTGTCGTAAAAGTGTCCAATCGCTTTGTCGAACTGGATCCGGAAATTACCGACCGGCTGATGATCACGCCCGCCTCGCAGGACGCCGGACTCAATCTCGAGGATCTGCAGCGCGGGTTGCGGACGCTCCCGGTCGAGCAGCGCGAGGCGTTGTTGCTGATGGAATCGGGGCTCCGCTGCGAGGATATCGCCACGATCATGGAAACACCGGTCGGGACCGTGAAGAGCCGGATCAGCCGCGGCCGGGCGGCGCTGCGTCTGTATCTCGACGGCCGACACGCCCCGTCTGATGCGCGGCATGGAGTGGCTTCACCTGCGCGGATCGCGGCCCGGCCCTGATGCCCTTGTCGACGCCTGAAGCCACGCAACAGCGTGCGGGTGTCAACATGGCGCCGTTGCCGTTGCTGGACGGAATGACAAGGCGGAGTTCGATCCGCCGTATCCTGCTGGTCATCATGGCAATTTCGCTGTTGCCGTTGATCGTGCTTTCAGCCTGGCAGGGCATTGAACGGCTCAAGCGCGATCAGGCGGCCGAGCGTGACCAATTGATCGAGGCGGCACGCATCACCAGCGGCTCGGAACGAAACGTCATTGCCGGGGCGCTCTCCATCCTGGGCGTGCTTTCCGCCTCGCCCGGCGTTCGATCGGGTAATCAGGATCAATGTGGACCGATCCTTCGCCAGGCGGTGCGCATGTTTCCGGCGTACAGTTACTTCTCGGTATCGCGGGCTGACGGTTCGTCGGCCTGCGCCAGCGGGCCGGGCGACGTGACCGCGCCGTCTCCCGAACTATGGGCGCGGGTGAAGCAGAACGGCTTTCATGTCACGGCGCCGATCTGGGGAGCGGTATCGCAACGGCCGGTTATGCTCGCCATTCTCCCCCTGACCGATGAAAAGGGAGACTTCGATGGCATCATCACCGCCTCGATCGACCTGTCTTGGCTTCGCAACCTGCTGGGACAGCAGCACGCCCGTGACAATATCGGCGTGGCGCTCGTCGACGGTAGCGGCGTGGCGGTGGCAAGCAGCCGACCGCTGCCATGGCAACGGCTGACGATCTCGGCGCCCGGCGCGGCACCCGGGCAGAGCGCCATCTTCAAGGCGCGGGCGCCCGATGGCCAGCGCTGGTCATACGCGGTGGCGCCGCTGCACATCGCCCGCGAGGGCGGTGAGTCATTTTATATTGTCTATGCCGCCGCCCAGCCGGCGCGGTTCGGCAATGACTGGTGGTTCGCTGCCGGTTATTTCCTGCTGCCGCTGATGGCGCTGATCCTGGCCTCGGCGGCGATCTGGTATGGCGCCAACCGCGCCATCCTTCGCTGGATCGCCCGGCTGGGTGACCTCGCCGGCAGCATCGGCAGCAGCGAAGGTCCCGAACTGGCGCGGCGTCCGAGCTTCTTCGACGCGCCGTCGGAGGTGCGTGATCTGGTCGCCAACCTGCTCCGCATGGGCAATGCCATTTCCGAGCGCGACCAGCGCTTGCGCCAGTCCGTCGCTGACCAGACCGCCGTGGCGCTTGAGCTGCATCATCGGGTGCGCAACAACCTCCAGGTCATGGGCAGCTTCCTCAGTCTGCAGGCCGGCCGCATGCCGCCGGGCCAGGCCCGCCATGCGCTCGACGAAGCCCAGTTGCGCGTCGCCACACTGGCGATGGTCAACGGCCTGCTCTATGCCGACGGCGAACTGTCGACGGTCTCGATGGCGCAATTGCTGGTGCCGCTCGAAGAGCTGCTGGCCATCCACGGCCAGTGCGAGGGCGAGGTGATCGTCGATCCCGAGCTGGCGCCGCGTGTTGTCGATCTCGATCGCGCCGTGCCCTTGTCCCTGTGGATCGTCGAGGCGGTGGTGTGCCTGTTCGACCGGATCGGCGCCGACAGTGACGATTGCCGCTTCAGGATCCACGTGATGACCGAGGACGATGTCGTGTGCGTCGTGGTGACGGCCACCGGGCTGCTGCCCGACACCGGCAAGGACAGCCTGCATCGCCGCCTGGTGGCGGGCATCGCCGCCCAGCTCGGCGGCCGGTCGCGTATCGATGATGTCGGCCCCAGCGAGGGCAAGATCACACTGTCGCTGCCCGAAAAGCGGATTACGATGTGATGAAATCAGCCCAAAACAGTCGCACGCGCGCGTAATTCCTCCCCGATCCGTTCAAGATTCGCCCCGGACGTGCGCACCCGGCGGAATATCTGGCGCTCCTCATTCTCGACATGATGGGCAATATGCGTCCGCAACACGTCCATCATCGCTCGCAGTCGTGCCGCCGGCAGGTCATCCTCGCTGATGCACCTCACCAGCACGGCTGCCACTTCATGCTCCACGGCGGCAACTTCAAGCAGATCGGGCTGATCCAAGGAGTCGCGGATCGCCGGATAGAAAAGCTCGTTTTCCAGAATAATATGACGATTCAGTGCCTTGCAGATGAGCCGGCTCAACGGCATCTGCCGCTCCGGCGTCGCGGCCTCGAACTGTTCGAACAAGGCCTCGACCTCCCGATGCCCGGCAATCAACAGAGACAGGGCATCAGTTCTTGGGGTCACTTTCCTCACTTTCGACAGGACTATCGATTTTCAAACCATCCGAGACTCCGATAGGTCCATGCCGTCAATTTGATCGAACGGGCTGAAAGTCCCGGAACTTTCGGCACGGTGAACGCTTGATCCAGATGACGAAACCCCCGGGGGCATCGCGGAGGCCATCATGCGCAAGACCCTTGTAATCCACGCTGCGACCCTGTTGTTCATCATCGGCCCGGCCAGCGCCCAGACGGCCCCGCCGCCGGCGCCGCCGGCCAATACGGCGCCGGGCAGCAGCGGGCCGACCACGGTCGCGCCGACACCCACCGCCCCTTCGACGCGGCGCGATCCCCGGGCAACCGGCGGTGACACCATCGGCACGCCGCCGCAGCGTCCGGCATCGGAATCGACGCCCTCCACGCCGCCGTCCACCGGCATCGATGGCCGCCAGCTTGGCGACCCCCCGGTCACCGGTACCGACACCCCTGTTCAACCCTAAGCCTACACACCTTCTCACTCGAAAGCCCGACAGGATGACTGTTTCTCCCCCCGCCGCGGGCGCGGCACGCCCCCTGCTGCTGTGCTTTTCGCATCTTCGCTGGAAATTTGTCTTCCAGCGTCCCCAGCATCTGATGACGCGTGCGGCCCGGCACTATGATGTGATGTTTGTCGAGGAGCCGGTGCCGTCTCCCGATCAGTCCGAAGGGTGGCATCGGTTCACCGAGGATGGGGTGACGGTGATGACGCCCTATCTGCCCGAGGGTGTGGAGGATGGGGCGGCGCGCCAGGCGCGTTTGTTGGAAGAACTGCTTGAAGGGCGTCGGCCGGACGTCGCCTGGTATTACACGCCGATGGCGCTCGAATTCAGCCAGGGCATCGAAGCCGGTGTCACCATCTATGACAATATGGACGAACTGGCGTTGTTCCACGGCGCCGACAGCCGTATCCGCCAGCTTGAAGCCGAGCTTATGGCGCGCGCGGACATCGTCTTCACCGGTGGCCACAGCCTGTATGAGGCGAAGCAGCATCTGCATGCCAATATCCACCCGGTGCCGTCGAGCGTCGACGTCGGCCATTTCAGCCGGGCGACCTCTTTCGGTCGCTCCGATCCGGCCGACCAGGCCGATATCGCCCATCCCCGCGTCGGCTTTTTCGGCGTCATCGATGAGCGGATGGACATGGGCCTGGTCGATGCGCTGGCCGCCCGCAGCCCCGGGACGCAGTTCATCATGGTCGGTCCCACCGTCAAGATCGATCCCGCCAGCCGACCGCAGCGCCCCAATATCCATTGGCTGGGCGGCAAGGCCTATGAGGAACTGCCGGCCTATCTCCATCACTGGGATTGCGGCTTCATGCCCTTTGCCCTGAACGACGCCACCCGCTTCATCAGCCCTACCAAGACGCCCGAATTCCTCGCCGCCGGGCTGCCGGTGGTGTCGACCTCGATCACCGATGTGAAGCGCCCTTATGCCGAGCTTGGCCTCGTCGGCATCGCCGATGATGCGGACGGCATGGTCGTTGCCATCGAAGACGCCATCCGTTCAGCGGCCGGGCCGGACTGGCAGCGACGCGTCGACGATCAGCTGGCGCGGTCATCCTGGGACAGCACCTGGGCGTTCATGCAGGCTCAGATCGACGCCGTCGCGACACCATCGCTGGAGACAGAATATGCATGACTGGATCGTGGTCGGCGCCGGCTTTGCCGGGGCGGTGATGGCCGAGCGCATCGCCTCGGTGCGCGGCGAGAAGGTCCTGGTCGTCGACAAGCGCGACCATATTGGCGGCAACGCTCATGATCGCCGCAATGCCGACGGGCTCCTGTTCCATGTCTATGGCCCCCACATCTTTCACACCAACAGCAGCGCCATCGCCGATTATCTGTCGCGGTTCACCGAATGGCGCCCTTATGAACATCGGGTGCTGGCCTCGGTCGATGGCCAGCTGGTGCCGATCCCGATCAACCGCACCACCATCAATGCGCTCTATGGCCTCGATCTCGACGAAGCCGGCGTGGAAGCCTTTCTCGCGGCGCGGGCCGAGCCGGTCGAGAATATCCGGACGTCGGAGGATGTCGTGGTCAGCCGCATTGGCCGGGAACTCTACGAAAAATTCTTCCGCGGCTACACCCGCAAGCAATGGGGTCTCGATCCCAGCGAGCTGGATCGGTCGGTGGCGGGGCGGGTGCCGACGCGGACCAATGATGACGACCGCTATTTCACCGACAGTTTCCAGAACATGCCGCGCGACGGCTATACGGCGATGTTCGAGCGGATGCTCGATAACCCGTTGATCACAGTCAAGCTGGGTGTCGACGCCTTGGCGATTCCAGCGGCCGAGCGGCCGCTGCGGATGGTCTATACCGGGCCGATCGATGCCTATTTCGGCCATGCCCATGGCAAGCTGCCATATCGCTCATTGCAGTTCCGGCATGTCACACTCGACCAGCCGTGGACGCAGACCGTGGGCACGATCAATTTCCCGCAGGATCAGGACCATACCCGCGTCACCGAAGTGAAGCACCTGACCGGCCAGAGTCATCCGTGCACGACGCTGACCTATGAATATCCGAGCGCCGAGGGCGACCCCTATTATCCGATCCCGAGGCCGGAAAACGAGGCGCTGTTCAAGAAGTACGAGGCGCTTGCGCGGGCTGAAGAAAACACCTGGTTCGTCGGCCGGCTGGCGACCTATCGATATTACAACATGGACCAGGTCGTCGGTCAGGCATTGGCGACGTTCCAGAAGCTCGATGCGGCGTTGCCCCGGTCGGACCGGGAGGCGGCCTGACCCGCCGCATCGGTATGATCGCTCCGCTCTTCGGCTCCATGCTTATGGGCGGCTTCGAATGCGCCGCCCATAAGCTGCGATCACGCAAGCGTCTGGATATTGTCGCGTCCACCGGCCATGACACCCGGGCAGCCGAGGATTATCGGCTGCTGCACGCCCATGGCATGAACGCGGCGCGTGACGGCCTGCGCTGGCACCTGATCGAACAGCGGCCGGGCCGCTATGACTGGTCCAGCTTCCTGCCGATGCTCAGGGCGGCGCGCGACACGGGTACCACCGTGATCTGGGATCTGCTCCATTACGGCGTGCCGGACGGGGTCGACATATTCTCGTCCCGTTTCGTCGACCGGTTCGCGGCATTTGCGCGGGAGGCGGCGCGGGTGGTGGCAGCGGAATCCGATGCGCCGCCGCTGTTCACGCCGGTCAACGAGATCAGCTTCTGGGCCTTTGCCGGTGGTCAGACCGGGGGTCTCACGCCGTTCCGGCGCGGCATGGGCGATGCGATGAAGCGCCAACTGGTCCGCGCCGCGCTGGCGGCTACCGAGGCGCTGCGCGACGTCGATCCCCGGGTCCGGATCGCCTGTGCCGAACCGCTGATCAATATATTGCCTTCGAGCAACGCACCGGTGGATGTGGCGCGTTCGGCCATGCACAACAACAGCCAGTTCGAGGCACTCGACATGATGCTCGGCCGTGTCGCGCCAGAGCTCGGCGGCCATGACACTGCCGTCGATATCATCGGCCTCAATTATTATTACAATAATCAGTGGGTCGATAACGGCCGGCCGGTGTTTCTCGGTGACTGGCTGTATACGCCGCTTCACCAACTGCTCGAAAAGGCCGCCTCCCGCTACCCACAGCCAGTCTATATCGCCGAGACCGGCACCGAGGGGGTCTTTCGTCCGCACTGGTTGCGTTATGTGTGCGATGAGGTGCGCATTGCCGCGGCGCGGGGCACCGGCATCGGGGGCATCTGCCTGTACCCGATCATCAGCCATCTGGGCTGGGACGATGATCGTCACTGCCAGAATGGCCTGTTCGATGGCCATGCGGCAGACGGGCCTCGCACGGCCTATGGCCCTCTTTCTGCAGAGATTCGTGTGCAGGCCGGCCTGTTCGGTGATTCGAGCCTGTCGGCAGCGGCATGACGATGGGGTCTCGTCTGCCGGTGGTCGTCGCCATTCCGGCCCGGAACGAGGCCGAGCGGATCGCCTCGGCGCTGATGGCGCTTGCGGGCCAGCCGCATGCCGGGCGCGATATTGCCGCCGTCTTCGTCCATGCCAACAACTGTACCGATGACACGGCCGATGTGGCGCGTGCACTTTCCCTGCCGTTCGCACTGCATGTCATCGAGGGCGAAGCTGCCCATATCGGCCAGGCGCGGCGGACCGTCACCGATGCGGCGGCTGCCCATCTTCTGGCGACGGGTCATCCTGATGGCATTGTCGCCAGTACCGATGCTGACAGCCGGGTCGCCCCGGATTGGCTCGCGGCGCTGCTGGCGGCGCTGCGGCCCGACGTCGATGCGGTTTGCGGCGCCATCGATCTGGATGGTCCGGTAGCGCCCCGGCTGGCTGCGGTCCGTCGGGCCGAAGCCGATTATGCCGAGACGGTGGCTCGCACGATCGCCTGGCTCGATCCGCTCGCCCATGATCCCTGGCCGAACCATATCTGGAGCTGGGGCGCCAATTTTGCCGTGCGTGCCCGCACGCTGGTGGCGACCGGAGGCTCGCCGCTGGTCGATCTCGCCGAAGATCGGGCGTTGCACGCCAGCCTGCTCCGCCATGATGCCCGCATTCGTCATGCCAGCAGCGTGCGTGTCTTTACCTCGGCGCGGACAGACGGCCGCGCGCCAGGTGGGTTCGCCGATCTGCTGTCTGGCTATGGCGCCGATCCGCAGGCACTGGCAGATTTCCATCTTGAGCCGGCAGCGGTCACCTGGCGCCGCGCTGCCCGGCGTGGGGTGGCCCGGCGGCAGTGGGGCAATGAACCGGGCTTCGGCACTTATTGGGCGGCGCGGGAAGCCGAGACGCCGGCGCTTGCGCCTCAGCGAGTGAGGCTCACTGACTTGCCTGCACAGGCCGCCTTGCTGCGGGAATGGCTCAAAGCCGAATCAGGTCGATACGATAGTCCGGCTCACGCGCCTGGAACACCACGCCGCCATGCGGCCGTATCGCATCGATGAAGGTCTGCGCCGCCGCGTCACCGGTGAGCGGATAGTCGGGCGTCGGCCCCAGCCAGTGAACGAGAAGCACATCGGCGCCCGGCGTGGCCATGGCGCGCGTGATCCGCGCCGCCCGCGTCACCGTGGAGGCATCGAGATAGTAAAGTACTTCGGACAGCAGGATCAGATCGAACCCGTCGGGGGACACTTCGGCGGCAACTTCCCCGGGAAAGCTTCGACACGCCAGCCGGACATGAGGCAGGTGCCCGACACGTTCGCGGGCTACCTTCAAGGCCGATTCCGCCACATCGATGCCCAGCAATCGGTCGCAGTACGGCGCCAGTGCCTCCGTCAGCACGCCGATCGAGCAGCCGACCTCGAGCGCCGAGCGATAGCGTGGGCGGGACAGGGCGGCCAGTGTGGCCGCATATTTCCCCGCCTCATATTCGCTGGTCTCGAACCCCCAAGGGTCCGGATGTCGATCATAAAGCGCATCGAAATAGGCGGACGGCAGGCTTTTCATTATCGCTCTCCGAGATCGGCATGGACAGGACGTTCGGCCAGCGCCCAGCGTGCCGCGTCATCGAGCGCCGCATCGGGAAAGGGCTGGCGAAGATAGGTGGTGAGATCACGGACGATCCGCTCGATCGGGTTCGGCCGCACCATGGTGGACAAGCCACCGGCGCGCTGGATGCGTTCGATTACCCCCAGCGCAGCCCGGTCGAAACTGTAGCGGGCGA
Organism: Polymorphobacter sp.; assembly: GCF_051860865.1. GTDB lineage: Bacteria > Pseudomonadota > Alphaproteobacteria > Sphingomonadales > Sphingomonadaceae > Sandarakinorhabdus. The sequence continues at coordinate 6,259 of NZ_JBIMKZ010000050.1, read as the reverse complement.
GATTGACCAGCGCATCGATCTCGCCGTCCGGCCGGGGACTGTCCTCGGCGACCGCGGCGGCGCGGGCGGTCCATAGCCGCGCGGTTTCCAGCATGGCGACAGCCTCGCCGAAGCGCGCGCGCTGCACCGGGTCCCCGGCACGGCCGCGCTCGCCGAGCAGCTGCCGATACAGGGCCATGAGTTGTTCGAGCGCCCCCAACTGCACCGCGAGCACCCGCCATGCGCCGCCGGCGAACAGCGGCGAGCGGTAATAATCCCCGGGGGTGCCGATGATCTCGCCATCCGCCACGGCAATGCCGGTGAAGTCGGCGCGGCCCGTCATCGAGGCACGCATGCCGAGGACAGTCCAACCCGACAGGTCGCCCGTGGCCATCGCGACATCGGGGAGCAGCATGACCGTGCCGTCGGCTGTTTCGGCCGTCAGCAGCGGCCGGCGGATGATGCCGATCCCCGAGGTGTAGATCTTGCCGCCGACCAGCCGGCCGTCGACCAGCCGGAGCTTGTCGGTGCCCTGGGCGTTCCATACCGCAGACAGCCTGCCGGCGTCCGCTTCGGCCGCCAGCAACCGCATCTGCGCCGGGGTGCCATAGCGCGCCACCAGCCGCACCGCATTGACATGGCCTTCGTAAAGCCTGCCCAGCGACAGGGATGCGCCGCCGATGGTGCGCAATACGTGGCGCAGCATTGAAGCGGTGGCGACGTCCATGCCCAGACCGATGCCGCCCAGATCGTCTGGAAGCGGGGCGTGAAGCAGGCCTTCGCCCGCCAGCGCGGCCACTTCCGTATCCGGCACGCTGAAGTCCGTATCCCGCTCCGGGGCGAGATCCGCCGCGATAACTGCCACGCGCCGCGCGGCGGCAGCCGGATCGCGGCGGCTCAGAGGAACCACAATGGCATCGGACGCGTTGTGCATGCATGTCGAACGGAGAATCGCCGCAGTCGTTCCATCATTCGGGGCTGGCGCGTTGGCATGCCGCATCCCGGCCAACTGATCTGGCGGCGCTGCTGGGTACGACGCGGACGATCGGCATTGTCGTGCCGCATCCGGACGACGAGACGCTGGGCTGCGGCGGCCTTGTTGCTGCCGCCGCTGCGCTTGGGCTCGACGTGACGGTGACCTTGTTGACGGACGGCGATGCGTCGCATCCTGGATCGCGGGCATGGCCGCCGGCGCGCCTTGCCAGGCGGCGGCGGCAGGAGGCCATCGAAGCGGTTGCGGGTCTTACCGGTGGCGCGGGCCGCGTGGTTTTTGCCGGCGCGTCCGACGGGCAGCTTGCCGATCGCCCGGACACGGCTCGCCTCGTCCCACCGGCTGACCTGTATGTGACCTGCTGGCGGGACGACCCGCATCCGGACCATAGGGCTGCCTATGGCATTGCCGAGACTGTGGCGCGGAGCCGTGGCGTCCCGTTGCTGGCCTTCCCGCTCTGGGTGCTCGATACAGCCATCGCCGTACCCGATCTGCCGCTGTATCGCCTTGATGTGTCGCCTCAGCTGGCGCTGAAGCGCAGGGCGCTGACGGCGCACAGCAGCCAGCTTGGCGCGCTCGATATCCCGGGGTTCGTGCTCGACGAAAATCTGCAGCGGCTGTTCGTGCGCAGCGACGAACTCTATCTGCGCGCGGCCTGAGCGGCGGAATCGCTTTCTTTTCCCGGCGCGGGAACGAGACGCGGGCTCACCGGTTTGGCCGGAGAACATCCCCTCGAAATGTCGCCCCTGCCCGCGCCTCACAAGGATAGTCCCATGCCCAGCAAAACCGACGCCAGCAATGCCCCGACCGACCCTCAGCCGACGCTCCACACCGGTCCCGGTGGCGAGCTGCACCAGGTTGCGAGTGTGGGCCAGCCGGTCCTGACCACCAACCACGGCATGCCGATTTCCAGTGATCATAACAGCCTGCGCGCCGGTCCCCGTGGCTCGGTGCTGCTGGAAGACATGGTGCTGCGGGAGAAGATCTTTCATTTCGACCATGAGCGCATTCCCGAGCGTGTGGTCCACGCCCGTGGCCTCGCGGCGCATGGCTATTTCGAGCTGACCGATTCCCTGTCCGACCTGACGACTGCCCTGGTTCTTGGCGAGACGGGCGAGAAGACGCCGGTGTTCGTGCGCTTCTCGACTGTGGCCGGCAATCGCGGATCGGCTGATCTGGCGCGCGACGTGCGTGGCTTTGCGGTCAAATTCTACACCAAGGAGGGCAATTGGGACCTCGTTGGGAATAATATCCCGGTGTTTTTCATCCAGGATGCGATGAAATTCCCCGATCTTGCCCATGCCGTGAAGGAAGAGCCCGATCGCGGCTTCCCTCAGGCGGCATCGGCGCACGACACCTTCTGGGACTGGATCGCCATGACGCCGGAGGCGATGCACATGGTCATGTGGCAGATGTCCGACCGCACCATCCCGCGCTCGATGCGGATGATGCAGGGCTTTGGCGTCCACAGCTTCCGTCTGGTCGATGCCGAGGGCAAGTCCACCTTTATCAAGTTCCATTGGATGCCGAAGCTCGGCATCCAGTCGGTGGTCTGGGATGAAGCGTTGAAGATCAATGGCGCCGATCCCGACTTCCATCGTCGCGACCTGTATAATGCGATCGAGAGCGGTGACTTCCCGGAATGGGAGCTCGGTGTCCAGCTGTTCAGCGAGGAAGATGCTGCCGGTTTCGACTTCGACCATCTCGATGCGACCAAGCTGATCCCCGAGGAGGTGGTGCCGCTGCGGATCATCGGACGGCTGGTGCTCGATCGCAACCCGGCCAATGTCCATGCCGAGACGGAGCAGGTGGCGTTCTGCACGCAGAATCTCGTTCCCGGCATCGACGTGTCGGACGACCCGCTGCTGCATGGCCGCAACTTCTCCTATCTGGACACCCAGCTGAGCCGGCTGGGATCGGTCAACTTCAACCAGATCCCGATCAACGCGCCGAAATGCCCGTTCGCCAACATGCAGCGGGATGGCCATATGCAGACCCATGTCCATCCGCAGCGCGTCACCTATACGCCGAGCCTGCTCGACCCGTCCGGGCCGCGCGAGAGCCATACGCGTGGCTTCCGCAGCTTCCCGACGCCCCAGGAAGGCGTGAAGCAGCGCGACCGGTCGGAGACTTTTGCCGACCATTACAGCCAGGCCCGGCAGTTCTTCATCAGCCAGACGGTGCCCGAGCAGGATCACATCGTTGCGGCGCTGGTGTTCGAACTGTCCAAGGTCGAGGCCGAGATCGTCCGCACGACCATGCTCGGCCACCTCGTTGTGATCGACGAAGAGCTGGGAGAGCGGGTTGCGGCGGGTCTGGGGCATGAGGACGACATCGTTCCCGCCGTGCCGGCCCGGCCGGTGCGTACCGATCTCGAAGCGGCCCCCAGCCTGTCGATCCTGGCGCGTGACGTGCCGCCGCTGAAGGGCCGTCAGCTCGGTGCGCTGGTCAGCGATGGTGCCAGTGCGGCAGTGGTGAACGCCCTGTTCGAGGCCGTGGCCGGTGTCGAGGCGAAGCTGAAGATCGTCTGCCCGACGATCGGCGGCGTGACGCTCGATGACGGCAGTCGTCTGAAGGCCGATTTCCAGCTGGCCGGTGGCCCATCGGTCCTGTTCGATGCGGTGGCGGTGATTGCCACCGAGGAAGGCGCCGCCGTGCTGTCCTCCGAGTCGGCAGCGGTGGCGTGGGTCCATGATGCCTTCGCCCATCTTAAGGTGATCGGCTACACCCCGGCGGCGGCTGCCCTGCTCGATGCGGCTGGTGTCGAGGAAGACCCCGGGGTCGTCACCCTGGAAGGTGACGCTGCCGACTATATCGACACCGTCGGCAACGGCCGTGTCTGGGAGCGCGAACCCGCGGTGCGCTCGGTCTACTAGCGCGTTGCAGCGCCAGCCGTCGCAAGGCGGCTGGCGCTGCGCGCACCTCGCCATCGCATGAGATGAACAGCATGAGATGAATAGGGAGCCTCGCTGATGCGCCCCAAGCTCAAGCCCCTCGATCGTCAGACGCTTGTCATCACCGGTGCCACCAGTGGTATTGGCCTCGCCACTGCCGAAGCGGCGGTGGCCGCCGGCGCCAATGTGGTGTTGGCGGCACGCAATGAAGCGGCGCTTCTCGAGATCGCCGATCGGCTTGAACGCGCCGGCGGCGGGGTGGCGGTGCTGGCCATCGACGTCGCCGAGCCGGCGTATGCGCAGCGGCTGGCGGCCTTGGCCATTGATCGGTTCGGCGGCTTCGATACCTGGATCAACAATGCGGCTGCCGCCACCTATGGCACGCTGGCCGAAACGCCGCTGGAGGACCAGCACCGCGTCTTCGATGTCGGCTATTGGGGAACGGTCAATGGCGCGTTGACCGCGCTCGCGCATTTGTGCGCTAAGGGTGGGGCCATCGTCAACATCGGCAGCATTCTCAGCCATCATGCGATGATCCTGCAGGGGCCTTATTCGGCCATGAAGCATGCGGTGAAGGGCTTTACCGATGCGCTGCGCACCGAAGTGATACGAGATGGCCTCCCGGTTTCGGTGACGCTGATCAAGCCGGCGGCGATGCATACGCCTTACCCCGACCATGCGCGGAACCGCATGGATGCACCTGCCAAGCTGCCGCCGGTCATCTATGATCCCCGGCTGGTCGCGCGCGCCGTGCTGTTCGCGGCGGCCACGCCGAGACGCCACCTGACGGTCGGGGGTTTCGGCATCAGCGCCATCCTCGGCGATGTGCTCGCCCCCGGCCTGATCGACCGCGCGCTGGCTGCCTTCGGCACAAAACTACAACAGAGCGACCGCCCGGTGCCGCCGGGTGTGGCCGACAATCTCTATGAAGCGCGTAGGGACGGCAGCATCGAGAATGACGAGCCACAATATGTCCGACGTCGTAGCCTGTGGCTTGAAGCCCAGATGCGGCCGGGGGCGGCTGTCGGCCTGCTGGCCGCCGGTGTCGGCCTGCTGGCGGCCGCCTTGGTTGAGCGCCGGCGTGGGGCGCGTCCCGCGCCCGCCTCCGCGCCCCCGCCAATAAGCGCATGGGGCGGGGAACTATCCCGCGCCCCGCGCCGTTGGAAAAACGACACAAGCAAAGGTTGAGCCCATGTCCGACATCGATGGCGCGCTGGCGCCCCCCGGCACCCGCATTGCCCCCCGGCAGAACATCAAATTGCTAGAACGCGGCCTGTCCCTGGCCGCCGGCACGGCAATCGGCGCCCTGGCGGCGCGACGCAAAGGCGTGGCCGGGATCGCGCTGGGCCTCGTCGGCTCCATGCTGGTGACGCGCGGCGTGACCGGTGCCGCACCGGCGCGCCGTTTACTGGGTGAACAACCAGACGAAGCCGCCGTCGCCAAGGCCGTGGGCTGGTCGAGCGCCGCTGTGGTGTCGCGATCGGTAACGATCAACGCGCCGCGATCACTGGTCTACAGCCGCTTCCGCGATATTGGGTCCTGGTCGGACTGGGCGGTCAATGTTGACAGTGCCGACGCCGCTGCCGAGAGCAAGCTGCGGTTCGTGACCATGGATCCGTCCGGGGCCATCGCCTGGCAGGGCGAAGTCGCCGAGGATGTGACGGACGAGGTGTTGACCATCACTTCGCTGCCGGAATCGACGGTTCCTGTCACCGCGCGTTATGAATTTCGCGACGCCCCGGCCGGGCGTGGCACTGAAATTCATGCAGCAGTGGCCTATGAGCCGCCGGGCGGCAGTCTCGGGCGCTACGCCGCCAAGCTGACCCAGCGCGAACCCGGCATCCAGCTTCGCCGCGACTTGAAACGCTTCAAGAGTCTCATCGAGACCGGCGAAATCGCCGTCAACGCGCCACAGGGCGCCGAACCCAAAGCCTGAGCGCTCAATCGAAGGAATTTCACATGCGTGCAGTTCGCTGGCATGGCAAAAAAGATGTCCGGGTCGATACCGTGCCCGATCCCGAAATCGTCAATCCGCGTGACGCCATCATTCGTGTCACATCGACGGCGATCTGCGGCTCCGATCTGCATTTGTACAATGGGATGATCCCGTCGATGCAGGCGGGCGACATCCTTGGCCACGAATTCATGGGCGAGGTCGTGGCGCTGGGCAGCGGCGTGACCAATCTTGCCATTGGTGATCGTGTCGTGGTGCCGTTTACCATCGCCTGCGGCAACTGCTTCTTTTGCGAGAAGACGCTGACCTCGCTCTGCGACAACAGCAATCCGGCCGACAACCAGGATATCGCCGAAGCGGCCATGGGCCATTCGCCGTCCGGTCTGTTCGGTTATTCGCACATGCTCGGCGGCTATGCCGGCGGTCAGGCCGAATATGTCC
>NZ_JBIMKZ010000049.1:0-24886 GCF_051860865.1 Polymorphobacter sp. | reverse complement strand
GGCGCGGCGCTGGGCGCGGTGATCTCGCTGTTCTTCGGCTATGCGGCGGCGCCCTGGCTGCTGCCGGCGTTCGCGCTGACCGGCGCGGCCGCCGCGATGACGCTGCTGGCGCTGCTGGTCGGCCGCTCGGGCAGCCTGATCGTCTTCACGCTGGGCGGTGTCATCCTGTCGAGCATCGCCGGCTCGATGACGGCACTGGCGATCAGCCTGGCGCCGACGCCGTTCGCCACCTCGCAGATCGTCACCTGGCTGATGGGGGCGCTGACCGACCGCAGCTGGAACGATGTCTGGCTGGCGCTGCCGCTGGTCGCTATCGGCGCCGCGCTGCTCGCCGCCACCGGCCGTTCGCTCGATGCGCTGACGCTGGGGGAACAGGCGGCCCGGTCGATGGGCGTCGATCCGCTGCGGCTGCAGATACTCATCGTCATCGGCGTCGGCCTGTGCGTCGGCGCCTCGGTGGCGTCGGCGGGGATCATCGGCTTCGTCGGCCTGATGGTCCCGCATCTGGTCCGCCCCTTCGCCGGCTACCGCCCGTCCGCTGTGCTGCTGCCTTCGGCGCTGGGCGGCGCCCTGCTGCTGGTGGTCGCCGACAGCCTCGTTCGCGCCGCGCCGACGGTCAGCGAGCTGCGGCTCGGCATCGCCATGTCGATGCTCGGCGGCCCGTTCTTCCTGGCGCTGTTGCTGCGCATGCGGCGGCAACTGCCATGACGCTGCACGCCGACCAACTGTCGCTGACGCTCGGCGGAAACCGGGTGCTCGATGGCATCAGCGCGCGCTTCGCCCGGGGCCAAGTCACCGCCGTGCTCGGGCCCAATGGCGCCGGAAAATCCACGCTGCTCGCCTGCCTCGCTGGGCTGCGAACCCCGGATGCCGGCGTGGTGCGGGTCGATGACGTGCCGCGCGAAACGCTCGCCCGGCAGGATCTGGCGCGGCGGATCGGCTTTCTGCCGCAGACCGCCGACGTCAACTGGGATGTCGATGTCGCCACGCTGGTGGCGCTCGGCCGCTTCCCGCACCGCGGCCGCTGGGGCGAGACCGAGACCGACCGCGCCGCTGTCGCCGCCGCCATGCAGGCCACCGATGTCGCCGGTCTGGCGCACCGCACGGTCAACACCTTGTCCGGCGGCGAGCGCGGCCGCGTGCTGCTGGCCCGGGTGCTGGCCGGCACGCCGCAATGGCTGCTCGCCGACGAGCCGCTGGCCAGCCTCGATCCGGCGCACCAGCTCGATGTCCTCGATCGGCTGCGCACCATCGCGTCCGGCAATGGTGCCGCCGCCGGCGTCATCGTCGTCCTCCATGATCTCAATCAGGCAGCGCGGGTGGCCGATGCCGTGTTGCTGATGCGCGGCGGTCGCATCGTCGCCCATGGCCCGCCTGACGCAGTGCTGACTCCCGCGCTGATCGCCGAGACCTATGGGGTGACGGCGCACGTCGGCCACACGCCCGATGGCCATCGCTTCATCATCGCTACCGGCCGCCAGTGATGACCGGCCGGGCCGACCAGCTGCTGGCGGTGCTGATGCTGGAGGCGGTGCTCGGCTATCCGGCCTGGCTGTTCGCTCTCATCGGCCACCCGGTCAGCTGGATCGGCGCCGTCATCGCCGAGCTCGACGCGCGGTGGAATGCCGGCGCCGCCCGCCGCCGCCGGGCGATGGGCCTATTGCTGTTGCTGGCGATCTCGGCGCTGGCCGGCGGCGCCGGCTGGCTGATCACCGCAGCTGCCGGCGACGGCTGGGGCGTCGCGCTGCTGCTGCTCGTCGCCACCACCGGCCTCGCGCAGCGCAGCCTGCATGATCATGTCCGCGCCGTCGCCCGGCCGCTGGCCGCCGGTGACCTGCCCGCCGCCCGCACCGCCGTCGCCGCCATCGTCGGCCGCGATACCGCCGGGCTCGATGACCAAGGCGTTACGGTCGCCGGCATCGAGAGCCTCGCCGAGAGCTTCTGCGACGGGGTGGTCGCGCCGGCCTTCTGGTTCCTCATCGCCGGCCTGCCGGGTCTGTTGATCTGCAAGGCGATCAACACGGCCGATTCGATGATCGGCCACCGCGATGCCCGCCATGGCGATTTCGGCTGGGCGGCGGCGCGGGCCGACGACCTGGTGATGCTGTTGCCGGCGCGGCTGTCCGGCCTGCTGGTGGCGCTGGCCGGTGGCGGCGGCCTGTCGGTGATGTGGGCCGATGCCGCCCGCCATGCCTCGCCCAATGGCGGCTGGCCGGAAGCGGCAATGGCCGGGGCGCTGGGGCGGCAGCTCGGCGGTCCGGTCAGCTATGATGGCGAACCGGCCTTCCGCGCCCGGCTCGGTACCGGCCCGGCGCCGGGGCCGGCGGACCTTCTTCGGGCGCTGGCCATCTATCGCCGCGCCTGCCTGCTGCTCTGGCTGATCGCGGGAGGCCTGGCATGGCTGCGGTGATGCTCCAGGGCACCGGGTCGGACGTCGGCAAGTCGGTGCTGGTCGCCGGCTTGTGTCGGCTGTTCACCAATCGCGGCCTTAGCGTGCTGCCGTTCAAGCCGCAGAACATGTCGAACAATGCCGCCGTCACCGCCGATGGCGGCGAGATCGGCCGGGCCCAGGCGCTGCAGGCCATCGCCTGCCGCGCGCCGCTCGCCAGCGACATGAACCCGGTGCTGATCAAGCCCCAGTCCGACACCGGGGCGCAGGTCATTGTCCATGGCCGCGTCATCGGCCAGCTCGGCGCCGGCGATTACCAGCGCCGCAAGGGCGAGCTGCTGGGCGCGGTGATGGAGAGCTATGGCCGGCTGCGCGCCCGCGCCGAACTGGTCATCGTCGAGGGCGCCGGCAGCCCGGCCGAAATCAACCTGCGCGCCGGGGACATCGCCAACATGGGTTTCGCCCGCGCCGCCGGCGTGCCGGTGGTGCTGGTCGGCGACATCGATCGCGGCGGCGTCATCGCCTCGGTGGTCGGCACTAAAACGGTGATCGACCCCGACGACGCAGCGATGATCCAGGGCTTTCTCATCAACAAGTTCCGCGGCGACGTCCGCCTGTTCGACGATGGCTATGCCGAGATCGCCCGCCGCACCGGCTGGCCGGGGCTCGGCGTCATCCCTTGGATCGCCGCCGCCCGACAGCTGCCGGCCGAGGACGGCGTGGTCCTCGAAACGGCCCGCCCCGCCGCCGGCGCTGTCACCATCGCCGTGCCGATGCTGTCACGAATCGCCAATTTCGACGATTTCGATCCGCTGGCACATGAGCCCGGCGTCCGCCTGCTGTTCGTGCCGCCCGGCCAGCCGATCCCTGCGGAGGCGGCGCTGGTCATCCTGCCCGGCACCAAGGCCACCATCGCCGACCTCGCCTTCCTCCGTGCCCAGGGCTGGGACATCGACATCGCCGGCCATCTCCGGCGCGGCGGCCGGCTGCTCGGCATCTGCGGCGGCTACCAGATGCTCGGCCGAACGATCGCCGACCCCGAGGGCATCGAAGGCCCGGCCCAGACCGTCGACGGCCTCGGCTATTTGCCGGTGGACACAAGCCTGACCGGTGACAAGCGGCTGACCGCGACCAGCGGCATCAGCCTCGCCGATGGCCATGCCTTTGCCGGCTACGAGATCCACGCCGGCCGCACCATCGCCGCGACCGGCACGGTGCCGCTGCTGCGGATGGCGGACGGCAGCCTGGACGGCGCCGTCACCGCCGATGGCCGGGTCGCTGGCTGCTATATCCATGGGCTGTTCAACGATGCCGCCCAGCGCGCCGGCTGGCTGGCGCGGCTCGGCGCCGTGTCGGATGGCGTTGACCAGGGGCAGCGTGTCGACGCCGCGCTCGACCGGCTGGCCGAGGCGCTGGCCGGCTGCGTCGATACCGAGGCCTTGCTCGCCATCGCAGGAACCGCCGCATGATCGAAGACTCCGACGCCTGGTCCCGCCTCGATGCCCTGGCCAAGCCGCGCCGCAGCCTCGGCAGGTTGGAGGCACTGGCCGCCCGGCTGGCGACGATCCAGCAGCGGCTCGATCCGGTGACAAGGCCGCGCGCGCTGACCCTGTTCGCCGCCGATCATGGCGTCGTCGCGCAGGGAGTCTCGGCCTGGCCATCGGCGGTGACCGGGCTGATGATGGCGACCATTCTCGCTGGCCGGGCCAGCAGCGCTGCGCTGGCCGCCGCGCAGGACTGCACGCTGCGGCTCGTCGATGTTGGCGCGGTGACGCCGTCGCCCCGGCCCTGGCCGGCGCATTTCCGCGCCGCCGCTATCGCGCCGGGGACCGCCGACCTCTCGCAGGGCAGCGCGATGACGGTCGCGCAGTTCGAGGCGGCCTGGGCCATTGGCGCCGAGGAAGCCGCGCGCGCGATCACCGCCGGCAATGCCGTGCTGATCACCGGCGAGATGGGCATCGGCAACACCACGCCCGCCGCCTGCCTGACCATGCTGCTGGCCGGTGCGCCGGTGGCGGTCGCGGTCGGCCGGGGGGCCGGGGCCGATGACGCGGCGCTGGCGACCAAGGCGCGGATTGTCGCCGATGCGGCGGCGCGGGCGGTGCCGCTGCTCGATGTCGATCCGCGCGCCGCCATCGCCGCCGTCGCCGGGTTCGAGATCGTCGCGATGGCCGGTTTCTTCGCCGCCGGCGCGGCGGCCGGCGTGACACTGCTGCTCGATGGCTATGTCGCCACGGCGGCGGCGCTGATCGCTGAGCGACTTGCGCCGGGCACCGCCCGGCAGCTGATCGCCGCGCACCGCTCGGCCGAGACCGGCCACGGCGCGGCGCTGGCTCACCTCGGTCTGGAACCTTTGATCGATTGGGAGATGCGGCTTGGTGAGGGAACGGGCGCGCTGGTGGCGCTGCCGCTGCTCGACAGCGCCGCCGCACTGATCGGCGACGTGGCGCTGCTCGAAGAGGTGCTGGCGGCCGCCGGCGCCGGCGGATGACCGACCGCTGCCCCTGGTGGGCGCCGCCGCTGCTGGCGGTCCAGTTCCTGACGCGCGTGCCGGTGCCCGGCACCGGGCGCCTGTCGGCCGAAGCGGTGCGAGCCGGGTTGGTCCGCGCTATCGGCTGGTTCCCGCTGGTCGGTGCGCTGGTCGGCATGGTAACGGCCGCAGTGGCGCTGGCGGCGGCGAGCATTTGGCCGGTGCCGGTCGCCGTGCTGATGGCGCTGGCGGTCGAAGCACGGCTGACCGGCGCCTTTCACGAGGATGCCGTCGCCGATTTCTGCGATGCCTTCGGCGGCGGTCTGACCGCCGAGGATGTCCGCCGGATCCTCAAGGACAGCCGCATCGGCAGCTACGGCGCCGTCGGGCTCGGGTTGGCGCTCGCCCTGCGCGCCGTGCTGCTTATCACGGTCTTGCAGGCCTTCGCTCCGATGGCCGCCGCCGTCGTCATCATCGCCTCGGCCAGCTTTGGCCGGCTGGTCGCCGCGGCGCTGATGGCGCTGGTGCCGCCGGCACCGGCCGGCACCGGGCTGGCCAAGGATATCGGCGGCGGCGTCGGTGCCGGCGTGCTCGCTATGGCGCTGGCCACGGCGGCGCCCGGCCTGCTGCCCTTCGCGGTCATGATGCCTCTGCCGGCGCTGGCAACGCTGCTGGCTGGCGGGGTGTTCATCCTGTGGTTCCGCCGCCTGTTGCTCCGCCGGATCGGTGGCAGCACCGGTGACTGCCTGGGCTTCGCCGCCTATGCTGGCCAGCTCATATCGCTGCTGGCCGCCGCGGCATGACCCGGCAATTGCTGCTCGTCCGCCATACCGAAGTGGCACAACACTGGCATGGCCGCTGCTATGGCAGCAGCGACGCCGGCCTCAGCCGGGCCGGCAGCGCCCATGCCCGGCGGCTGGCGCCGACACTGGCAGCCTGGCGCGCCGATGCCATCCTGCATTCGGACCGCCGCCGCACGCGGACGCTGGCAGCGCTGGTCGCCGATCTCGCCGGCCTCCGCCCGCGCGCCGACCCCGGCTGGCGCGAACGCGATTTCGGCGATTGGGAAGGCCGCCGCTGGTCGTCGATCTACCGTGAGACCGGCAACGCCATGGACGGCATGATCGATGCTCCCGGCAGCTTCCGCCCCGGCGGCGGCGAGACGACGATGGAGCTCGCCGACCGCGTCCTCGCCGCCCACGACCGGCTTCCCGCCGGCCGCATCCTCGTCATCACCCATGGCGGCCCTATCGCCGCCCTGCGAGGAAGGCATGACGCGCTGCCCGTCGCCGCCTGGCCAGCGCTGACGCCCGCCTATGGCGAGGGCTGGGCTGCGCCGGCCGTTACTCAGCCCGTTCGCGTTCCCGCGTAGACGCCGTTACCCGCACCGGCACCGCCTTGTAGGCGGGGGTATGGGCATGGAGGTCATGATGGCCGAGTGGCACCAGCGGCGTTGCCTCGGGAAAATAGGCCGCGCAGCTACCCTTGGGGATGTCATAGGGTACGATCCGGAAGCCCCGCACCACGCGTTCATGGCCATCGTCCATGGCCGTGGTCATATCGACCATCTCGTCGCCGGCAAGGCCGCGCGCCGCAATGTCGGCTTCGTTCATGAACACCACCATCCGGGTGCCGTTCACGCCGCGAAAACGGTCGTGATAGCCATAGATGGTGGTGTTGAACTGGTCGTTGCTGCGCACCGTGGTCAGCTGCAAAATGTCCTCGCCGCGATAATTCTCGGGCGTGCCGGCGAACATCTGGGTCGGCAGCAGGAAGTTCGCCTTGCCGCTGCGGGTGTTCCACTTGCGCTGTCGCGCCGCCACCGGCCGCTCGATGCCGCCGGGGCGGAACATATGCTCGTCCAGACCGGCAAAGGTCGACGGCCAGGTTTCCTCGATCGCCTTCCTGACCTTCGAATAATCGTCGGTCCAGGCCTGCCAGGGCACTTTCGGGTTCTCGGGAAGCGTCGCTCGGGCGATCCCGGCGATGATCGCCGGCTCCGACAGCAAATCCGGCGACGCCGGCTTCACCCGGCCCTTCGAACCATGGAACTGGGCGAGGCTGCTCTCGATCGACACCGCCTGTGGGCCGCTGGCCTGTTCGTCGATCTCGATCCGCCCGAGGCAGGGCAGCAGATAAGCCACCTCGCCGTGCAGCACATGGCTGCGGTTGAGCTTGGTGGCGATCCCCACGGTCAGTCGCAACTTGCGCCATGCCGCCTCGACACGCGGGATATCGGGTGCGGCGCGGATGAAATTGCCGCCGAGCGCGACAAAGCCCTTCACCTTGCCCTCGATCATCGCCTCGCAGCCGGTGACCGTCGTATAGCCCTCATGGCGCGGCGGCTCGAAGTTGTAGAGCTCCTTGAGCTTGTCGAGCGGTGCCAACTCGGGCTTTTCGGTAATCCCGACGGTGCGTTGGCCCTGGACGTTGGAATGGCCCCGAACCGGGCAGATTCCGGCCCCGGACTTGCCGATATTGCCCCGAAGCAGCAACAGATTGATCATCATCTGCACGGTTTCGGTGCCATGCACATGCTGGGTGATCCCCATGCCATAGATCAGCATGACCTTTTCGGCCTCGGCATAATGCTGGGCCAGCGTTTCCAGATCGGCCCGCGACAGTTGCGAGACCTGCTCGATCTCGTCCCAATCGGCCACGCGGCAGTAATCGGCAAAGGACTCGAACCCCTGCGTATGCTCGGCAATGAAATCATGGTCGAGCACGCGCCGTGACTGTGCCGCAGCGGCGGCAGCCTTGATGCTGAAGCCGCCGTCATCGTCGGTCTTCGCCAGCAGCGCCTCGCGGTCGGTCGGCCCGGCCTCGCCTTCACGATGCGCAGCATCGTCCATGGCGATTACCGCTTTGCAGATACCAGTCAGCGCCGCGATGTCGCCACCGACCGCTACCTGCAGGATGGTGTCCGAGATCTGCGTTTCCTTGCCGGTCAGCATCTCCTTCGGTGACTGCGGGTTCTTGAACCGCTCCAGCCCGCGCTCGCGCAGCGGATTGATGCTGACGATCGTGGCACCGCGGTTCTTTGCATCCTGGAACTGGTGCAGCATGCGCGGCGCATTGGTCGCGATATTGTGCCCCAGATAGATCATCAGGTCGGATGTTTCGAAATCCTGCAGCGTTACCGTGCCAACCGACACGCCGATGCTCTCGGGCAGGGCGACGCTCGTCGATTCATGGCACATGTTCGAACTGTCGGGCAGATTGTTGGTACCATAGAGCCGGGCGAACAGCTGGAACATGTAGCTGGCTTCGAGGCTGGCGCGGCCGCTCGCATAGAAGATCGACTGGTCCGGATCGTTTCCCAGCGCCCGCAACTCCCGGCCGATTTCCTCGAAGGCAGATTCCCAGCTGACGGGTACATATTTGTCCGTAGCCGGATCCCAGCGCATCGGCATGGTCAGCCGGCCGGCCGCCTCAAGGTCATGGTCGAGCCAGCCGGAAAGCTCGGCCATCGTATGGGTTTCGAAGAATTTCTGGTCGGTGCGCTTGCGGGTGATCTCCCAGGCCGTCGCCTTGGCGCCATTTTCGCAATATTCGAACGGCTGCGGCTCGGCCGGCTTCGCCCAGGCGCAGGACACGCACATATAGCCATCGGGCTTGTTCTGGTGGCCGAGCGTTACCAGCGCGTCCGGCACATTTTCGCGGCCAAGGATCTTGGCGACGCCGGCCAGCGAGCCATAGCCGCCGGACGGACCGGTATATTCCTTGATCTCGGGATTATCCTTCGGGCCGCTCATGGAACTCTCCTTCATGCCGTGAATGGTCAGCCGGCCTTGGGGTGCAGATAAGCCAGCCAATAAGCACCGCCGACCGCGAAGCCGCCAATGATGTTGCCGATCGTCACCGGCACGAGATTAGCCACAAAGCCGCCAAGGGTAATGGCCGAATAATCGGCCGCGGCAACGCCGGTCATCGCCCAAAACGCCGGCCCCGCCGTCTGCTGGATCAGCCACCCGAACGGAATCAGAAACATGTTGGCGATCGAGTGTTCAAGCCCGGCGGCCACGAAGGCAGCGATCGGCGGGATGATGACAAGCACTTTGTCGGCGGCCGTGCGTGCACCGAACGACAGCCAGACCGCCAGGCAGACCAGCATGTTGGCGAGGATGCCGCTGGCGAGCGCCGTCCCGAAACCGAGCTTCACCTTGCTGTCCGCCATGTCCAGCGCGGCAACGCCGACCGCTCCGTCCCCTGCGAGATGGGCGGCCGCAGCCATCGCCAGTCCGGCGATGATCAGCGAGCCCAGCAGGTTGAACCCATAGACGAGCGCCAAAGCGCGAACGCCGCCCCAAAGCCCGATCTCACCTTCCGCCCAGGCCATGACGATCAACGTGTTGCCGGTAAACAGCTCGGCGCCACCGATCATGACGAGGATCAGTCCGATCGAGAAGGCCACCCCCGCCAGCAGCTGACCTGTACCGAACGGCATCCCCTCGGCGCCGCCCAGGGCGACAAGGGCGAACAGCCCACCAAAGCTGATGTACACGCCCGCGAGCAGGGCCAGCACCGCCAGCACACCGAAATCCAACCCGGCCTTGTCCTTGCCCTTGCTGACGGCTTCGTCGGCAATAGCGTTCGGGTCGGCGACGGTCGTTGACGACACGGGCGGGCTCCTTGGCGGGCAAACAGGGGGCAATGCGACGGCTTCGCGCCACTCTCTCTGGATGAGAACAGCCCCTGGCTCCTCGGGTTCCCCGGTTTTTCGATCACCGGCTAAACCGCCCCGCACATGCGCACCATCAGCACCGGCAGGCCGGTCACGATCATCGCGCCCAGTCCGGTGATGGCGGAGATGCGCGCCAGCCACCCCAGCAGCGGCATCGGCCCAGCGGGCGCACGCCATGTCCGCCAAGTCCACCAGCCCAGCCCCGCCACGCTGGCCGCCCAGACGGCGAAGAGCAGCAGCCGGTGCAGATCGACCGGGCCGACATCCACGGCCGACCAGCCCCGCGCGCAGCCAAGACCATGAACGGCATAGAGCAGCGAGAAGCCGCCCGCCCAACCGACAAGGCCGACAAGCGCGATCAGCAGCCGCGTCATGCCAGCATCGCCGGCACTTTGGTCACCAGCAGCACGATTACCGTGACCATTGCAGCAAAATCCTGCCACATCACCGCCATCCGCAGCTCGGCCGTGCGGGCATCATCGACGAAGCCGGCCACAATGCGCGCCCGGGCAAAGGCCGCGATCACCAGCGCCAGCGTACAATGCAGCGCTGCATAGACGAAAAGCACCATGACCGTAGCGGCGTAGGCATGGCTCGTGGGGGAGGGGATCGCCGTCGCCATCTCCACCGCCAGCAGGGCCACCGCTACGGCCTGCCCGGCCATGGCAAAGGCCAGCCACCGCCGCCGAAGTTCGTCCCGCCTGGCTGCCGGCGCCAACGCTTTGCGCACCGTCAGGCTGCTCGCCGCCAGCGCCAGCGCCGCGAGAACGGCGCCCCAGGGCGCTGCCGAGATCAATTCGAGCGGTGGCCAGCCACTGGCGATCGTCCACAAATAGGCATAGCCGAACACCAGCGTGGCAAACATCGTGCCGTCGGCAACCAACGCCAAGACGCTGCCCCAGTGGCCGGTCGATCCCGGCGCCTCCCCTTGCACGGGCAAGCTGATGCCACCGCCGGCATCGAGTGGGCCAATGGTGTGCCGGCTGCCCAGCGCCCAGGCCCAGCGCCAGCCGCAGGCGGCGATGCCGATGAGAAAAAGCGGCGCCAGCGCATAGACGCCGAACAGAATCGACAGGAACAAGCCGCCGGTAACGATCGCCATCCCCAGCGGCAACAGGCTGTTGCCGGGCAGGATGATGATATAAGCTGGCTTGCCGCTCAGCATGTCGCCGCCCAGCGTCTCGCGCCAGCCGTGCCGGGGCACGGCCAACAGGCCCTCGCCGCGTGCCAGCGACAATGGCAGCGCCGGATTGTCGGCAAGCGGTTCTTCGCTCGACAGCTGCGGCTGGCTGGCGAAATTATAGCTCGGTGGCGGCAGCAGCATCGCCCATTCCAGCGTGCCCGCCCGCCAGGGATTGCGCCGGGCCTTGCCGCCGAGAAAAATCTGCAAGGCCACATCGATGGCGAACAGCGCGAAGCCGAAGGCCATGATGAAGCTGCCCACCGACGACAGCAGATTATACCAGGTCCAGCCCATACCTTCCGGATAGCTGTGGATGCGGCGCGGCTGGCCGAGCAGGCCGGCCATGTGCATCAGGAAGAAGGTCAGGTTGAAGCCGATGAAGATCAGCCAGAAGGCAGCCACGCCCAGGCGTTCGCTCGGCCGCCTGCCGGTAAAATGCGGCAGCCAATAGGCGCTGCCGGCAAGGAATGGGAAAATGAACCCGCCAACCAGTACATAATGCAAATGCGCGGTGACGAACGCCGTGTCGTGCGCCTGCCAGTTGAACGGCACCATCGCCAGCATCACGCCGGTCAGCCCGCCGATGATGAACACCACGAAAAAGCCGAGGATATAGAGCATCGGCAGCTTCAGTTCGGGCTTGCCGGCCCAGAGCGTACCGATCCAGGCGAAGATCTGGATCGCGGTAGGAATCGCCACCAGCGCCGAGGCGGCCGAGAAGAACCCCAGCGCCATGTGCGGAATGCCGGTGGTGAACATGTGGTGGACCCAGAGCCCGAAGCTCAGGAACGCCAGCGCCAGGATCGCCGCGACGATCCAGCCATAGCCGAGGATCCGGGTGCGGGCCATCACCGGCAGCACCGTCGAAACGACGCCGGCCGCCGGCAGGAAGATGATATAGACCTCCGGATGGCCGAACAGCCAGAACAGGTGCTGCCAGAGCAACGGGTCGCCGCCGCGCTCGGGATCGAAGAACGGCCAGTCGAAGGCGCGCTCGGTCTCGAGCAGGATCGACCCCATGATCAAGGGCGGAAAGCCGATCAGCATCATCAGTGCCGTCACCAGCATGTACCAGCCGAACAGCGGCATCCGGTCCAGCCGCAGGTCCGCCGTGCGCACCTTGAGCACGGAGACCATGATTTCAATGGCGGCCGCCATCGCCGAAATCTCGACAAAGGTCACGCCGATCAGCCAGATGTCGCTGTTGATCCCCGGCGTATAGATCTTCGAGGACAGCGGCGTGTACATGAACCAGCCGGCATCGGGCGCCACGCCGAGCAGCAGCGCCACGATCATGATACCGCCGCCGAACAGATAGCACCAATAGCCATAGGCCGAGAGGCGCGGGAAGGCCATGTCGCGGCTGCCGAGCAGCTTCGGCAGCATGTAGAAGGCCAGCCCCTCGATCATCGGGATGGCGAACAGGAACATCATGATGCTGCCGTGCATCGTGAAAATCTGGTTGTACTCGTCCGGGCCGATGAAGGCGCTGCCCGGCGTCGCCAGCTGAGCGCGGATCAGCATCGCCAGCACGCCGCCGATCAGGAAGAAGACGAACGCCGTGAGGATGAACCGCCGGCCGATGTCGGTGTGGTTGACCGATGCCAGCGCCCCGCGCCAGCCCGGCCCGCGGTCCCAGATCGCGTCGAGCGCGCGGTGGCGACGCAGCGCTGTCATCGGCCCGGCCCCGCCAGCGCCGCCCAGGACGCGGCGTCATGGGCGATGACGATGAAGTCATGGCCGGTATGCCCGGTCCCGCAGAATTCGGCGCAGACACCGCCGTAGCGGCCGGGCCTGCGGGTGAGCAGCCGCATCCGGTTGGTCTTGCCGGGAATGGCGTCGATCTTGCCGGCCAGCACCGGCACCCAGAAGCTGTGGATGACGTCCTCGGACCGCACGACGACATCGACCGGCCGGCCGGCGGGAACATGCATCACGCCGTTGCTGCCGAGCCGCTGGCCATCGGCACGGACATGCTCGAACCGCCACGCCCATTGCCGGCTTGTCGCCTCCACGACGACATCGGCCGTCGGCACCGCCTGCAGTCGCTCGCCGACCACCAGCCCATAGAACAGCAGCGCGATCAGAACGACCGTGGGAAAGGCGATGCCCAGCCCCTTGATCCAGACCCGCGTCGAGGCCGCCGACGCGTCGCGCGTGCGGAAGGCAAGCGTGAACAGCCCCATTGTCAGCCCGAAGATCAACACCGCGCCGGCGAGCATCACCCACCACAGGGTGGCGATCGAGTCCGCCGCCGGGCCATCGGGCGCCAATGTCGACAAGGGGCCGGCGCAGCCAGTAAACACCAGCATGCAACAGATCGGCAGGGTGCGTGGTTGTCGTATCAGCAAAGGAGCGCTCCGTGACGGCAGACATCCCCGAGGCCCTCGTCGACCCGGTCGAGGCCCATCCCGATTTTCATCGGACCGAATCGAAGATCGCGATTGCCGGCCACCCGATCCACGCGATGTTCGTCGCCTTTCCGATCGCGCTGGCCTTCTGTGCCTTTGGAGCCGACAGTTTTTACTGGCTGACCGGGGACGCCTTCTGGGCACGGGCCAGCCTCTGGGCCTGCGGCATGGCCTTTCTGTTCGGCGTGCTGGCGGGGATTTCGGGCACCGTCGAGCTGCTGCTGGTGCCGGGCATCCGCCGCCGCGCCGCCAGCTGGTCGCACTTCATCTTCGCGGTGATGCTGCTGTCGGTGCTCGGCGCCAACTGGGGTTTCCGGCTCGGCGGCTATGAGCAGGCCGTGCTGCCCTGGGGCATATTGGTCTCGGCGCTGGCAGTCGGCGCGACGGCGCTGACCGGCTGGCACGGCGGCAAGCTGGTGTTCGACTATCAAATCGGCACCTCGTCCAAGGGCAGTTGAATATCGCGCGGCGTCATCAGCCAGTCGGGCACCAGGTCGAGCGGGATAACCGGCTTGGCCAGCACCAGCACCAGGATGATGATCATCAGCAGCAGCGCCGCCACCAGCCGGGGAATAGCCAGCAGCAGCCGCGCCTCGCCGGGCCTTTCGCCGATGGCGATGATGGCGTGGCCGGTCAGGCCATGGAGCCCGACCAGAAATCCCACCGCCACCAGCTTGGCGAACATCCAGGGGACATAGACTTCGGCCACGAAAATCAGCGCCGTGCCGACAGCCACGGCGACGATGGCCGCCGGAGTGACGACACCGACATAGGCATTCTGGAGCGTCAGCCGCAGCCGCGTATAGGCCGATTGCGATTGTCCCTCATGATCGGCCATCAGCAGCAGCGGCAGCGCCAGCAGCCCGGCACACCAGATGATCAGCGCCGCGATATGAACCGTTTTCAGCGCCACCAATATCGTCATGTCTGCGCTGTCCGCCAACCGCGCCGCATCAGCACGACGGCGATCACCAGATAGGGCGCCATGCCTGGCACCCACATCAACAGTCCCGCCAGTTGCTGGTCGGCCAGCGGGCCAAGACCCCAGGGCAGGGTCGAGGCGAGGTGGGGCGCGTAGAGCGGGTTCGGGGCGAAGGCCAGCAGCGCGCCGAGCAGCCCCATCTGCGCCGTCGCCGCCACCGCCGCCACCAGCGCCGCCGCCGGCTCGCCCGGTGACAGCACGGCCCGCCAGAACGCCAGCGCCGTCCCGAACAGACTCGCCTGCATCACCCAGTAAAGCGCTGGATCGTCGAGCGCCGCCGCATAAAAGGTCGGGACGTGCCAGGCCCAGAAGACCAACGTCGAGACAATCAGCGCCGGCCCCGGCGCCGTGGCCGCCGCCCGCGGAAAAGCCAGCGCCAGCAAGGGCGCCGCCACCGCGACCAGCAGCAGGTGGTGCAGCACGCGCGCCGAGAACAGCGCCGATGTCAGCGCGCAAAGTGGCGAGATGAATAGCAGCGCTAGCACGGCGACCGCCAGCAGCAGGCCCTGCCGCTGTCCGCGCTGGCTCCGGGGGGCCCTCATCCCGACCACCAGCATAACCGCCAGCCCGCCGATCACCAGTGGATCAAAATTCCACTGCGACAGCCATTCAACAGGCGTCGGCGGGGGGCCGCAATAGGCAGTCATCGTCCATCCTCGTCATGCCCCGGCAGACTGCCGAATAGAGATGAACAAAATACTCGGCCAAGCGTTCCATTGCGGGCATCAGGCAACGGACGGATTATCGCCCTGTCGCGCGGTGTCGATCAGCGTGCGCACGATCGGGTTGGGAAAGCGCCGGCTTACCGTGACGGCGAAAAAGGCTTCGACGATCCCGGGCAGTTCTTCGGCTTCGATCAGGGCGCCGGTGGCCAGTTCATCGCGGACGGCAATCGGTGGTAGTACCGCCAGCGCAACGCCTTCGCGCACCAGCAGCCGCATCATCGCCACGTCGTCGACCTCGGCGGCGATTTGCACCCGCACCCTGAGCCGGTCGACCAGCGCATCGAAGCCGGTGCGCACGCTGCTGCCGATCGAGGGCAGGATCACCGGATGGAGGGTGAGCAGCGCCAGTATGCTGCGGGTCTCGCCGAGCAGCGCCGGCGCACCGACAAGGCCGACATGCTGCTCGGACAATTTGTGGACGATGAACGGCGCCAGCGCATCACTGTCGGGCGGTTGGTTGGTCAGCACGACATCGAGCGCCATCGCCTGCAACCCGCGCAGCAGCTCGGCGGCGCTGCCCGAACGCAGGACCAACTCGAGGTCCGGCCGGTCAACCAGCGGCTGGACAAAGCCGATCTGGAAATTGCGCGACAGGGTGGCGAGTGCACCGATGCGGACCGCCTGGCGAGAGGTGCCGGTCTGGCGCAGCGTGCCGAGCAGATCCTTGCCGGTGGCGAAAATCGCATCGGCATGGTCGAGCGCGATGCGCCCGGCCTCGGTCAGGTGCAACTGCCGGCCGCGCCGCTCGAACAGCGGATGGCCGAGCCGGTCCTCCAGCTTCCGAATCTGCACCGACAGCGCCGATTGCGACACGTTGAGACGGGCGGCGGTGCGCGTCAGATGGCCGTCATGGGCGACCTCCCAGAAATAGCGCAGATGGTTGTAGTTCAGCTCCATATATTCATGAAACAGAATGATTGGCGCGAAACAATGAATTTTTTGCAGTAACATCGAACCGCTAGGACGCCGCTCGACATCTGGGCATCGAACGAGGGCGGCATGCATGAACTTCTGGTGATCGGACCACCGCTGCTGGCGATAGCAGCCGCCATCGCCGGCTTCGCGCAACCGGGGCGGCTGGCGCGGCACACGGTCGGGGCGATCGAAGCCCTGGTGCTGGCCGGGCTGGTCGCCGCGGCGCTAGCCGCCGTCGACCTGGCGCTCCACGGCCCGCTTCTCGACACGCTCGTACTGCACGACGCTGTCAGCGCCACCATGCTGCTGCTGGTCGCCTTCGTCGGCTGGGTGGTGGTGCGCTTCGCCCGCACCT
The DNA here is from genome assembly GCF_051860865.1 of Polymorphobacter sp. Lineage (GTDB taxonomy): Bacteria > Pseudomonadota > Alphaproteobacteria > Sphingomonadales > Sphingomonadaceae > Sandarakinorhabdus. The sequence goes on along the minus strand of NZ_JBIMKZ010000049.1, from coordinate 8,772 downwards.
ATCTGGACGGCGAGGCCCGACAGGGCTTGTTCATGGCCTGGCTGTGCGCCACGCTGGGATGCGTGATGCTGCTGGTGGTGGCCGGCCATCTGCTGCTGTTCATCCTCGCCTGGATCGGCACCAGTCTCGGCCTTACCCGGCTGCTGCTGTTCTATGCTGAGCGGCCGGCGGCACGGCGGGCGGCGCGCAAGAAGTTCCTGGTCGCCCGCGCCGCCGACCTGGCGCTGCTCGCCGCCACCGGGCTGCTGGTGGCGGCCTATCGGACGGCCGACATCGCCGCCATCAACAGCGCCGCCCGGGCCGGCGAGGGCGGCGGCTTGGCGGTGGCGGGCGCGGCGCTGCTGGCGCTGGCGGCACTGCTCAAGTCGGCGCAATTCCCGACCCATGGCTGGCTGACCGAAGTGATGGAGGCGCCGACCCCGGTGTCGGCGCTGCTTCACGCGGGTGTGATCAACGCCGGCGGCTATCTGCTGATCCGCTTCGCCGATGTGATGCTGTTGTCGCCGGCTGCGCTTGCCGGGCTGGTGATGGTCGGCGGCTTCACCGCGCTGTTCGGGGGCATGGTGATGCTGACCCAGCCGGCGATAAAGACCTCGCTGGCCTGGTCGACCATCGCCCAGATGGGCTTCATGATCATGCAGTGCGGGCTGGCGCTGTTCCCGCTGGCGCTGCTGCACATCGTTGCGCACTCGCTCTACAAGGCGCATGCCTTCCTGTCTTCGGGCGGCGCCGTCGAGCGGATCGCCCTGTTCCGGCGGCCGGGCGGGGTGGCGATCCCCGGCCCGCGCGCCGTCGGCCGGGCCTTTCTGGTGGCGCTGTTGATCTATGCGCTGATCGGCGCGGCGGTCGGCTTCCTCGGCCAGTCTCCGCAGGCGCTGGCGCTCGGCGCCATTCTGATCTTCGGCATCGCCTATCTGGTGGCGCAGGGCCTGGCCGAGGCGGCGCCGTTGGCGTTGACCCGGCGGCTGGTGACGCTGTCGGCCCTTGCCTCGCTCGGCTATTTCGCCCTGCACGTCGCTGTCACCTGGATCACCGCCGGCAGCCTGCCGCCCGCCCCGCCCCCCGGTCCGCTTGAATGGGTGCTGCTGTCGGTGGCGGTGCTGAGCTTCGGGCTGGTCGCCGTTGCCCAGGCGATGCTGCCGCTCTGGGCCGGCCACCCGGCCGCCGCGGCGATCCGCGTCCATCTTTCCAACGGCCTGTATGTCAACACGCTCACCGACCGGCTGATCGGCGGATGGGCGATCGGCAACGCGCAACCAACCAGTCGGAGGGTCCGGTCATGACGATCGACATCACCAAAATCGCCGAGGCCAGTGCCGCCGCCGCCGCCGCCATTCCCCCGGCATGGCCGCTGGCCGCGACGGTCGCCGTCAATCCCTGGCTCGGCCAGACCGGCGAGCCGCTGGCGATGGTCGCCGCGCGGATGGCCCGCGCCGCCGGGGTCGCGGTGACCATGGAGCGTAGTTGGTATGCTGCCCGCATCGCCTCCGGTGTGATCACCGACGATGACCTGGCGGCAGCGCTGGCGGCGGCACCGTCCATGCCCTCCGGATGGCGGCCGGAGAATGTCGCGGCGCTCAAGGCGGCGGCCTTGACGCCGTCGCCGGCCCCGCGCGCGCTCCCGACGGTAGCCGAACTCGCCGCCGAGGCGACCGGCGTCGACTGGCCATCGATCATCGCCGAGCGCTTCGGCCATTTTGCCGCCGGCTGGTTCGATGAAGGCCAGGCGCTGTGGGCCGCGCCGCGCGGCCGCTCGGCGCTGGCGGCCTGGCGTGCCGTCGCCACCCATGACCTGACGCCGGAGCTGCTCGGCCTCGGCGGCTTCTCGGCCCGTGTCGCCGAGGCGCCCGATGCCGCCTCGCCGCTGCTGGCGCAGGCGGTGGCGCAACTCGGCCTCACGCCCGCGGCCATGACCAGCGTCTTCCACCGCGCCCTGTCGACCCTCGGCGGCTGGGCCCAGGCGGCGCGCTATCGCCAGTGGCAGGCGCAGCTGGTCGGCAGCGATGACGGCACCATTACCGATTTCCTCGCCATCCGGCTGCTCTGGGAGGTCGCGCTGCTCGACCAGCTGCGCCCGCTGGTGGGCACGGCATGGGAGGCGACCGTTGCCGCCCATGCCGTGCCGCTGACGCCGACACCCGCGCAGTGCATCGACGCCATCCTTCAGGAAGCGGCCGAGCGCGCCGGCCAGCGGTCTCTGGCCGCCCGGCTGGCCGTCGATGCACCACCCGCTGCCGAGGCGCCGGCACTACAGATGGCCTTCTGCATCGATGTCCGCTCGGAAGTGTTCAGGCGGTCGCTGGAGGCGATCGATCCCCGCATCCAGACTTTGGGCTTCGCTGGCTTCTTCGGCCTGACCGCCGCCCATCGCCGGCTCGGCTCGGATGTCGCCGAGCACCGGCTGCCGGTGCTGCTCAACCCCGGCTTCACCAGCACGGCCGGCAATCCGGAGGACGTCCCTGCCAATACGGCGCGGCGGCTGGAGGTGCGGGTTGTCCGTGCCTGGGCGCGCTTCAAGTTGGCGGCGGTCTCGTCCTTCGCCTTCGTCGAGGCGGCGGGCCCGACCTATGGCCTCAAGCTCCTGCGCGATGCGCTCGGCATCGGCGGTGCCAGCCCCGATCAGGACCCCGCGCCCCGGCCAGACCCGGCGCTCGACCTGCCCGGCCGCGTGCGGATGACGGCCTCGATCCTGCGGGCGATGTCGCTCACCCGGGGCTTTGCCCCCCTCGTCATGCTCGCCGGGCACGGCGCCAATGTCGTCAACAACCCCCATGCCAGCGCGCTCCATTGCGGCGCCTGCGGCGGCTATACGGGGGACGTCAACGCCCGGCTGCTGGCGACGCTGCTCAACGATCCCCAGGTCCGCGCCGGTCTGTCGGCCGAAGGCATCGCGGTCCCGGAGACCACATTATTCCTGGCCGCGTTGCACGACACCACGACCGACGCCGTCCGCCTGTTCGACGCCGACGCAGCCGGCCCGGCCCACCACAATCAGATTGCCCGGGCCCGCCAATGGCTGGACGCCGCCGGCGCCATCGCGCGCAGCGAGCGGGCGATCCGCCTGCCGCGCGCCACCGGCGGTGCCCAATTGGTCCGGCGCAGCACAGACTGGGCGGAAACCCGGCCGGAATGGGGGCTGGCTGGATGCCAGGCCTTCATCGCCGCCCCGCGCGCCCGCACCGCCGGGCGTAATCTCGCCGGCCGCGCCTTCCTGCACGATTATGTCTGGCGCGATGATGAGGGCTTCGGCGTGCTGGAGCTGATCCTCACTGCGCCGGTGGTCGTCGCCAGCTGGATCAGCCTGCAATATTATGGCTCCTGCGTGGCGCCGGAGCTGTTCGGCGGCGGCAACAAGCTGCTGCACAATGTCGTCGGCGGCTTCGGCGTGGTCGAGGGCAATGGCGGCGCGCTGCGCACCGGCCTGCCTTGGCAATCGGTGCATGATGGCGCCGGGCTGGCGCACGAGCCACTGCGGCTCACCGTCTGCGTCGAGGCGCCGATCGAGGCGATGACGACCATTCTCTGGCGCCATCCGGCCGTCGCGGCGCTGTTCGACAACCGCTGGCTGCATCTGATCGCGCTGGACGACAGCGGCCGGATGGCCTGGCGCTACGCCGGCCAGTCCGAATGGGTGCCGATGGAGTCGGCCGATGCAGCGACGCCGCTCGCCGCTTGAGCGTGCGCCCGTGCGGCACGAGCCCGAGACGCTGCTGGCGATCACCAACGCCCGCATCGCCCGGCTGCTCGAAAGCCCGCAGGTCAGCGACTGGCTGAAGGCCGCGCTGCTCGCCGCCGATGGCCATGATCCGATCGGGCTGCACAACGAGATCGAGATCCTCCGTCATGTCATTGCCCCGCTTGCCCAGGCCGACTGCAAGACTGCGATGCAGCCACTCAGGATCGCCCGGAGGGGGAATGATGCCGGCTGAGCCGCGCGGCGTCAGCGGCCTTGCGGGCCCGCCTCCCCGGGCATCTTGTCGAGGCCCCCGGACTGCGCCCGCGCCGCGTCATGGCGCCGGCCGAGCCATAGACCGTTCAGCGCCCACAGCGCCGCCAGCCCGGCCCCGGCCAGCACGCTCACCGCCGGGGACGCGGTGACCGCATCGATCCCGGTCTTCGCCTGCGCCCCGACATAGTCGGCGAAGCGATAGACGGGCACGTCGATGAAATTCTTGGCCTTGTACTTGGTCTCGGTGTCGAGCTTGGAGAACAGCATCTCCCGGCCCGGCCGCACCAGCGCATATTCGCCCCAGCGCCGTAGCACGAACACCACCCCCAGCACGGCGAACGTCTGGAATGCCGCCAGCGCCAGAAAGCCCGCCACCATGATCACCGGCAGCAGCGACAGCAGCGCCGTCACGCCGAACCGGGTGGCGATCCGACCGGTCAGGAACAGCTGCGTCACCACCGTCAGCGCCTGTACGACGACATCGATGCTGGCGAACACCTGCGTGCGCTGGTCTGTGTCCGGAAACGCTTCTTCAACCAGCCGCAGCTGCTCGAAGTAGAGCACGGTATTCGCCGCCGACAACAGGCAGACGAAGGTGGCGATGCCGATCAGATAGGGCGACGACAGCACCTGGCTGATGCCCGCAAACGGATTGCCACCCACCGGCCGATCGGTACGCGCCTCGCCCGCCGCCGGAATCCCCGCCAACGGCTTGCAGGCCGAAAGCAGCACGAGCTGGCAGCCGATCGCACAGGCGAAGCCACCGGCGGCAAGATAGAGCAGCCCCGGCACGCCGAGCGTCTCGGCAAATAGCGCCGTCATCAGCGGTCCCGCGAGCGCGCCGAAGGTGCCCCCAGCGGCGACGAATCCGAACAGTCGGCGGCTCTGTTCGCTCGAGAAGATCTCGAGCAGGAAGCTCCAGAACACCGAGACCAGCATCAGGTTGAGGACACTGATCCACACATAGAAGAAGGCGCCGACATCGCCGTCGATCGCGCCATCGCCCATCGCCACGCCCAGCCCCACGAGCATCACCGACACGGAGCCATAGAGGCACGGCAGCACCAGGCTGCGCCGCACATGGGCAATCAGCCAGCCATAGATAGGAATGATCGCGATCGAGAACAGCGCCGTATACAGCCACAGGTCGGCCACCCGGTCGCGGCCAAGCAGCGTGCCAATTGTCTCGCGCGCCGGCCGCACCGCGAAGTAGCTGCCCAGCACGAAGAAGAACAGGAAGAAGGCGGCAATCACCGCCCGTGTTTCGCCCGGCTCGATCCGGGCGACGCGGGCAAGCTGGCGTTGCACAAGTCCGGGCCGGCTCATTGTCCCTCCCCGGCGGCTAGGACGCTTGCGGCAAGGCGTCGATAAAGCGGCCGATGCGCTGGCGCAGGGCCTCGTCGGGCACCCGGCCGATGCCGCCGCCCAGATTATCGAGCATGTTCTTCGCCTGGCTGGTCGCCGGCGTGACGACGGTCACCGCCGAATGGCCAATGATCCACTTCAGCAACACCTGCGCCCATGTCTTCGCGTCGATCTCGGCGGCCCAGTCCGGCAGCGGCCGGTCCCCGATGCGTCGGAACAGCCGCGTCCGCCCGAATGGCGCATAGACAAGCACGCCGATCTTCCGCGCCGCCGCCAGCGGCAGGATGGTGGCTTCCGCGTCGCGATTGTCGACCGCATAGTCCACTCCGATGAAGTCGATCGGCTCGTTGCGCATGACCGAGAGCAGGGTCGGATATTGCTCCTCGAAGGTCGAGGTGATGCCGATATAGCGGACCCGCCCGGCGGCCTTCAACGCTTTCAGGATTGCCAACTGCGCCGGCGGATCGCCGACATTATGGACCTGGATCAGATCGATCTTCGGCTTGCCGATGCGGAGGAAGGACTGCTCGATCTGTGCCCGGGCCTCGTCCGGATCGGCCTTGCCGCCGCGCCCGGCGACATTGACCTTGGTCGCCCAGAACAGCTTGTCACTGATGCCGGCGTCCTGGGCGATCCGCCCGGCCACCTCTTCCGAGGCGCCGTAGCTCGGCGCAGTATCGAATACCGTGCCGCCATTGGCGACCATGGTCGTCAGCACGTCGCGCAGCGCGGTCGTTTCCTCCGAGCGCGCAACCTGGGAAAATGTCGCCGAGCTGCCAAGGCCGATCACCGGCAGCCGCTCGCCGGTCCCGGGAATGGCACGGGTGAGCAAAGAGGCGGCCTTGTCAGCCGTCTTCCCATCGGCAGCGAACCCGGGGCCGCCGGCGATGAGGCTCGCGGCCCCGCCCAGGGCCAGGCCCAGTCCCTCGCGTCGCGTCATCAAAACCATGGCCGATCCTTCATTTTGTTCAGGCTCAAGATCCAGCGGCCGAGGGCAGGGCGCCTCGCCCAAGGCGAAGGGTGCCATCGCGCCGCCGCCGCGACAAGGCTACGCGGGGTCGATGCGCGCCGTCAGAGCGGCTTGAGCGCGGGCAGGATCGAGGCGAAGTCGTCGGTCCATGGCTGCATGCCCGGCCGTTCACGCAGCCGCGCCCAGTCCGCCGGCGCATCGCCCGTGGCCGCAATCACCTGCCCCATCCGCGCCGGCGAGCGGGTCAGCGCAATCCACACCGACATGCTGTCGGCCTGACCCGGCACATCGGCTGTCGCCGGCACAAACCGTCGGATTCGCGCACTCCAGCCCTCGCTTCGGGCCATCGCGGCCACCACTGGCTCAAGGTCCAGATAGCGGTTCGAGATATGGATCAGCAGCACGCCGTCCGCCGACAGCGCGCGGGCATAGACGCGGAAGGCCTCCGCCGTCATCAGGTGTAGCGGGATCGCGTCGGAAGAAAACGCATCGACCGCCAGCATATCGACGCTCGCCGCCGGCTCCCGCGCCAGCATCAGCCGGGCATCGCCAACAATGATGCGCAGGTCCGGGGTGCACCGCTCGACATAGCTGAACAATCGCCGGTCACGTGCGATCGCCACCATCGCCGGATCGATCTCGAACGCCGTCCAGCGCTGCCCCGCCTGCGCATAACAGGCGAGCGTGCCCGACCCGAGGCCGACGAACGCCATCCGCGCCTGCGGCCCGAACAGCACGGGCGCCGCAGCGAACACCCGCCCCACGCCGGAGCCCGGAGCATAATAGCTAGTCGGGCGCGTTGCCGTGTCGGCATCGAGCGACTGGACCCCGTGCAGCGTGGTGCCATGCTGCAACTCGCGCACCCGGCGGCTCTGCGAGTCACTGACTGTATAGATGCCGAAAAAGCTGCGCGTCCGCTCGACCGGCGCATAGGCCGGATCGAAATGCTTCCACCCGCCGAGCGTCATCATCAGCATCAGCAACGCCCAGGCGAACCACGCCGCCCGCCCGATCGACACCAGCGCCGCGAGCATGATGAAAATCATCGCCATCAGCGAAGCGTCCGTCTGTTGCCCCATCCAGGACGCGCCGGCCAGCGAGGCGGCCAGCGCCGCGACCGGCAGCACCCACCGCATTGCCGTGCCCGCCCGGCCCGTCCAAAGCCGCTCCGCCCATGCCGCCACAGGCCGTGCCGGCAGCAGCAGCGCCGCAGCGATCAGCAGCAACGGATGCTCATAGCCCCAGTCGAACAGCAGCGGCGCCAGTAGCGCGCACACCACACCGCCGAGCGCGCCACCGACCGAGATCCACAGATAATAGTCGGTGAGATTGCCCGCAGCAGGGCGCTCGGCCGCAAGAGTGCCATGCAGCGCCAGCGCCACGACGAACAGCAGCACGACGCCCGAGGCGGCGTAGAATACCACCGCCGCGCTGACGGTGAAAAACGTCGAGCCGCCAAGCAGCAGCAGCAGGACCGGCGCCGCGCCGACGGCAATCCGCGTCGCCCCGGCGCCGCCCGGCCCGAAGGCGATGATGAAGCTGAGCAGATACACCGCCAGCGGAATCACCCACAGCAGCGGAATCGCCATGATGTCGGTGGTCAGATGCGCCGTGGTCGACAGCAGCAGCCCCGACGGCACCAGCGCCAGCAACGTCCAGCGCAGGCGCTGGCGGCCGGTCACCGCGCCCCGCGGCGCGCCGATCGCCACCCCCGGTCGCCGCAGCGCCGCCCAACCGGCAAGCGCGACGAGCAGCAGCAGCCCGGCAAACCCGGCCGACCACGCCCAGCCCTGCGTAGCCAGCCGCGCCGCAGGCTCGATCAGCAGCGGATAAGCAAAAAGCGCAGCCAGGCTGCCGGCATTCGAGGCGGCATACAGAAAATAGGGCGCCCCCGCCGCCGGGTCGTCGCTCCGCGCAAACCAGGCCTGCATTAACGGCGCCTGTGCCGAGACGACCAGGAACACCGGCCCGATCGAAACGACCAGCAGCGCCAGCAACGACAGAGCCGGCGGCCAAGCGCCCGCATCAGGCACCCAGGTCGCAGTCGCCACCGGCAAGGTCAGCCCGGCCACCCCGAACAGCGCCAGATGGACAACCATCTGCCGCCGCAGCGCCAGCCGTTGGAGCGCATGGGCATAGAGATAGCCGCCGAGCAGCACGGCCTGGTAAAACAGCATGGCCACCAGCCACACCGAAGACGATCCACCCAGACGCGGCATCACCATCCGCGCGAACATCGGCTGGATCAGGAACAGCAGAAAGCTGCCGACGAGCACGGTGATAACGAAAAGCGGACGGAGGAAAACGGACGGCATCGCCGTCTCTCGCATCGCCGCATCACCGCCGCAACAGACACGCGTGCACAAGCAGGAAAATGGTGCCCAGAAGAGGACTCGAACCTCCACGCCCTTGCGAGCGCCAGCACCTGAAGCTGGTGCGTCTACCAATTCCGCCATCTGGGCACGGGGTAGGCGCCGGCTGTTATGGG
>NZ_JBIMKZ010000048.1:6557-25130 GCF_051860865.1 Polymorphobacter sp. | reverse complement strand
CGTCGGCGGCGCCACAGCACGCACATGGGCGCCGAGCGCCGAAAGCAGGTGGAAATTCGAGCGCGCCACCCGGCTGTGCAGGATGTCGCCGCAGATGGCGACGTTGAGGCCCTGGATCCGGCCCTTGCGACGGCGGATGGTCAGCGCATCGAGCAGCGCCTGGGTCGGATGCTCATGGCGGCCGTCGCCGGCATTTAGCACCGGGCAATCGAGCTTCTCGGCAATCAGCTGCACCGCGCCCGACGAGCCATGGCGGATGACGATGACGTCCGGACGCATGGCATTGAGCGTCAGCGCGGTGTCGAGCAGCGTCTCGCCCTTTTTGACGCTGGAGCCGGCGACGCCGAGGTTGACAACATCGGCGCCGAGCCGCTTGCCGGCGATCTCGAAGCTGAGCAGCGTCCGGGTGCTGTTCTCGAAGAAGGCGTTGATCATGGTCAGCCCGGACAGGCGGTTGTCGTCCCGGCCGGCACCACGGTTATAATCGACCCATTTCGCCGCTTCATCGAGAAGAAAGCGCAACTCCCAGGGCATCAGCCCCGCGACGCCAAGCAGATGACGATGGGGGAAAGGATGGACGACACCCGATGACCCTTCACCATCAGTCCTGTCGGGATGCGAAGCACGGGCCATGGCGCGGGGTGTAGCGGCGAACCGCCCTTGAGGGCAAGCGCAGCAACGCGTTCAGGCGGCGATCACCCGGTTGCGGCCGGCGGCCTTGGCCGCATAAAGCCGACGGTCGGCGGTCTCCAGCACGGCCTCCAGCGTCGCGCCGTCCTCCGGCCACTGGGCCAACCCGGCCGAGAAGGTCAGCGGCTGGCTGTCGGTCTGGCGCTGGAAGCCGGCGGCCTGGAGCGCGGCGCGCATCGCGTTGACGCGCGCCCCCGCCGCCTCGATCCCTGCGTCAGGGAACATCACCAAAAACTCCTCGCCGCCGATGCGGAACACCGGTTCGGAGGTGTGGCTCTGGTCCTCGAGGAAACGGGCGAAATCACGCAGCACGCGGTCGCCGGCGGCATGGCCGTGGCGGTCGTTCCAGCGCTTGAAATGATCGATGTCGAACAGCGCCAGCACCACACGCCGCTGCTCGCGGGCCGCCGAGTCGATGCAATGGCCGAACAATTGCGGCAGCGACAGCCGGTTGCGGACGCGTGTCAGCGGATCGAACTCCGCGGCCTCGCGCAGCGCCGCCTGCATCGCCGTGCTGGTCTCGAGCTGGCGCATGTTGCTGGCCAGCTCTTCTTCCAGCTCGCGGTAGCGCTGCTCTTCCACCGTCACATCATTAAACAGCATCACCGTGCCCAATGGCTCGTTGGTGCGTGATAGGGGCCGCTCGATGGCGATGGCATCGATGTCATAGTACCGACCGGCGACAAGCACACGACGGCCCGGAATGGTGGTGATCAGGCCGTCGACTTGCATTAGTGCGGGCGCCAGGGCGACAATATCGGTGACCGGCTGGTTTTGGGCGCCGTCCAGTTCAGGGATCAGCGCCCGCGCGACCGGGTTGGCCGCCGTTATCCGCCCCTGAGAATCGAGCATCAATGCCGGATTGCGTAAATTGGTAAAGATCAGGTCGGACGCGATGCTGACCATGTCGAAGATGCGATTGGTGGCGATCATCAGGGAAAACAGCACGACCAGCAGCGCGAAGAACAGCGGCGACAGATCGAAGCCGAGCAGGTTGAAACCGAAAAGCACATAGGCGGTATTGGGGACGGCCAGCAGCAGCATCATCAGGGCGGGATAGATGAAGTGAAGACGGTATTGCGGCTGAACCCGAAAGACGGCCCAGACCAGAAGCGCGAAACTTGCGCCGATCAGCAGGTAAAGCGTGGCCCAGGACGCGTAAAATAGCGGACCATGACCATATTGCAAATAGAGCATGCCATGCTCGGTCCGCAGCGGGGTCAGGCTGGTGTAAAACTGGCCATGAATATCATTGGTGGCGGCCAGAATCGTGATGATCACTGGGAGTACGACCAGCAGCAATATCTCGGCGATGCGCGGCACCCGCGGAATGCTCAGCGCATATTTGTAGATGAAGAACGCCCAGGCACCCGGCAGCAAGGCCATGCCCGGCCACGCCATTTGCGCCCAGAACAGCTTGCAAGCCACTGAAGGCACCATCAATTCCATGGCGACAGCGCCGACCCAGACGATCATGGCGACATGGGCGAGCAGAAAGTAGCGCTTGCCAAAGAATGGACCCTGTGTCCAATTCGCGATGCCGACCGCTAATAGTCCGAACACCGTGAACACGGGCAACAACGCCAACCCATCCGGCGTTGATATGGCGAAGCATTGCAACATAGTTACCGATTGATGAATTTCATGCCAGTGAAGATCCCTGTCCGCCCCATTCTATGTATGCATTACACTACTTGTGTTTACGAGTAGCGCACTAGTTTTCGAAGGGGAAGAATGGTTATATCTTGTTCGGCATCATAAATCGGCCTGGCAACGCTGAATATTTTGCTCCACGCCAAGACAGATCCAGGCCAATCAGAGTATCTTGCGTGCGGCAAAGTGCCCGCACCATGGGAAACCGGCTGATATTGCGGCACGCTTGCCAGTACGGCGCGCTGCGGTACGCTAGATGCAACGAAATCACGCTCATCTACTACACCGATGACGCCCCCCGATGAACGACCGTCGACGCCGGATGACATTTGCTCACAGAGCAGCCGTTATCGCCACGCGGATAGATCGCGGCCAATCTTTGCCACCCACAGCCGGCTGCTGACCTAAGGTTGCGCGTGCCAGCCGCGAGATGCAGGAACGGAACCATGCAGACCGACACCCTACCCTCCCTTCACGACGACATGGCATCGATCGTCGGTCCCTCCCATGTCAGCGACGACCTTGCGCTCAGACGGTTGCACAGCGAGGATGTCTTCGCCGTCAGCGACCATGTCGCCAGCCTCGTCGTGACCCCGCAAAACACCGCTGATCTCGCCGCGGTGGTGGCGACCGCGCATCGCCATGGCTTGCCCCTGTCCCCGCGCGGCGCCGGCATGAGCTATACCAGCGGCTATATTCCCGCCACCGAGACCAGCTTGTCGATCGACCTGACGGCGATGAACCGCATCCTGTCGATCAACGCCGATGACATGACGGTCACCGTCGAGGCCGGCTGCACCTGGGCGGCGCTGAATGCGGCGCTGGCCGAAAAGGGTCTGCGCACGCCGTTCTGGGGGCCGATGTCCGGCATTTATTCGACGATCGGCGGCGGTGTTTCCCAGCTGAACGCCATGTTCGGCGCCGGCCACCATGGCACGTCGAGCGAGAGCGTCATCGCCATGACCGTGGTGCTGGGCGACGGCCAGCTGCTGCGCACCGGCGCCCGCGGCGCCGACGGCGACAGCCCCTTCTACCGCCATTTCGGGCCGGACCTGGCCGGGCTGTTCTGCGGCGATTGTGGCACGCTCGGCATCAAGGCGGAGATCACCCTGCGGTTGATGCGGATGCCGGCGCATGAGGATTACGCCTCCTTCTCGTTCAAGACCGGCGCCGGGCTGCTGCGGGCGATGGCCGAGATGGCGCGTGCCGGCATTGCCTGTGAAATGTGTGGCTTCGACCCCGGGCTGACCCGGGTGCGGATGCGACGGATGTCGTTGATGAGCGACATGAAGACACTCGGCGCGGTGATCGGCAAGCAGAAGTCCCTGGGCAAGGGGCTGATGGCGGCGGCCAAGCTGGCGCTGGGCGGACGGGATTTCATCGAGGCGGACGAATATCCGCTGCATGTGATTGCCGAGGGCCGCTGCGCCGAAGCGGTAGCGCATGACATGGCGACCGCCCGCCGCATCGCCCGTGAGCATGAGGGCGTGGAGATCGAGAACAGCATTGCCAAAGTGATCCGGGCCATGCCGTTTCCGCCGCCAAACTCGATGCTGGGGCCGGACGGGGAGAGCTGGGCGCCGGTGCATGCCCTGACATCCTTGAGCGCGGCACCGAAAGTTTTCGACGAAATCGAGTCGCTTTTTGCCAGAATGGCACCGGAATTCGACCGTTTTGGGGTCGCCACGGGCTATCTTTTCTCCTCCATGTCGACAAATGGGGTCATTATTGAACCCGTTTTCTTCTGGCCCCAGGGGTATCGCCCTGTCCATCAGTCAATGGTTGAGCCCGCCCATCTCGCCCGTCTGCCCAAGCTCGATCCGAACCCGGCGGCGAACGACGTCGTCACCCGCGCCCGCAAGGGCGTCACCGAAATCGCCGCGCGGCATGGCTGCGGCCATTTTCAGATCGGCCGCTCCTACCCTTATCGGCAAAGCCGCGATGCGGCGTCACTGGCGCTGCTCGACCAGATCAAGGCGCTCGTCGATCCCAAGGGCCAGCTCAATCCCGGAGGCCTGGGCTTCCCGCAATGACCTATCGCGCCATCAGGCTGGAACGCTTTGCCCCGAGCTTTCGGGATGGCAGCGAAATCGTCTCGCTGCCCCTGGACAGGCCCGGCCCCGGCGAGATCCGCGTCCGCAACGTCTATTGCGGGATCAACGGCATCTTCGACACCCAGATCGCGCGCAACGCGGTCGACTATGTGACGGTCAAGCTGCCGACGCTGACCGGGGTCGAAGCACTGGGGATCGTCGAGGCGGTGGGTGACGGCGTTGATGGGTTCAGCATTGGCGATGCGGTGGTGACGGTGCGGTTTCGCGGCGGCTACCGCGAGGCCAATATCGGGCCGGCGAGCGATTTTTGCCTGGCGCCCGATGATCGGCCCGAGTGGCTGGCGCTGGCCTCCACCGGCGTCTCGGCCCTGTTGGCGCTCGAACATGCCGGTGCGGTGCGCGACGGTGAGACCGTGGCGGTATCGGCGGCGGCGGGCGGGCTCGGGCATCTGATCGTGCAGTTGGCGAAGCGGCGCGGCTGCCATGTTATCGGCGTGTGCGGCGGAAAGGAAAAGGGCGATTTCGTCCGTGGCCTCGGCGTCGACCGGGTGATCGACTATCGGTCTGAGGATGTGCGCGCGGTGCTGGCAGCCGAATATCCGCGCGGCATCGACGTGGCGATCGACACGGTGTCGGGTGCGATCTTCGATGCCTTTCTCGCGAACATGGCCGAGCATGGCCGGCTGGTGGTGGCCGGCGCCGCGCAGGATCTCGACGGCAAGCCCGAGATCGTCACCGGGCCGCGCATTGCCCATAGCATCTATTACAAGGGCGTTTCGGTGCGTGGCTTCATGAACGGGCTGCTGACCGAGCATTGGCCCGCGGCCCGCGCCCGGCTGTTCGCGCTCTATGCAGAAGGTGCAATCACCGTCCATCTGGACCGGGTGACATTCACCGGGCTCGAAGGCATATACGGCGCGGTTGACCGGCTTTTGTCCGGACAATCCATGGGCAAGGTGGTAGTCCGCCTGCCCCATAGCCAGGACTGTTCACCGATGGAGAGTGCAACATGAGCGAAGAAAACAAGCCGGGTGTTCGTGAAGCCATGCCGATCCTGGCGAGCAACGAGGGCGTGTGGGAAGGCTGGTACCGTTACTATGATGCCACCACCGGGCTGCTGACCGACCAGCATCGCTCGCGGCTGATCTGCCGGCTGATCAACGAGGACGGTAAGGACAATTACTATCAGACCAACCATTATTTCTGGGAAGACGGCCGCCACGAGATCCGTGAATTCCCCGCCACCTACAAGGATGGCCGGGTATGGTGGGACAATGACCTGATCAAGGGCTGGGCCGCGCACATGCAGCCCGACGACTTCAACCGCTCGACCTGCCTCAACTGGACGCGCAAGAACGAGCCGGGCATCTATCTTTACGAGATGATCCAGAACTCCGACGACCGGCAGAACCGCGCCCGGACGTGGCAGTGGTTCCGCGACGGCAAATGCTTCCAGCGCACGCTGATCGACGAAGTGTTCGTGACCAAGGACTGGCAGAACTTCAACGACCACACCCCCCCGAAGAACTGACCGCCTCGCTCGTGCGTGGGGCCAATTGGAGAATGATGTGAAAGCCTATCAGATTGGCCCCCAGACCGGTCTCGACGGCCTGACCCCGGTGACGCGCGACGCGCTGGTGCCGGGGCCGGGCGAGGTCATCCTCAAGGTGCTGGAAATCTGCCTGAACCACCGTGACCTCGGCGTGCTCGAAGGCACCTACGGCCCGCGCAAGCCGGAGGACCGGATTCCGGTGTCCGAAGGCGTCGGCGAGGTGATGGCGATCGGCGACGGCGTGCAGGGGCTGGCGATCGGAGACCGGGTGGTCGGCCCGCATTTCGTCACCTGGCTTGACGGCGCCTTTTCGCCGGCCGCCTTCGGCCATGATGTCGGCATCACCCATGATGGCTGGCTGGCCGAACAGGTGCGGGTGCCGGCCGCCGCGCTGGTCAAGCTGCCCGACAGCGTGTCCAACGAGCAGGCGGCGCCGCTGGCCTCTTCGGCGCTGACCGCCTGGCACGCGGTGGTCGAGGTCGGACAGGTTCGGGCAGGCGACCTGGTGCTGGCGCTGGGCACCGGCGGCGTGTCGATCTTCGCGCTGCAGATCGCCAAGATGCACGGGGCGCGGGTGGCGATCACCTCGTCCAGCGACGAGAAGCTGGCCCTGGCCCGCAGCCTGGGCGCCGACATCGCCATCAACTATCGCACCACCCCCGACTGGGCAGCCGAAGTGACCCGTCAGGGCGGCGGCGCCGACATCGTGCTCGAGACCGGCGGCCAGTCGACGCTGGCGCAGTCGATCAATGCCTCCGCAGCCAATGGGCGGATCGTCATCATCGGCTTCCTCGCCGGCAGCGCGCCTGAGGGCCTGCCGAATTACGGCAGCATCATTGGCAAGAACCTGGTGCTGAAGGGCATTGCCGAAGGCAGCCGGGCGATGCTGGCGCGGCTGGTCAAGGCGGTGGCGGCGAACGGCATGACGCCGGTCATCGACCGTCGTTTCAGCTTCGACGAGGCGCCGGCGGCCTATGCCTATCTGAAATCGGCCGGGCATGTCGGCAAGGTGCTGATCAAGGTGGCGTGAGGCCTTGCTCTTGCCGCTTTCCATAGCCATGACTCGTCGGGACCGGGCCAGATGCCCGGCCCGCCGAGGCCATGCAAGATATTGATACGCTGACGGACCCGCCGGTGAAGCGCCGGCGGAAATATACCAGCCCGGCGATGACCGAGCGGCGGCAGCGTGTGGTCGACTGCGCCCATCGCATTCTCGGCGAGGGCGGCGTGCCATCGCTGACCATCGAACGGCTGAGCCGCGAGGCCGAGGTGGCGCCGCGCACCATCTACCGGATGTTCGGCGACAAGGAGGGGGTGATCTTCGCCACCGTTTCCGACCGCCTGCAGGAGGTCCGCGCCCATGTCGCCCAGCGCCGGTCCGACTATTCGATCGACGTGGTGTTCGCCGAGCTCGACTGGATGGTCTCGGAAATGCGGCGCGATGCCGAATATGCGCGCGTCGTCATCGGCTTCTATTTCTCGATGGAGCCGCGCGACAATGCCATCAAGGAGCTGCGCTCGGTGGCCTATAATCGCTTCCGCAACTGGCTCGACCGCGAGATCGTTGCCGGCCAGACCGAGCAACGGTTCGACCTCGAGCGGATCGCCCAGGAATTCGTGTCCAAGGAATTCCTCGTCTACCATCGTTGGGCACTGGGCAAGCTCGACGATGACCAGTGCCGGATCGAGCTGCACAGCAATTTCCTGAAGACCGCCGTGCTGGTGCTGACGGGTGCGGCGCGCGAGACCTGTGTCGAGATGCTGGCTGCCAAACAGCGCGAGCTCGGCTTCAGCGATATCGGCTCACGCGCTTCGACCAACCGCCCCGCGCGCGATGCCGGGGACGATTTCGTCGGCAAGGCATAGGCAATAATCTTGTCCGACGCGCCGGCCTTGCGGTGTGTCGGGTGAACTCGTTTGACTTGCAGCGGGCGGTACGGAAAGTCATGCGCATGCCAATTATGGATCAGGCCTTTCGCTGATGCGACAGAATGCGCTGCAGCAGGCGGCAACGCTGGCGCAGGGCGCCACGCCCGAGGCGGCGCGGCCGCTCGTCGAGGCGCTGCTGGCTGCCGATCCGGACGACGGTGATGCACTGACGCTGCTGGGAATGATCGAGCAGCGCGCCGGCCATGTTGACGCCGCGCTGGCTGCACTGGGGCGCGCCCGGGCGCTCGATCCGGCCAATCCGGCGCGCCTCGGCAATCATGCCCTGGCGCTGAAACGGGCCGGCGATTTCCACGGCGCCATCGAGGCGTTGCAGACGGCGCTGCGGCTGCGCCCGGGCGCAGCGGTGACGCTGGCCAATCTCGGCGGCTGTCTGATCGATGCCGGCCGGGCGGGCGAGGCAGTGGCGCCCCTCGAAGCCGCGCTGGCGGCGCGGCCGGAGCATTTCGATGCGCTCGCCAATCTCGGCATTGCACGCGCCCGAACCGGCGATCTGGCGGCGGCGATCGGGGCGTATGACAAGGCGCTGGCGCTGCGGCCCGACGCGATCGAGGTGCGGCTGAACCGCGTCGACGCGCTGGTGGCGGGGGGCCGGGCCGATGAGGCATTGCGGACGCTGGAGGCGATGCTGGCCCGGTATCCCGGCCATCCCCGCGCCTCCAACCAGCTTGCCGGGCTGTTGGAGGCCAAGGGCGATCTGGAGGGCGCAATCGCGGTCTATGGCGAGGCGCTCGATCGTGGCGGGCTCAATCATCCCGTCGGCGTCAACCTGACCCGGGCGCTCGTGCAGACCGGGCGGCCGCGCGAGGCGGTGGCGCTCGCCGACCGGCTGATCGCGGCGCTGCCGAGCGTCACCACGCCGCTGGCGCTGAAATGCGCTGCCCTGGAGCGGGCCGGCGAGGCCGAGGCGCTGGCGGCGCTGATGGGCCTCGATGAATTTGTCCGGGTGATTGATGTGATGGATGTGCCGGGGTTCGAGACACGCGAGGCCTTTGATGCCGCGCTCGCGGAAGAGTTGGTCGCCCATGCCTCGCTGACCTTCGAGCCTGAGGGGCTGGTGACGCGCGGCGGGCGACAGAGCGACGAGTTGGCCACCGCCTCGACCCCGGCGCTGGTTGCGCTCGGCGCCCTCGCCCGTCGTGCCATTGCCGATTATCTGGAAACGGCACCGGCCGGTGGACACCCGTTCCTCAAAGCCCGGCCGAAAAGCTGGTCGCTCACGCTGTGGGGCACGATCCTCACGCCCGGCGGGACGGTCGACGCGCATATCCATGCGCCGAACTGGCTGTCCGGTGTCTATTATCCCGCGCTGCCCGAGGTCGTCAGCCGGGGTCAGGAGGGCTGGTTGGCGATGGGGGCGTTGCCCGAGGCGCTGGGCGGCGGCGGGACGCAACAGCGATACGAGCCGCGGGCCGGGCGGATGATCCTGTTTCCCTCCTATGTCTGGCATGCCACCCTGCCCTTTTCCGGCGACACGCCGCGGCTGAGCTTTGCTTTCGATTGCGTGCCGCGAGGCGTGGGGCGCCCGCACCGCCTGACAAGATAGCGGGATCGATCCTGTGTTCGTCAGGGAACGATGATCTGTCTAATGGCGGACCCGTCGGCGAGGTTGTCGAGCAGTGCGTTGATGTCTGCGAGAACGCTGATCGAGGTGAGCAGGCGCTCGACCGGGAGGCGGCCGGCGCGCCAGAGTGCGACGTAACGGGGAATATCCCGGCTCGGAATCGAGGCGCCCATATAGCTTCCCATGAGGGTCTTGCCGTCGGCGACCAATGACAGCGCCGAGATGTCGAGCCGCGCCGCCGGATTGGGCAGCCCGACGGTGACGATTCGTCCGCCACGCCGTGCCGATGCATAGGCCTGGGCCAGCACCTCGGCCTTGCCGACGGTCTCGATCACCACATCGGGCACCGGCAGCGTTGGCGCCTCGTCGGGCGCCACTGCCATGGCAGCGCCAAGGGCCAGCGCCAGCGCCCGCTTTTCCGGCGACGGATCGATCGCCGTCACCGGCTGCGCGCCCGAAGCCAATGCGCCGAGCAGCGCCGCCAGGCCGACGCCGCCGAGGCCATAGACGCGGACGCTCTCGCCCGGCCGCACCTGAGCCGAATTCATCACCGCGCCGACGCCAGTCAGCACGGCGCAGCCGAACAGCGCGGCGGTTTCCGGCGGGATATCGGCATCGACGCGGACCGCCGACCGTTTGTCGATGACCGCATGGGTGGCGAAGGCCGATACACCGAGGTGGTGGTGAACGTCATGGCCGCATTCGGACAGGCGGCGGCCGCCGCGCATCAGCCGCCCTTCGCCATTGGCGGCGGCGGCAACGGCGCAGAGATAGCCTTCGCCCGACTGGCAGGCGACGCATTCGCCGCACGATGGCAGGAAGACCAGCACGACACGGTCCCCGACGGCGAATTGCGTTTCGTCCGGATCGCCGAGCGCCAGCACCGTGCCGGCGGCCTCATGGCCAAGCGCCATCGGCATCGGCCGGGGGCGGTCGCCGTTGATGACCGACAGATCGGAATGGCAGAGGCCGGCGGCATCGATCCGCACCAGAAGCTCGCCGGGGCGGGGCGGCGCCAGATCGAGCGAGGCGATCTCGAGGGGGGCGTTTTCCTGATAGGGGCGCGGCTGGTCGCCGCTCTGCCGAAGCACGGCTGCCTTGATCTGCATGGTCTTTCTCCCGTGGCGGTGCCTCGCCTGAGGGCGGTGCATATAGGCCCCGAGCGCGGAAGGCGAGATGCGAACGGGCCCGGACGGGGGTCGGCGAATCCGAATTGTCACGGGCCTGCCGATGGCGCTACAGCGAAGACATGAACCGCCCTCCCCGCGCCACCGCGTGACCGCGCACGACCCACGGCCGGACCCGGCCCTGGCGAGCATCTTTCGGCGCACGCTGGTCGTGATGGCGGCGATCGGCCTGGCGGTGGTGACCTGGCAGCTGCAACAGCTGCTGCTGCTGCTGTTCGCCAGCATCCTCGCCGCGCAGATGTTTCACGGGCTGGCGGCGGTGATCAAGCAGCGGCTGCGACTTCCGTTTGCAATTGCGCTGGCGCTGGCCGTGATCCTGCCGCTGGCGGCGATCATGCTGATCTTCGGGCTGTTCGGCAGCCTGATGATCGACCAGTTCGCGTTGCTGGCCCAGCAGCTGCCGGTGTCGATGAAGGCCATCGAGGCATGGCTGGCGACATCGGCGGCGGGCCGCGAGGTCATTGCCGGCATCGGCAGCTATGCGCCGCGAGTCGAGACCGTGGTCGACCTGGTGCAGACCGGCCTGACCAATTTCGGTTCCGGCATCTCGCAGCTGATCATCGTGCTGGTGGCGGGCGTCTATCTGGCCGCACAGCCGGGGCTTTACCTAAGGGGTCTGACGCGGGTCATCGAAAGGCTTGGCGGCCGCAGCGTCGAGGGCGTGCTCGAAGCGATTCATGTCGCGCTCGGTGCCTGGCTGAAGGCACAGGCTGTTAGCATGGCGTTCGTTGCCGTTGGCACCTCGATCGGCCTGTCTCTGGTCGGCCTGCCGTCGGCGCTGGCAATCGGCTTTGTGGCCGGTCTTTGCGAATTCGTGCCCTATCTGGGCGTGATCCTGGTCTCGGTGCCGGCGGTGCTCATCGGCTTCTCGATCAGCCCGGAGACGGGCATTTTCACCATCCTCGCCCTCTTCGTTGTGCAGCAGGTTCAGGGCAATGTCGTAACGCCGATGGCGCAGGGCAAGCTGGCCGACCTGCCGCCGGCGCTGACCATCTTCAGCCTGATTGCCGCCGCGCTGTTGTTCGGGCCGCTCGGGGTCATTCTGGCGGTGCCGCTGACGGTGGTTGGCATGGTGCTGTTCCGCCGGGCGATGACGCCTGGGCTGCCGCTTGAAAAAGGGGACGGCAGCACCATCTTGCGGCCATGAACCATATGCGTACTTTCATGCTCATGGCCGCCATGGCGGCGCTGTTCATGGGCCTTGGCTATATGCTCGGCGGCGCGGGCGGGGCGGCGATCGCCCTGGCCATTGCGGCTGCCATGAACCTCTTCGCCTATTGGAACTCGGACAAGATGGTCCTGCGCATGCACAAGGCGCAGGAGGTACCGGCCGGGCATCCGCTGCATGCCATTGTGGCGCCGCTCGCGGCGCGCGCCGGGCTGCCGATGCCGCGCGTCTACATTGTCGACGAGGCCCAGCCCAATGCCTTCGCCACCGGCCGCAACCCGGAGAATGCCGCGGTCGCCGCGACTACGGGGCTGATGGCGATCCTGACGCGCGACGAGCTGGCGGCGGTGATGGCGCATGAGCTGGCGCATGTGAAGAACCGGGACACGCTGGTGATGACGGTCACTGCGACGCTGGCCGGTGCCATCTCGATGCTCGGCAATTTCGCGCTGTTCTTCGGTGACCGGGAGAACCGCAACCCGCTGTTCGCGATTGCCGCGATGATCGTCGCGCCGATTGCCGCGGCGCTGGTGCAGATGGCGATCAGCCGGGGACGCGAATATGGCGCCGATGCGATGGGGGCGGAGATTTCCGGCAACCCGCAGGCGCTGGCCTCGGCGCTGGCCAAGCTGCAGCGCGGTGCGAGCATTCCGAACCATGTCGCCGAGGCCAATCCGGCCGCCGCCTCACTGTACATCATGGGCCAGGGCGCCGGCGGCGTGCGGGACAATCTGTTCAGCACCCACCCGGCGGCGGAGAACCGTATCGCGGCGCTGGCGCGGATGGCGCCGGGCTCTCCGCCCCGCGCGATGGCGGCGCGGCCAATTTCGCCGCGCGCCGAGTCTCCACGGCCCAGTGCGTTGGGCGTCGGCGCGCGGCGCAATCCCTGGCAGTAAAGGTCAGTCGCGGGGCATCTTCAGCACCGGGCCGAACGACGCCACGCCGGCGCCGGGGCCATCCTGATGGTCCCACACGGCCCTGACTACGGCGATGAAGTCCGCGCCGGCGGCGACCAATGGTGCCGCATTGTCCGGAAAGATACCGCCGATGGCGACGACGGGGATTTGCGACAGGGTCGTCCACCAACTGAGGATGGCCGGCGACGGGCGGTAATGGCTGGGCTTGGTAGTGGTATCGTAGAAGGCGCCGAATGCCACATAGTCGGCGCCCTGCTCGCCGGCTTCCATGGCGAGATGGCGGCTGTCGTGACAGGTACGGCCGATGGTCTTGTTGGGCCCCAGCAGCAGCCGGGCGTCGGCCATGCTGCCGTCGGACTGTCCGAGGTGAACGCCGTCGGCACCGGCCTTGAAGGCGAGGTCGGCGCGGTCGTTGAGCAGGAAGGCGACATCGGCGGCTTCGCAGACCGGCCGCAGCGCCTCGCAGGCGCGCAGGATGTCGTCGTCGGAGACGTCCTTGAGCCGTAGCTGGAAGGCTGCAACCGGTCCGCCATCGAATGCCGCCTTGGCCGCCTCGACGAAGTCCGCCAGCACGATGGCCGGCGGCGATACGACATAGAGTTGGCAGGCTGGGCGGAACTGGCGCTCGAACCGCTGCCCGAAGTCCTCGGGCAGCGGGATGGTCTCGTCTTCCGTGTCGGGGGTCATTCCTGGCCCAGATAGATGCGGATGATCTTGTCGAGCATGGCAATCGCTTCGTCGCGCGGGCGCTGGAAGGTGTTGCGACCGATGATCGAGCCATTGCCGCCGCCGTCGCGGATGTCGCGCGCATCCTGGTAGACGGCGTCGACGCCCTTGGTGGCGCCACCCGAGAAAACGACGATGCGGCGGCCGTTGAAGCAGGCTTGGCGGACATGGGCGACGCGCTTGGCCTGGGTCGACCAGTCGCCGCCCTCATAGGACTTCTTGGCGTCCTTCTGTTCGATATGGTCGGTCGGCAGCTTGACCTTGATGATGTGGGCGCCGCAGAGTGCGGCGATGTGCGCGGCATAGGCGCCGACATCGAGGCCCAGTTCGCCATCCTTGGAAAGCTTGCCGCCGCGCGGATAGCTCCAGATCACCGTGGCGATGCCGACGGCCTTGGCCTCGGACGACAGCTCGCGGATCTCCTCGAGCATGTCGAAGACATCTTCGGCGCCCGGATAGATGGTGAAGCCGATCGCCGCGCAGCCGAGGCGCAGCGCGTCGTCGACGGTGCCGGTGACGGCCTGGTTGATGTTGGTCGCCCAGCTGTTCGATGAATTGACCTTGAGGATGGTCGGGATCTGGCCGGCGAAGGTGTCGGCGCCGGCCTCGATCATGCCGAGCGGCGCGGCATAGGCAGACAGGCCGGCGTCGATCGCCAGCTGGAAATGGTAATGCGGATCATAGGCCGCGGGATTGGGCGCGAAGCTGCGTGCCGGGCCGTGCTCGAAGCCCTGGTCGACCGGCAGGATCACCATCTTGCCGGTGCCGCCGAGGCGGCCCTGCATCAGCATGCGCGCGAGGTTCGCCTTCACGCCGGGATTGTCGCTCTCGTAGTTCGCCAGGATTGCCCGGACTGCCGCTGTCATTGCCATTCAAGCCTCCATCACATTGTTTCGAGCGCGGCCACACCGGGGAGCACGCGCCCTTCCATCCATTCCAGAAATGCACCGCCGGCTGTCGAGACGAAGCTGAATTCGTCGACGACACCGGCGTGATTGAGCGCCGCGACCGTGTCGCCGCCGCCGGCAACGCTCTTCAGCTGGCCACTGGCGGTCAGCCCGGCGACGATCCGTGCCAGTGCCACGGTGCCGGCGTCAAAAGGGGCGATCTCGAAGGCGCCGAGCGGGCCGTTCCAGACGCAGGTGGCGCAGGTCTTCAGCGCGTCGGCCAGCGCCTCGACGGCGGCCGGGCCGATATCGAGGATCATCTCGTCGTCGGCGACTTCAAAGACATTGGCGGCGTGATTGGGGGCACCGGCGGCGAATTCCTTCGCGACCACCACTTCGTAAGGCAGGTGGACCGTGCACCCGGCCTTTTCGGCGCTCGCCAGGATATCCAGCGCCGTTTCGGCCATGCCCGGCTCGGCCAGCGACTTGCCGACCGACACGCCCTTGGCAACCAGGAAGGTATTGGCCATGGCGCCGCCGATCATCAGATGGTCGACGCGGCCGACGAGATGGCCGAGTACATCGAGCTTGGTCGACACCTTGGCACCGCCGACGATCGCCGCCACCGGCCGCTGCGGGGCGCCAAGCGCGGCCTCCAGCGCATCGAGCTCGATCTGCATGGCGCGGCCGGCATAGGCAGGGAGCACATGCGCCAGCCCCTCGGTGGAGGCATGGGCGCGGTGTGCGGTGGAGAAGCTGTCGTTTACGTAAAGATCACCGAGCTTCGCCAGTGCCTCGACGAAATCGGGAGCGTTCGCTTCCTCGCCGGCGTGGAAGCGGGTGTTTTCCAGCAGCGCGATCTCGCCCGGGGCCATGGCAGCGACGGCCGCCTCGGCGTCGGCACCGATGCAATCGGCGATAAAGCGGACTGGGCGGCCGAGCACATCGGAAAGCGCGCTGGCTAGCGGGGCCAAGCTGGCATCTAGCTCGCGACCCTTGGGCCGGCCGAAATGCGACAGCACCAGCACGCGGGCGCCGCGATCGGCCAGTTCGGCAAGCGTGGCCACCGAGGCACGCAGGCGGGTGGCATCGCTCACCTCGCCGTCCTGCATCGGCACGTTCAGATCACATCGCACCAGGGCCCGCTGGCCCGCTACATCTCCGAGATCGTCAAGGGTACGAAAGGCCATTGCTCAGAGCAGCTTGCCCATGGCGACCGCGGTGTCGGCCATGCGGTTGGAGAAGCCCCATTCATTGTCATACCAGGAGACGACGCGGACCAGCGTGCCGCCGATGACGGCGGTTTCCAGCGAGTCGACCGTCGACGAGGCGGGGGTGTGGTTGAGGTCGACCGAAACCAGCGGTTCGTCGGTCCAGTCCAGCACGCCCTTGAGTTCGCCGTCAGCGGCAGCCTTCAGCTTGGCGTTGACTTCATCCTTGCTGGTTTCGCGACCGGCGACGAAGGTCAGGTCGACCATCGAGACATTCGGGGTCGGCACGCGGACGGCCGAACCATCAAGCTTGCCCTTGAGCTGCGGCAGCACCTCGCCGACGGCGCGGGCGGCACCGGTGGTGGTGGGGATCATCGATAGCGCGGCGGCGCGGCTGCGGCGCGGGTCTTCATGGATCTGGTCGAGGATCTTCTGGTCGTTGGTATAGGCGTGGATCGTGGTCATCAGGCCCTTCACCAGGCCGAACTCGCGGTCGAGGATCATCGCCACCGGCGCCAGGCAGTTGGTGGTGCAAGAGGCGTTGGAGACGATCTTGTGGTCGGCGGTCAGCTTGTCGTGGTTGACGCCATAGACGACGGTCAGGTCGGCGCCCTTGGCCGGGGCCGAGACGAGCACGCGCCTGGCGCCGGCGGACAGGTGCAGGCCGGCCTTGTCGGCGCTGGTGAAGAAGCCCGTGCACTCGAGGGCGATGTCGATGCCCATCTCGGCGTGCGGCAGCTTGGCCGGGTCGCGCTCAGCGGTGACACGGATGCGCTGGCCGTTGACGATGATCGCATCACCATCGGCCTCGACGGTACCGGGGAAGCGGCCATGGACCGAATCGCGCATCAGCAAGCGGGCGTTGGCGGCAGCATCGGCGAGATCGTTGATCGCCACGACCTCGATGTCGGTCCGTCCGCTCTCGGCGATGGCGCGGAGCACGTTGCGGCCGATCCGACCGAACCCGTTGATTGCGACCTTGATGGCCATGTCGTTATCCTTTCCGTTCCTGCTGCCCGCTTTAGCGGACCTGCAGCTTGTCCAAAACCTTTGTAGCGACGGCGGTGCCCGTCAGGCCGAAATGCGCATAGAGGTCTTCAGCCGGTGCCGAGGCGCCGAAACTGTCAATGCCGATGATCAGGCCGTCGCGGCCGACCCAGCGCTCCCAGCCCAGCGTGACACCGGCCTCGATGGCAACGACCAGCGCGTCGTCTGGCAATATGTCCGCCTGATAGGCGGAGGTTTGCGCCGCGAACTGTTCCCAGCAGGGCATGGAGACGACATCGCAGCCGAGACCGTGCGTTTCAAGCGCTTCGGCCGCCGCCAGCGCCACGCCGACTTCCGAGCCGGTGCCGATCAGCACCACGCGACGCGCCGCAGTCGCAGCTTTGAGGCGATAGGCACCCTTGGCGACCTGGTTGCCGGAGAGCGTGTCGCCCTTCTGACGGATGGGTGGAAGGTTCTGGCGGGACAGCGCCAGAACCGACGGCCGCTTCATGTCAGCCAGCGCCAGTGCCCAGCATTCGGCCGTCTCGACGGCGTCCGCGGGGCGATAGACGGCGAGATTGGGGATCGCGCGGAGGCTCATCAGATGCTCGATCGGCTGGTGGGTCGGGCCATCCTCGCCGAGGCCGATGGAATCATGGGTCAGCACATAGATGACCCGTACACGCTGGATCGCCGACAGGCGGATGGCGTTGCGCATATAATCAGCGAACACCAGGAAGGTGCCGCCATAGGGAATGACGCCACCGTGCAGCGCCATGCCATTCATCGCGGCGGCCATGCCGAACTCGCGGATGCCGTAATGGACGTGGCGGCCGGCGTAATTGTCGGCGGTGAAGACAGTCTGGTCCTTGGTGCGGGTGTTGTTCGAGCCTGTGAGGTCGGCGGAGCCGCCGAGCAGCGCCGGCACGGCCGGGTTGAGCACGGCCAGCGCCATCTCGCTCGCCTTGCGGCTGGCGACCTTCGGGGGCGCGGCCAGCAGCTCGTCAATATATGCGTCCAGCATACCTGCCGGCACGACTGCCGCCATCCGGGCGTTAAAGTCCTCCGCCTTGCCGGAGTCGGCGAGGCGCGCTTCCCAGGCGGTGCGGGCTTCGGCGCCGCGGGCGCCGACGGCGAGCCAGGCCGCGCGGATATCGTCGGGCACCTCGAAGGCGGCATGCGGCCAGCCCAGGGCTTGGCGGGCGAGCGCAATCTCGGCGGCGCCCAGCGGCGAGCCATGGGCGCCCGAGGTGCCGCCCTTGTTGGGGGCGCCGAAGCCGATCGTCGTCTTGCAGGCGATCAGCGACGGACGCGGATCGTCGCGCGCCTCGGCAAGGGCGCGGGCGACATCGTCGGTATCATGGCCGTCGCAGTTGACGACATGCCAGCCGGACGCAACGAAGCGGGCGCGCACGTCCTCGCTGGAGGACAGGCTGACCGGGCCGTCGATGGAGATGCCGTTGTCGTCCCACAGCACGTTCAGTCGACCGAGGCGGAAATGGCCGGCGAGCCCGGCGGCCTCGTGGGAGATGCCTTCCATCAGGCAGCCGTCTCCGGCGATCACCCAGGTGCGGTGATCGACCAGCGCATCGCCATAGGCGGCATTCAGATGGCGCTCGGCGATGGCCATGCCGACAGCGGTGGCCAGACCCTGGCCGAGCGGGCCGGTCGTGGTCTCGATGCCCGGCAGTTCGAAATTCTCGGGATGGCCGGCGCAGGGGCTGCCGAGCTGGCGGAACGCCTTAATGTCGTCCAGCGTCGGGCGCTGATAGCCCGTAAGGTGCAGCAGCGCATAGATCAGCATCGAGCCATGGCCGGCGGAAAGCACGAAACGATCCCGGTCCGCCCAGTCGGGTCGGCTGGAATCGAACTTCAGGAAGCGGGAAAACAGCACGGTGGCGGCATCGGCCATGCCCATCGGCATGCCGGGATGGCCTGAATTAGCCGCCTCCACCGCGTCCATTGCCAGGGCCCGGATGGCGTTGGCCATCGACTTCAAATCGTCCATTGCCCGCCAATCATGTTCGAAA
>NZ_JBIMKZ010000048.1:0-6537 GCF_051860865.1 Polymorphobacter sp. | reverse complement strand
CCGCAACAGGGGCGAATCGCGCCGGACAATGGCCACAGCCCTGCGCAGGCGTCAACCGCAGCCCGGCCGCAGCCCCGGCCATAAGTATATTTCCCAACTCGCCGTTGATTTGACGGATGCTAACCTATGTTCTTATATGAGTCGTGCAACTAACTGAAATCGGGAGTAGCTATTTCCATGCAAGCCGCCTCTCCCCAACCCGAGCTCGAGCGGCTGGTCACGGCTCTCGGCCGGATCGAAAATGCGCTTGCGACGCGCGAGAAAGATCATGTGCGCCTTCAGCGCATCGAGGCCGAGGCACGCGAAATACTCACGGCTGTTGACACCCTGCTCGAAATGCCGAGCTGATGGCGCAAGTGACCGTTCAGATCGCCGGCCGCAGCTATTCGCTGGCCTGCAAGGAGGGCGGCGAGGCCCATCTCGAGAGCCTGGCTGCCGACGTCGGCACCAAGGTCGACCGGCTCGTCGAACAGCTCGGGCCGATGCACGAGCCGCGGCTGCTGCTGATGGCGGCGCTGATGCTGGCGGACGAGCTGCGCTCGGCCGCGCCGGCATCGGCAGACCCGGCCGTTGCCGACCCGGCCCTGGCCGAGGCGCTGGCGACGATCGCCGATCGTGCCGAAGCGCTGGCCCAGCGGCTGGAAGCCCCCGTCGGCGCTTGATGCCGCCGCCGATGATGGCTTGAGACTGGCAGGGATCGCGCCTATCTATGGGGAGGCGGGTACTGCCCGGCACGAGCGACGAGCATCCCTGAGGCGATTCACATCCTAAGGGAGCTGGCTCTGGGCGGATCCTGGTCCGCTCTACCCGGCGCCCACCTGACGTACTTGGCGTCAGAGGATCTTCATGCAAACGACCCATGGCGGTCCCGCCACCCCGCCCCTGCCCCAAGAAAAGCCGGCGCTGCGCCGGATTTTTCGCCAGCGCCGGCGGGCGCATGTCGCTGAAATCGGCACCGAGGGATGCCTGGTCGCTGCGCAGGCACTCGCCGCGATCCTGACGCCGCTGCGCACGGTGGCGGGACCGGTTGCCAGCTATGCCGCTCAGGGCGACGAGATCGATCCGCGCTGGGCGGAAAGCATCTTGGGCTCCCTCGCCCTGCCACGCATCGCCGGGGACGATCTGCAGTTTCATGTCGCCCCGCACCAACGGCTGATCGCCGGCCCGCTCGGCATCCTGCAGCCGCCCGTCGATGCGCCGGAGATCAGCCCCCGGCTGCTGCTGGTGCCGGTGCTCGCTGTCGCCCGTGATGGCGCCCGGCTCGGCCAGGGCGGCGGCTATTATGACCGGACGCTGGCCCGGCTGCGTGCCCAGGGGCCGGTGATCGCCATCGCCATGGCCTTCGACGTGCAGATTGCCGAGGCGCTGCCCCTGGAGCCGCATGACGAGCGGATGGACTGGATCGCGACACCAACACAACTGGTCGAATGTCGACAAAGCCGCTAGAGACGGCTGATGGTCCCTGTATCCGAACCAAGCTGGCGCAAGCCTGTCGGCGTCCTGGCGCTTATCGCCTATATCGTCATCTATGCCGTGCTGGTGGCCAGCGCCGCCGACTGGCTGTCCACGCTGCCGACCGCGCTGATGGTCGGGGCCTATCTGATCCTCGGGCTCGCCTGGGTCTTGCCGCTCAAGCCGCTGTTCGTCTGGATGAACACCGGCCGCTGGAGCCGGTCTTGAGCCGCCCTGCCACCCGGCCGGTGCCCGCCGATCCGCTTCCGGCCGAGGACTGTGCGACGATGGCCGAGGTACGCGCCGGGGTCGACGCGCTCGACCAGGCGCTGGTGGCGCTGCTTGCCCAGCGCTTCGCCTATATGGACGCCGCCGCGCGCATCAAGCCGGCGCGGAACCAGGTTCGCGACGAAGCGCGCAAGGCCGTAGTCATCGCCAATGTCGCCGCGGCTGCCGCCGAGGCCGGACTGCCCGACGGGCTGGCCGAAGCGCTCTGGGAAACGCTGGTTGAAACGTCGATCGCGCATGAGCTGGCGCGCTGGGATGGCCTGCGCAAACCCCTGCTCTGAAACGGCAATTTCCGGAAAGTTAGAAACCGCCAAGGAGTGGCGCGAGTGACGGGGCTCGAACCCGCGACCTCCGGCGTGACAGGCCGGCGCTCTAACCAACTGAGCTACACCCGCAGATCTCTCGGCGAGAAGGCGCGTCTAGATACCCCCCCTGCCCCTGTCAAGCACCGGACGGGTATTGGGCGGCTCTAATCGGTATCCGTCTCACCGACCGGCGCCGCCAGCCCGCGCTGGCGGCCGAGCGCAGCCTCAAGTGCCGCCTCGTCGACGGCGCCTTCCCAGCGGGTGATCACCACGCAGGCGACGGCATTGCCGATGAAGTTGGTCAGGGCCCGGCATTCGGACATGAAGCGGTCGATGCCGAGAATCAACGCCATCCCGGCCACCGGCACGCCCGGGACCACGGCCAGCGTCGCCGCCAGCGTGATGAAGCCGGCGCCTGTGACGCCAGCGGCGCCCTTGGAGCTGAGCATGGCGACGCCGAGCAGGAGCAATTGCTCGCCCAGCGTCAGCTCGACATTGGTGGCCTGGGCGATGAACAGCGCCGCCAGCGTCATGTAGATGTTGGTTCCATCGAGGTTGAACGAATAGCCGGTGGGCACCACCAGCCCGACGATCGGCTTGGGGCAGCCCGCCGCCTGCATTTTCTCCATCAGGCTGGGCAGCGCCGCTTCGGACGAGCTGGTGCCGAGCACCAGGAACAGCTCGGCCTTCAGATAGACGATCAGCCGGAGGATCGAGAATCCCGCCAGCCGCGCCACCACGCCGAGCACGATGAGCACGAACAGCAGCGAGGTGATGTAGAAAGTCGCCAGCAGCCCGACGAGATTGGCGATCGCCCCCGGCCCGAAGCGGCCGATGGTGAAGGCGAAGGCGCCGAACGCCCCGATCGGCGCCAGCGCCATGAACATCGCCACCAGCCGGAACACCACCGCCTGCGCCGATTCGAGAAACCGTAGCAAGGGCGCACCGGCATCGCCGACCAGCCCCAGCGCGATGCCGGTGGTGATGGCGAGGAACAGCACCTGCAGCAGGTTGCCGCTGGTAAAGGCGCCGAGCATCGAATCGGGGATGACCTCGGTGATGAAACCGACGATGCCGCTGTCTTCGGCCTTCTGGACATATTCGGCGACGGCGCCGGTCTCGAGGCTGGCGGGATCGATGTTCAGGCCGGCGCCCGGACGCACGACATTGGCCACCACCAGGCCGATGACCAGCGCCAGTGTCGACACGCTGAGGAAATAGGCGAAGGTGCGGCCGACGACCCGGCCGAGCCGGCCCAGCCCGCGCATGCCGGCGATGCCGGTGACGATGGTGAGGAACACCACCGGCGGCACTACCATCTTGACCAACCGGATGAAGCCATCGCCGAGCGGCTTCAGTGCCACGCCGGTCTCCGGCGACAGCCAGCCGAGCAGGCCGCCGGCGACGATCGCCACCAGCACCTGGACATAGAGCTGCCGCCAGAAGGGTCTGGCGACAGCGGGCACCGGGTCAGCAATGATCGCGATGGCCTGGGATCCTTGTTGTTTGCCGATGCTGTTCATGCGGCGGCAGATGCATGTGGGCAAGCCGGATCAGCCGGGCGTGTCTCGCGTGAAAGGCAACGCCAGCGCGGCGGCCAGTGGCTGCGTCGCCAGGCCGGGAATGCCGATGCCGACGTCCGGGCGAGCAGCGGAGAAGGTGCCATGGACCCGGTCCCAGAGGCTGAGGCCGGAGGAATAGTTCGAATCGAGCGCGGCGGCGTCGGCGCGGTGGTGGATGTCGTGCATCCCCGGCGTCGTCAGGAACCAGGCCAGCTCCCGGTCAGCGCCCAGCTTGAGGTCGGCATGGTGGAAGGCGACATTGGCGAAGAACCAGCCGCCGTAAAGTGCCAGCGCCCGGGGGCTAGCGCCGATCAGCCGGACCTCGGCGAGCCGCAGCGGTACCGACAGCGCCATGTCCAGCCCGTGGAAGCGCAGCGCCGTCGTCCAGTCCATCGCCTGGTCGCTGTGATGGACCCGGTGCAGCCGCCAGAGCAGCGGCACCCGGTGGGTGGCGACGTGCCAGTGATAGGTCGCGTAATCGAGCAGCAGGATCGCTGCGAGGTCACGCAGCCAGGCGCCGGGCAAGGCCTGCACCAGCCCCTGCCGCCGGGCGACGACGCGGCCG
Organism: Polymorphobacter sp.; assembly: GCF_051860865.1. GTDB lineage: Bacteria > Pseudomonadota > Alphaproteobacteria > Sphingomonadales > Sphingomonadaceae > Sandarakinorhabdus. The sequence continues at coordinate 2,365 of NZ_JBIMKZ010000048.1, read as the reverse complement.
GCGAGCCGCATCGCAAGCGGCTGCTCGACGAGCGTCACCACGGCCAGGCTGATGGCGCCGAGTGCGAGGTTGGTACGCAGGCGAGCGCTGTCGGGCATGGCCGCCCTGCGCGGCCAGCGGCGCTCGGCCCAGGCGAGGCCTGCGATGCCTGCCAACGCCAGCAGCAATAGCGACCGGGGCGGGCGCGCTTGCCTCAACGGGATATCCGGCTAGTCTGGATCATCGTCCGAGAAGACCATTCAATCTCCGGGAGATCAATCATGGCCAGCTTCCTCGCGCCGGATATCAGTCGTCGCGGCGCCGCCGCAGCAATCGCCGCCGGCTATGCCGCCATCGCCACTGTCGCCCATGCCGCACCGATCACGACGTCGGACGACGGGCTCGTCACCGCTACGGCCAGCGCCGACGGCCTGCCGCTGTTCGTGGCGCGGCCCGACAAGCCGGGCCGGCATCCGGCGGTGATCGTGGTGTCCGAGGTGTTCGGGGTGCATGAATATATCCGGGATATCTGCCGCAGGCTGGCGCGCCAGGGCTATGTCGCTGTGGCGCCGAGCTTCTTCTTCCGCGCCGACCCGGAGAACCGCCTCGCGTCGATGAAGGAGATGGGCGAAATCATCAAACTCGTCAGCACGGCGAGCTATCCGCAGCAGATGGAAGATGTCGGCCGGACGCTGGATTGGCTTGCCGCCCAGCCGTTCACCGCATCTGGCCGGACCGCGATCACCGGCTTCTGCTGGGGCGGCACGGTGGTGTGGATGGCGGCGGCGCGCTTCCCGGCAATCAAGGCCGGTGTTGCCTGGTATGGACGGTTGTCGGGCGCCGAGGGCCGGGGACGGCCCCTCGACATTGTCGACACGCTCAAGGCGCCGGTGCTGGGGCTTTATGGCGAGAAGGATGGCGGCATTCCGCTGAGCGACGTCGAGGCGATGAACAAGGCGCTGGCGGCGTCCTCGGCGCCGGCGGCGCGGGCGAGCACGATCCGGGTATATGCGGGTGCCGACCATGCCTTCCACGCCGATTACCGTCCCAGCTACAAGGCGGACGCCGCCATGGATGGCTGGAAACGGATGCTGGCGCACTTCAGGGCCAATGGCGTCTAGCATGAGCCTGCTCGATTCTGCCTTGGCCATCGCCCCGGAGATTACCGCGCTGCGCCGCGCCATCCATGCCGACCCCGAGTTAGGGCTGCACAATCCCCGGACCGCCGACAAGATCCGGGCTGCGTTGGCCGACCTGCCGCTCGAATGGCGGCAGGGGCCGAGCACCAGCGGCCTTGTCGCTCGCCTGCAGGGGCCGGCCAATGGCCGCACCGTGCTGCTGCGCGGCGATACCGACGCCTTGCCGATGCCGGAGGATACCGGGCTCGACTTTGCCTCGACGACGCCTGGCGCGATGCACGCTTGCGGGCATGACAGCCATGTCGCCATGCTGGCGGGCGCGGCGCGGCTGCTATGCGCGCGGCGCGACAAGCTGCCGGGCTCGGTGTTGTTCATGTTCCAGCCCGGCGAGGAGGGCCATCACGGCGCGCGCTACATGATCGAGGACGGGCTGCTCGATCCGCTGCCCGATGCGGCGTTTGCGCTGCACATCATGCCCAATGCCCGGCACGGCGTCTTCGCCGGCCGGCCAGGGCCGCTGCTGGCCTCGGCCGACAAGCTGTTCATCACCGTGCAGGGACGCGGCGGCCATGCCTCGATGCCGCATGATGCGCTGGACCCGGTGCCGATCGCGTGCGAGATCGTCGGGGCGATCCAGAGCTATATCACCCGCCAGGTGTCGGTGTTCGATCCGGCTGTTGTCACCATCGGCCGGATCACGGCCGGCACGACCGACAACGTGATTCCCGATCGCGCCGAGATGCTCGGCACGCTGCGCACACTGTCTGCGGAACGCCGGGCCAGCGTCCAGGCCGGGCTGGCCCGGCTGGTCCCCGGTATTGCCGCCGCGCACGGTGCCACGGCCAGCGTGCGATTCGATCCGGGCTTTCCGGTTACCGTCTGTGATGGCCGCGCCGTTGCGCTCGGGCGGACGGTGGCGCGGGGGCTGTTTGGCGATAACGGCTGGGAAGACCTGGCCAACCCGATCATGGGCGCCGAAGATTTCGCCTATGTGCTGGAGAAGGTGCCCGGTGCAATGTTCTTCCTGGGCGCCGCGGTCGATGGCAGCGACTGGCGCAGCTGCTGCGGCCTGCACAGCACGAGGATGATGCTCGACGAAGCGGTGATGCCCCGCGGAGCCGCTTTTCATGCCGCGGTCGCCGAGCATTTTCTCGGGCATGGCCTGGCTTGAGCGAGCGATGGTGCGGGCGGTCGGGCTCGAACCGACACTCCTTGCGGAACGGGATTTTGAGTCCCGCGCGTCTACC
>NZ_JBIMKZ010000047.1:0-25255 GCF_051860865.1 Polymorphobacter sp. | reverse complement strand
CGCCGGCATCATCCCTATCGGCCGCTCCAACCTGCCCGAGTTCGGCCTGCTGCCCGCCTCCGAGGCGCTGCTCACCGGCCCGGTCGCCAACCCCTGGAAGCTCGGCCACAGCGCCGGCGGTTCGTCTGGCGGCTCGGCCGCGGCCGTTGCCGCCGGCATCGTCACCGTCGCCCATGCCAATGATGGCGGCGGCTCGATCCGCATCCCGGCGTCGGCCTGCGGCCTCGTCGGCCTCAAGCCCAGCCGCGGCCGCATGGGCGGCGAGGCGGCACGCCGCCAGGTCACCGATTTTCCCGTCAACGGCTGCCTCAGCCGCACGGTTCGCGACACCGCCGCCTGGCTCGCCGCGGCCGAGGCGCGCGGCAGCGACGCCCGCTATCCTGCCATAGGCCTCGTCACCGGTGCCGGCGATCAGCGCCTTCGCATTGCGCTTGGCCGCCGCGCGTCCGTGGGTACCGATCCGGACGAAGCGGTCGGCGCCGTGTTCGACCAGGCGGCGCAGTTGCTGGCCAGGCTGGGCCATCGTCTGGTCGACTTCACGCCGCCGTGGCACGGCGAGGCGGTGGCCGAGTCCTTCAGCCGTCTCTGGAGCCTGTGGGCGGCAACGGCCGTGCAAGCGGTCGGCGCCTATCTCGGTCGCCCCGCGACGCCCGAGGACGTCGAGCCGCTGTCGCTGAGCTGGGCCGCGCAGGGCGCCGCCCTGAAGCGGCCCGACATCGATGCCGCCATCGCGACGCTCTCGCTCCTCGACCGCGCCTATACCGCCCAGTTCGAGCGCTTCGACGTGCTGATGACGCCGGTGCTCGGCCTGGCGCCGCTGGCACTCGGCCAGCTCGACCCGCGCAAATCCTATGAAGAGCTCGAACCACTGCTCCTCCGCTACGTCGCCTACACCCCAATCGAAAACGCCGCCGGCGCCCCCGCCATCGCGCTCCCCATCGGCCAGACCCAGGACAACCTGCCGATCGGCATACAGTTCACCACCGCACCCGGCGGCGAGCGTCGGCTGCTCGAGCTGGCCTACGCCCTTGAGCGCCAGCTCGAGTGGCACCAGCGCACGCCACCGGTCTGGATGGCCGCATGAGCCGCCCGCTCAACCGCCGGCTCGATCCCGAAATGCTACTGCGCGCTTATGCCAGCGGCATCTTCCCGATGGCCGAGACCGCCGACAGCCCGGACGTGTTCTGGGTCGAGCCCAAGCGTCGCGGCGTGCTGCCGCTCGCCGATTTCCATGCCCCGCGCAGCCTGATCAAGGCGCTGAAGCGGGACCAGTTTCACTTCACCCATGACCGCGCCTTTGCCCGGGTCCTCGCCGCCTGCGCGGCCCCCGGCCCCGGCCGCCCACAGACCTGGATCAACGGTTTGATCCATGATGCCTGCATCGCGCTCCACGCCCGCGGCCAGGCGCACAGCGTCGAGGCCTGGACGGCGGACGGCCGGCTGGCCGGCGGGCTCTACGGCGTACGGCTGGGCGGTGCCTTCTTCGGCGAATCGATGTTCACCCATGTCACCGACGGATCAAAGGCAGCGCTGGCGGCGCTGGTCGTGCGGTTGCGCGTCGGCGGCTTCACCCTGCTGGATACCCAGTTCCTCACCGAGCATCTCGCCCGCTTCGGTGCCCGGGAGATCGAGCGGAAGACCTATCGGTCGCTGCTCTCCGGCGCGCTCGGCGTCGCCGCCGATTTCGGCGCGCTGGACCGGCTCGCCGATGGGGTTGACCCCGCCGCCACTGTGTCAGGCCCGGTCTCCGGCCATGTCATCGCACAGGCCTTGACCCAGACATCGTAGCGCGGGTGCTCAAGCGGATTCAGCGACGGGCTCTGCGCGAACATCCAGCCTGAGTACACCCGCCTGCGGCTGCGCGCACCGACCTCGTCGATCTGCAGGAAGGCGCCGGTCAGCCGCGATTCCCACGGTGGCGTCGTCTCGCAGCTTCGCGCCACCACCGCCAGGTCGCCAAAGCGGAACTCCTCGCCCGGCTTGCCTTCGAAGCTGCGGGTCACACCGGTCCGCTTGTCGAGCGCCGCAATCGTCACGACGCGCTCGGCATTGGGCGTGGCACCTGGCGCGGGCGTCGCCGGCTTGGGTGCGGGCTTCGGGGCCGGCGTGGTGGCGGGCGCCATTGCCGGTGCTGTCGTCTGGGCCACCGCAACGCTGGCAGTCACCCCGGCAGCGATCAGCAACAGGAAACGGCTATTGCGGCGCGGCATCGCTGCTGCTGCTCTCGCCCCCACCCATGCCACCGCCAGCCTCGCCGCTGCCGCCACTGTCGCCGCCGCTGCGATTGACCACACTGCCGATCAGCCCCATCAGGTCGGCCGCGCCCGAGGTCTCGATAATCTCCTCGCCGGGCTTCAGCATCACCTCGTCGGCACCGGGATTGAGCGCGATGAAATTGCCGCCGAGTAGACCTTCGCTGGTGATTGCCGCGCTACTGTCGATCGGCAGCTTGAGATTGGACTGGATCGAAAGCTCGAGTACCGCCTGATAGCTGGCCGGATCGAGCCGCTGCGCCGCCACCCGCCCCACGGTGATGCCGGCGAGCTTCACATCGGTGCCTGGCGTGATGCCGGCAACGCTCGGGAATTTGGCGACCAGCAGATAGCCGTCGCCGCGCCCGGCTTGCGTCCGCTCCCAGGCGAAATTGACGAAAAACAGCGCCACCAGCACGACCATCAGACCGACCAGCGCTTCGACGATATTGTCCTTCAGCAGCGCCTTCACGTCATGCGTCCGGCGACCAGGCGCGATAATCCCCGGTTGCCGCCGCCCGCTTGCCGCCGCTTTCCAGCGCACCGGCCGGGCGATAGGCCGCCACCGTGCCGGTCGCATTGGGCACCCAGGGCCGCTCCCAGACGCGCGCCGTCACCGGCGCTTCGCTCGGCGGCAGCGCCACGGTCTTGTGCATCCACTGGTGCCATTCGGGGGGAATCCGCGTGGCCTCGGGCGCGCCATTGTAGATCACCCAGCGCCGTTCGCCGGGGTCGCCGGCCTTGCCGCTGCGGTAATAGATATTGCCTTCGCCGTCGCGTCCGACTTCGGTGCCGTTGCGGCTGGTGAAGATCCGGGTACCGACACCAGGGCCGTTCCACCAGGTGAACAAGGTCGAGAGCATTCCCATGCGCCTCTCAAACCCCAGCGGGCCGACAAAGGCAAGCCCTTCCCCGCCTGTGCGCTTCGAAACTCAGCGCTTCCGCCGCACCTTGTCGCCGGGCCGCAACCCGATCCGCGTCGCCTCGCCGGCATTCAGCTCGATCACCGCCGCCGTAATCCCGCCCGAGTCGATCATCGCCCGTGAATAGGGCTTGCCCGCACCGATACTGACCACCCTGTCGTCAGGCCCGACGAATACCAGGTCGAGCGGCAGCGGCGTGTTCATCATCCAGAACGAGGCCTGGCGCGGCGGCGAGAACGGAAAAATCATCCCGCGGTCGCGCGCCATCGTCTCGCGGAACATCAGCCCGCAGCTCTGCTGGTCTGACGTCGCCGCCAGGTCCACGACATAGCGATGGCTGCCGGTGCGCGTCACCATCGTCACCGTCTGCTCCGGCAGCCCGACATTGGGGCATGCCGCCGCCGGCACGGCCAACAACAGACCGAGAAATGCAAACGGCAACACGACAATACGCATAGGGTCAGGCCTCGGGCGCGCTGGCTCCGCCTGCCAGGATGGTGACGACCAGCGGCCCCTTATGCCCCGAGGCGATGCGCGCCTGCAAGGCCTGGCCCGGCGCCAGTTCAAGCAGCCCGGCGCGCCGAACCGTCTCCATGTGCACGAAAATATCCTCGTCGCCGCCCGGCCGCACCACGAAACCATAGCCCTTCAGCCGGTTGAACCACTTGACCTGGACGTCCTCATAAGCGCCTGCCGCGGCCAGCATTGCCTGCGGGTTGACCCGGTCGGCCGCACGCTCGGCCACGGCCTCCGGATCGGGGCCAATGGCGGTGGACAAGTCGATGTCGATGATGCGCCGGGCCTGGCGCCCGCGGTCCCGCGCCACCACACCGCAGGTCAGCGTCGCGCCTTCCGGCAGCGTACGCCGACCGGCATCGCGCACCACGGTAAAATGAATGAGAACATCGCTGCCGATCCCGTCTGCCGGCACCATGAATCCATAGCCGCGCACCGGATCGAACCACTTCACAGTGCCACGAAGGACCGCTTCTTCAACGTCGGCCTCAATATCGAGAATATGTTCCAAAAGCCCCCTCCACGCAACGCTCGCTCCCCAGCGAATGGTCCATCATATAAGACTGCAGGGAATCCGCAAAGCATGAAATATTCATACTCCGCCAGCCGTCTGTTCATGAGGCGAAGACTTGGCACCCCGGGCTGACACAGGGCCCCGCAGCGCGCTATGAACATCCTTCGAACCAGAAAGCCTCCGCCCATGAACCTCTCCGGCTCCGTCGACATCGCCGCCCCCCGCCACTCTGTCTGGGCGGCACTCAACGACCCCGACACGCTGGCCCGCTGCATCGAGGGCGTCGAGACCCTCACTCGAACCGCCGCCGAGGACGGCGAGCGGCTCGAAGGCAAGATGAACGCCAAGGTCGGCCCGGTCCGCGCCACCTTCAGTGGCTTCGTCCGGCTCACCGACGTTGTCGAAGGCACCAGCTACCGGCTGGTCGGCGAGGGCAAGGGCGGCGTCGCCGGCTTCGCCAAGGGCGAGGCCGATGTCCGGCTCGAAGACGCCGGCGCAGGCACCACCCTGTCCTATGATGTCCGCTCGTCGGTCGGCGGCAAGCTGGCCCAACTCGGCGCCCGGCTGATCGAAGGCACCGCCAAGGGCTATGCTGAAAGCTTCTTCGCCCGGCTCAAGGCTGAGCTCGAAACCCCACCCGAACTGACCGTCGCACCCGAGCTGCCGTCCGTCCCCGTCGCCGCCCAGGCCCCCGAAGCCGTATCCGCCTCTCCTGCCCCAACGCCCACCCCGCCCGCCACCGGCAAGGGTCTCTCCCCCACCGTCTGGGCCAGCCTGCTGATCCTGCTCGTCCTTGCCTTCCTGTTCTGGCAATGGGGCTGAGCGCCATGGCCGACGGCAATGAAGACCTCGCCACCCTGCAGGCCGCCGCCCGCTGGGCAGCGGCCGGCCACAAGGTCGCCATCGCCACGGTCGAGAGCGCCTGGGGCTCGGCGCCGCGCCGCCCCGGCAGCCACCTCGCAATCCGCGATGACGGTGCCTTCGAAGGCTCGGTCAGCGGCGGCTGCGTCGAGGGCGATGTCATAGTCGAGGCCCAGGCCCTGCTCGCCAGCGGCGAAGGCCAGCGGGTCCTCGATTACGGCGTCGCCGACGAAACCGCCTGGCAGGTCGGGCTAGCCTGCGGTGGCAGTATCCGCGTCCGCGTCCAGCGCCTCGCCGATGATGGCTATCCGGCCGCGCTGATCGACACCCTCGCCGACGCCGCCCGCGCCGGGCACAGCGAAACGGTGCTCACCGATCCCGACACCGGCCAGAGCCGCGCCGCCGGCCCCCATGAAACCCCGCCGGAAACGCTGATCGTCCGCCCCTGGTCGCCGCCGCGCCGGCTGGCAATCATCGGCGCCGTCCATATCGCCCAGGCGCTGGTGCCGCTCGCCCAGGCGCTCGGCATCGCCACCACCATCATCGATCCGCGCACCCTGTTCGCCACCGAGAGCCGCTTCGCCGGCCTGCCGCTCGATCGCCGCTGGCCGGACGAGGCGCTGGCCGAATGGGCGCCCAACGCCGCCAGCGCCGTCGTCGCCCTCACCCACGACCCGAAGATCGACGATGTCGCCCTCGCCGCCGCCGTCGCCTCACCGGCCTTCTATGTCGCCGCGCTCGGCAGCCGCAAGAACCACGGCAAGCGCCGCGAACGCCTCGCCGCCCGCGGCATCGCCGAAGCCGACCTCGACCGGATTCACGGCCCCGCTGGCCTCGCCATCGGTGCCGAAGGCCCGGCCGAAATCGCGCTCAGCATCGCCGCCGAATTGACCGCCGCCTGGCACAAGGCGCCGATCCTCGCCCTCCGACGCTGAGCGTGCGCTTCGAGGACCTGCCGCTCGCCGCCGCTGAAGGCGCGCTGCTCGCCCACGGCCAGCGGCTCGGCGACACCCGCTGGAGCAAGGGCCGCCTTCTCACCGCCGGCGATCTCGCCGCCGCCGCCGCCGCCGGCCTCAACCGTCTCACCGTCGCCCGGCTCGACCCCGATGACGTCGGGGAGGACGACGCCGCTGCCACCCTCGCCCGGGCGCTGGCCGGTCACGGCATCGAGGCGCTGCCCGCCGCCCATGGCCGCGCCAACCTCGCCGCCACCGCCGACGGCCTGATCGAACTCCACCCCGCCGCCATCGATACCATCAACAGCCTTGATGAATCGCTGACCATTGGCACCCTCGCCCCGCTCGCCCGCGTCAGCCAGGGCGAGATCGTCGCCACCATCAAGGTCATCCGCTACGCCGTCGACAGCGCCACCCTCGCCGCCGCCGTCGCCGCCGCCCATCCGCTCCGCCTCCACCCGTTCCGCCCGCAGCCGGTCGCCCTGCTCGCCACCCGCCTCCCCGGCCTCGCCGACAAGGCCATGGCCAAGACTGCCCGTGTCACCCGCGCCCGCATCACCGCGCTCGGCTGCCCATTCACCAACGCCGGCGCCGTCCCGCATGACACCGCCGCCCTCGCCGCCGCCCTCGCCGCCCGCCCGGAAGCCATCATCCTGATCGTCGGCGCCTCGGCCAGCGTCGACCGCGCCGACGTCATCCCCGCCGCCATTGTCGCCGCCGGCGGCGAGATCATCCGCCTCGGCATGCCCGTCGATCCCGGCAACATGCTCGTCCTGGGGCATCTCGACGGCCGCCCGGTCATCGGCCTTCCCGGCTGCGCCCGCTCGCCGCGCCGCAACGGCTTCGATATCGTCCTCGAGCGCCTCGTCGCCGGCCTCGCCGTCACCAGCGCCGACATCGCCCGCATGGGCACCGGCGGCCTGCTGCCCGAAGCCGAACGCCCGCAACCCCGCGCATGACCGCCCGAATGACCACCGGCGCCCTGCTCCTCGCCGCCGGCAGCGCCCGCCGCTTCGGCAGCGCCAAGCAGATCGCCACCCTGCGCGGCCAGCCGCTCATCGTCCACGCCGCCCGCGCCCTGCTCGCCGCTGACCTTCCCGTCATCGTCGTCACCGGCGCCCACGCCGATGCCGTCGCCACCGCGCTGGCCGCTCTGCCCCTCACCCTCGTTCACGCCCCCGATCACGTCCTCGGCATGGCGCACTCGCTCCGCGCCGGCCTCGCCGCCGCCCCCGCAACCTGGGACGCCGCTCTCATCGCCCTCGCCGACATGCCGGACCTCGAACCCGCCCTGCTCGCCACCCTCGCCGCCACCCCCGGCATTGCCCTGCCCGTCTGGAACGGCCAGCGCGGCAACCCCGTCCGCTGGCCCCGCGCCCACTGGCCCACGCTCATGACCCTCACCGGCGACGAAGGCGCCCGGCGCCTGCTCCCCGGCCTCCCCGTCACCGAAGTTCCCGCCCCCTCCGCCGCCATCCACCGCGACATCGACCGCCCGGAAGATCTATAAGGGTGCGTCCGGCGGCTGGGGCCGCAGGCCCCAGACCCCAAGAGTGAGGCCGGGGATAAACGCCGGCGGTTCATGCACGTCGAAAGCCCCTTGATGGGGTCTGGGGCCTGCGGCCCCAGCCGCCGGCGGCCTCCTTCCTCCCCACGGCGCGCACAAAAAAAGCCCGGCGGGGGACAACCCGCCGGGCTCGATCTGTCAGTCCTGAACCGCTGTTAGCGGCGGTCGCCCATGAAGCGCAGCAGGAACAGGAAGAGGTTGATAAAGTCGAGGTACAGCGTCAGCGCGCCCATGATTACGGCCTTGCCGGCAAACGACGTACCTGCCACTTCGGCGTACATGTTCTTGATCTTCTGCGTGTCATAAACAGTCAGGCCGGCAAACAGGAACACGCCGATGATCGAGATGCCGAGGTTCAGTGCGCTGGACTGAAAGAACAGATTGGCCAGCGACGCGACGATGATGCCGATCAGGCCCATCAGCAGGAACTTGCCGAAGCCGGACAGGTCACGCTTGGTAGTATAGCCGTAGAGGCTCAGCCCCGCGAAACCCGCAGCAGTGGCGAAGAAGGTCTGGGCAATCGACGCGCCCGTATAGGCGAGGAAGATCGTCGACAGCGAGGCGCCCATCAGCGCCGCATAGGCCCAGAAGATCGCCTTGGCAGCGCCTTCGGAAAGGCGGTTGATGCCGAAGCTCAGCCACATCACCAGCCCGAGCGGTGCCAGGATGACAACCCACTTCAGGATACCCGGCTGCATGAAGATCTGGCCGGCGAGCGACTGTTCCGGTGTCGCGCCCTGCGCAAACAGCAACGCGATGATGCCGGTCAGCAGAACGCCCGACGCCATATAGTTGTAAACCGAAAGCATATGGGCGCGCAGGCCCGCATCGAAGCTGGCCGAAACCTCTGCGGACGCCCGCCCAGAACCGATCCTGGCATCAAGCCGCGGATCAAACTGATTGGCCATCAATAACCTCCCAAAAGCCGGCGTGCCTGCCGGTGATGCGAGCAATATCGGGGATAACGCCGATTTTTTCAATGCTCAGCGGCGTCGCACTGCCGCAATTGTCGCCGGCGGCAAGACAGAGTGCCTCCGGCGGCTGGGGCCTTAGGCCCCAGACCCCAATTATCTGGTTGATCCATAAGGTCGTCCTGCTTTTGCCTGCGGAGGCCCAATCATCGGGGTCTGGGGCCTGCGGCCCCAGCCGCCGGAGGCATTCTTCATCTGAAGGTCGGCCCCCTAAAGCCCGCGCAGCACCGCGTTCGGCCGCGCCGACAGCGCCTGCCACGAGCCCAGCAGCCCCAGCACCACGGTCACCACCGCGCCGACCAGCACCGTAGCCACCACCGGCCACCATATCGGCTGCCATTCCAGCTCGAACACCTGGGTGATCACGAACCACCCGGCCACCGACCCGAGCAGCAGCGCCAGCCCGGCGACGATTGCCGCCAGCAGGCCGTATTCGATCAGCGTCGTCGCCGCCACCTGCCGCCGGCTGGCACCGAGCAGCTTGAGCAGCACCGCATCATAGGTCCGCGCCCGCGCGCCGGCTGCCAGCGCCCCCACCAGCACGGCGATCCCCGCCGCCACCGTCACCGACGCCGCCGCGCGGATCGCCGCCGACAGCTGCCCGAGCAGCGTGCTCACCTGGTCGATCACATCCTTCACCCGCACCAGCGATGCGGTCGGGAAGCCGTCCCCAACCGCCCGCTGCACAGCGCGCTCGCCCGCCGGCGGCACCGCTACCGTCGCCATCCAGCCATGCGGCGCCGCCTCCAGCACGCCGGGCGAAAACAATATCCCGAAGTTGAAGCCCAGCGACTGCCAGTCGATCTTGCGCGTGCTCGCCAGCTTTGCGGTGATCTCCACGCCCAGTACCGAGATCGTCAGCGTATCGCCAATCTTCAGCCCGAGCGATGTCGCCGCCCCGTCGTCGATGGAGATTAGCGGCGGCCCTGCATAATCGGCTGGCCACCATTGCCCGCTGATCAGCTCATTGCCCGCCGGCAGCGCGGCCGCATAGGAAAGCCCCCGGTCGCCGCGCAGGATCCACGCCCCCTCGGGCACCTCCATGTCGGCCACCGGTACCCCGCGCACCGCCGTCACCGGCCCGCGCAGGGACGGTACGAACGCCATCTCGGCCCCTGGCGCCGCCCGGTCGATCGCCGCTTCGAACCGATCGCGATCGACCTTGGGAATGTCGATGATGAAGAAGCTCGGTGCCCGCTCGGGGATCGTCCGGTTGATCTGCCCGTTGAAATTGCTTTCGATCGTCGCCAGCGTCGCAAACAGCGTCAGCCCCAGCCCCAATGCCACCACCAGCTGCCGCGTCGGCGCGCCGGGCCGGTGCAGATTGGCCAGTGCCAGCCGCAGCAGCATAGCGCGCGGCCTGGGCGCGGCGGCCGCCGCCAGTTTCACCAGCGCCGCCAGCCCCCAGAGCAGCAGGACAAGCAGCAGCGCCGCGCCGAGGAAGGACACCACGACAAGCTTGTCCTCGGCCCGCAGCAGCGTGATCAAGACGATCATCACCGCCGCCAGCGCCACGATCAGCGCCGTCGCCAGCGACGGCCGCGGCGGCCGCTCGGTCAGGCTGCGATAGAGCCGCGCCGCCGGCGTCGCCGCCGCCTCGGACAACGGCCACAGCGCAAACATCAGCGCAATCAGCAGGCCATAGCCGGCCGCGGCCGCCAGCGCCCCCCATTGTATCGCCAGCGACGGCGGCACCGGCAAGGCATCCGCCGCCACCTGCGCCGCCACCCAGGGTGCCGCCGCGCCGATCACCAGCCCCACCAGCACGGCGCCTGCCGCCACCAGCCCGATCTGCCAGAGATAGACCGTGCGCACGAGGCGTGAATCCGCCCCCAGTATCTTCAGCGTCGCGATCGTCCGCGTCCGCGCCGCCAGATAGGCGCCCACGCCGCCGCCGACGCCGACACCCGAGACGACCAGCGCCGTCAGCCCGACCAGGGTCAGAAACTGCCCCAGCCGCTCGACGAACCGCTGCGTCCCCGGCGCGCCATTGGAGCGGTCGCGGTAGCGCAGCTCGGATGCCGGCATTTCGGCCTCCAACCGCTTGACCAGCGCCTCAGGATCGACGCTTGCCGGCAGCCGCAGCCGATAATGGCTGCGGAACTGGCTGCCCGGCGCCAGCAGCCCGGTCGCCTCCAGGTCCTCGGTCCGCATCAGCAGCCCCGGCCCGAAGCCGAAGCCGTCGCCGGCCTTGTCCGGCTCCTCGGCGATGATCCCGGCGACGGCAAAGCGCCCGCTGCCGATCTCCACCGTGTCGCCGCGCCCCAGCTTCAGCCGCTCGGCCAGCGCCGAAGACAATGCCACCTGCCCCGGTGCCACCGTCCGCCCGCCGCCCTGCATCGAGAACCGCCCATAGAGCGGCCAGCCGCCATCGACGGCCTTGATCTCCGCCAGCGTCCGCGCATCGCCGGCCGACCCACCGGCCATGCCGCGCAGCTTCACCACAACCGCCAGCGGCCCCTCGCGCCGCAGCCGCGCCAGCTCGGCCGGCGTCGCGAAGCCGCTGGTCACCCGCGCCTCGATGTCGCCGCCGAGCACCTCCTGCCCGCGTTCCTGCAGTCCCGCCCGGATCGCCGAGGACAGGCTGCCGACCCCGGCCAGCGCCGCCACGCCCAGCACAAGGCAGACTGCAAGGAGCCGAAGCCCCTGCAGTCCACCCCGCAATTCCCGGAAAGCCAGGCGCAGCGCCAGGCTCAACCGGCAAGTGCCTCTTGAAGAAACGCCACCGTCGCCGCCCAGCTGCGCCGGTCGGCCGCCGCATTATAGGCCTGGCCGCCGGCCGGGTTGTTGGCATGCGGGTTGGTAAAGCTGTGATGGGCATGGCCATAGGCATGGATCTGCCAGTCGGCGCCGGCTTCGGTCAGTTCCTTAGCCAGCCCGTTGTGCGCTTCCGGCGGCGTAAACGGGTCTTCCCAGCCGTGCAGCACCAGCACCTTGGCGGTGATCGGCAGCTGCTCGCCGAGGTTCGGCGTGCCATAGACACCGTGGAAGCTCACCGCGCCCTTCACCCGCGGGTCGGCCGACCGCGCCAAGTCGAGCGCGCACATCCCGCCGAAGCAGAAGCCGATCGCCGCAATCCGGTCACCGTCGACCGCGGGATGCGCGGCCGCCGCGTCCACCGCCGCCAGCAGCCGCTGGCGCAGCGCCGCGCGGTTGCCGCCCCAGGGCGCGATCAGCGCACTATTGTCGGCCGCATGGTCGCCGCGCGTCCCCTTGCCGAATACATCGACAGCAATCCCGACATAGCCGAGCGCCGCCAATTTGTCGGCCACAGCATTGTCGAACGGCCCCTGCCCGGCCCAGTTATGCACCACCAGCACCGCCGGTCGCGGCCCGGATGCCTGCGGCAGCGCCACATAGCCTTCGCACTCTGCGCCCTGGTCCTGATACGAAAATGCCGTCATCATTCTCTCCTATTCGGCTACAGCGTCGAATGCCGCAGCGGTTGAACTGTCACTTGAAGTGTCCCGGGAACTGTCGCGAACGATTCGCCCGTCCTTCATCTCGATGATCCGATCACAGCGCGCCGCCAGCGCCGCATCATGGGTAATCAATATCAGCGTCGCCCCGGTCTCCTCCAGCCGCGCGAACAGCATCTCCACCACCGCCTCGCCGGTCGCCGCATCGAGGTTGCCAGTCGGCTCATCGGCAAAGATCAGCGCCGGCCGCGCCGCCAGTGCCCGTGCAATCCCCACCCGCTGCTGCTCGCCACCGGAAAGCTGGGTCGGATAATGGCGCATCCGGTGCCCCAGCCCCACGGACTCGAGCTCCGCCGCCGCCCGCGCGCCATGGCCGTCGATCTTCGCCAGCTCCAGCGGCACCGCCACATTCTCCAGCGCCGTCATCGTCGGGATGAGGTGAAACGCCTGTAGCACAATGCCGATCCGCCCGCGCCGCGCCCGTGCCAGCCCGTCCTCGTCCAGCGCCGAAAAATCCGCGCCTGCCACCAGCACCTGCCCGGAATTCGCCTGCTCCAGCCCGGCCAGCACCGCCATCAACGACGACTTGCCGGACCCGGACGGCCCCAGGATCGCCACCCGCTCGCCGGCCGCCACCCGCAGGTCGACCTGCCGCAGAACATCGACCCGGCCATCGCCGGCGCCAAAGCTCAGGGTTACATTTTTCGCATCGATAACAATATTGGGGGTCATGGGATTGTCCCGATAGAGGCTGATTGATGCAGGACCAAGTTTCACGATATGGCATGCTTCGTGGTTTTTGCCACCTTGCCGGCGGATTATTGTTGCTGATGCTGCCCATCGCCGCACACGCCGCCCAGACCATCCTCGCCTTTGGAGACAGCCTCACCGCCGGCTACCAGCTCAAGCCCGGCCAGGGCTTTGCCCCCCAGCTTGAATCCGCGCTGCGCGCCAAGGGTCGTGACGTCCGCGTCGTCATGGGCGGCGTCTCCGGAGACACCACCGCCCAGGGCCGCGCCCGCATCAGCTGGACGCTGGCCGGCATGAAGCAGAAGCCCGATCTCGTCATCCTCGAGCTTGGCGCCAACGACATGCTGCGCGGCCAGTCCCCGGCCACCGCCAAGGCCAATCTCGATGCGATGATCCAGACCTTTCAAAAGGGCGGCAGCCGCGTCCTGCTCGCCGGCATGCTCGCCGCCCCCAATTACGGCAAGGCCTATGTCAGCGAGTTCAATGCCATCTACCCCAGCCTCGCCAAGGCCCGCGGCGTCACCCTCTACCCCTTCTTCATGGACGGCGTCACCACCGTCAAAG
Organism: Polymorphobacter sp.; assembly: GCF_051860865.1. Taxonomy (GTDB): domain Bacteria; phylum Pseudomonadota; class Alphaproteobacteria; order Sphingomonadales; family Sphingomonadaceae; genus Sandarakinorhabdus. Next base: position 11,962 of record NZ_JBIMKZ010000047.1, on the reverse strand, counting down.
GCATGCAACTCGCCGACGGCCTTCACCCCAACGCCGCCGGCGTCAAGGTCATCGTCCGCCGCATCCTCCCCACCGTCGAGGCCGAGCTCGACCGCCTCAAGCGCTGAGCCATGCACCGGCTGTTCGTCGCCCTCGAACTGCCGCTGCCGGTCCGCGACGCGCTGCTCTCTGCCCAGGGCGGCGTCTCCGGCGCCCGCTGGCAACGCGATGACCAGCTCCACCTGACCCTCCGGTATATCGGCGAGGTCGATCGCCACCAGGCGCAGGACATCGCCGCCGCCCTCGCCACCGTCAATTTCCAGCCCTTCACCCTCTCGCTCGCCACCCCCGGCACCTTCGACCGGCGCGGCCGCATCGACACGCTCTGGGTCGGCGTCAGTCCCCACGCCGACGTCACCGCGCTCGCCCGCCGCATCGATGCCGCCCTCACCCGCATCGGCATCCCGCCCCAGACCCGCGCCTTCCTCCCCCATATCACCGTCGCCCGCGGCCGCCTCACCGGCCCCATCGACGGCTTCCCCGCCCACCCGCTGCCCAGCGCCCCCTTCGCCCTCACCAGCTTCGCCCTATGGGAAAGCCGCCCGGGCCCGGACGGATCCGACTATGCGATCATCGAGCGCTATCCGATAAGGTAGGGGGCGGTAAGAGAAAGTGCCTCCGGCGGCTGGGGCAAAAGGCCCGATATCCGGCCTTTGCAAGACGACGGCCGACGGCACTGCGGGATCAACCAAATGATTGGGGTCTGGGGCCTACGGCCCTAGCCGCCGGAGGCATATCTTACCGCCGAAGGCCCTTCCTCAATCCCGATACGCCAGCACGGGCTTCCGCGCCGCCGCTGTCTCGTCCAGCCGACGGCGCGGGGCGAGGTGGGGGCTGGACCGGAACCGTTCCGGCTCGGCCAACATCCGTTCCCCGATCGAGCGCAGCGCCCCGATCAGCTGGTCGAGGCTGGCCTTGCTCTCGGTCTCGGTCGGTTCGACGAGCATGGCGCCATGAACGACGAGCGGGAAGTACATGGTCATCGGGTGGAAGCCCTCGTCGATCATCGCCTTGGCGAGATCGAGCGTGGACAGGCCGGTGCCGTGGAGGAAGTCGTCGGAGAACAGCGCCTCGTGCATGCAAGGCCCCGAGGCGGCGAAGGGCGCGGTGTAGAGGTCCTTCAGGCTGGCGAGGATATAGTTGGCATTGAGCACGGCATCCTCGGCCACCTGCCGCAGCCCGTCGGCGCCGTGGCTGAGGATATAGGCCAGCGCCCGCACGAACATTCCCATCTGGCCATGGAATGCGACCATCCGCCCGAAGCTCTGCGGCGCGGCGGTCACCGCCTCCGCCTCTTCCACCAGCTCGAAACCGTCGCGCGTCCTGCGCACGAACGGGATCGGCGCAAACGGCGCCAGCGCCTCGGAGAACACCACCGGGCCGCTGCCCGGCCCGCCGCCGCCATGCGGCGTCGAGAAGGTCTTGTGCAGGTTGATATGCATGGCATCGACGCCGAGGTCCCCCGGCCGCACCCGCCCGACGATGGCGTTAAAATTGGCCCCGTCGCAATAGACGAACCCGCCAGCGGCATGCACGGCCTTGCCGATCTCGATCATCTCGGGCTCGAACAGTCCGCAGGTATTGGGGTTGGTGATCATCACCGCCGCCACGTCCGGACCCAGCCGCGCCTTTAGCGCTTCCAGATCGACCCGCCCGCGCGCATTGGCCGGGATATTCTCCACCGCATAGCCGCAGAAGGCAGCGGTGGCCGGGTTGGTGCCATGCGCCGATTCCGGCACCAGCACCACCTTGCGGGCATCGCCGCGCGCCTCCAGCGCCGCCCGGATCGCCAGCATCCCGCATAATTCGCCATGCGCCCCGGCCTTGGGGCTCATGGCCACGGCCGGCATCCCGGTCAGCATCATCAGCCAGTGCGCCAACCGGTCGATCAGTTGCAACGCCCCCTGCACCGACGCTTGCGGCTGCATCGGATGGATATCGGCAAAGCCCGGCAGCCGCGCCATCTTCTCGTTCAGCCGCGGGTTGTGCTTCATCGTGCAGCTGCCGAGCGGGAAGATACCGAGGTCGATCGCATAATTCTGCCGGCTGAGCCGCGTATAGTGCCGCACCATCTCGGGCTCGGACAGGCCAGGCAGTTCGATCGGCGCCGTCCGTGCGACCGTCCCGAGACGGCTCGCCACTTCGGGCACCGGCGGCAGGTCGACCCCGCAGCGGTCCACCGCCCCGCGCTCGAACAGCAGCGGCTCCTCCAGCATCAGCCCCCGGTTGCCGGTCCAGGTGTCGCCCTCGGCTACCCCGCCGTCATCGGCCACCGGCCGCGTCACCCGTCCAATCGCGTTCATGCTCATGACAGCACCTCATCCAGCGCGTCTTCCAGCGCATCGAAATCCGCATCGGTCACCGTCTCGGTCACCGCCACCACCAGCCCATTCTCCAGCGCCGTCACCCCCGGGAACAGCCGCCCCAGCGACACGCCGCCGAGGATCTGCCGCTCCGCCAGCTTGCGCACCACGACCCGCGCCTCGGTCGGCAGTCTCAGCGTAAACTCGTTGAAGAATACCGGCGTCTCCAGCGACACGCCCGGGATCGCCGCCAGCCGCTCGGCCAGCTGCACGGCCCGGGCATGGTTGAGCGTCGCCAGATGCCGCAGGCCGCTCTCGCCGAGCAACGTCAGATGCGCCGAAAACGCCAGCGCGCAGAGCCCCGAATTGGTGCAGATATTGCTGGTCGCCTTCTCGCGCCGGATATGCTGCTCGCGCGTGCTCAGCGTCAGTACGAAGCCGCGCTTGCCATCGGCATCCACCGTCTCGCCACACAGCCGCCCCGGCATCTGCCGTACGAACTTGTCCCGCGTCGCGAACAGCCCCAGATACGGCCCGCCGAAGTTCAGCCCGTTGCCGAGTCCCTGACCCTCGCCGACAACGATATCCGCGCCCATCTCGCCCGGGGACCGCACCGCCCCCAGCGACACCACCTCGGTCACCACCACCACCAGCAGCGCGCCAGCGGCCTGGCAGGCCTCGGCCAGCGGTGACAGGTCGGCGACATGGCCGAAAACATTGGGGTTCTGCACCACCACGCAGCTGGTCTCGCCGTCCACCGCCGCGATCAGCGCCTCCAGATCATCCCCCGGCACACCCCCGCCCAGCACCGGCGCCCCGCAAACGATCTCGTCATCGGTAAACCGCGTCAGTGTCTGCAGCACCCCGACATAATGCGGATGCACCCCCGCCGAGACCAAGGCCTTTGCCCGCCGCGTCACCCGGCGCGCCATGAACACCGCCTCGGTCATCGCCGTCGAGCCGTCGTACATCGAGGCATTGGCCACCGCCATGCCGGTCAGCCGCGCCACCTGGCTCTGGAACTCGAACAACACCTGCAGCGTCCCCTGCGCAATCTCCGGCTGATAGGGCGTGTAGGCGGTCAAAAACTCGCCGCGCTGGATGACATGATCCACGCTCGCCGGCACATGATGCTTGTAGGCCCCGGCGCCGAGGAAGAACGGCACGGTCCCGGCGGTCAGGTTCCGCCCCGCCATCGCCGCCAGTTCGCGCTCCACCAGCATCTCGGGCGCATGGAACGGCAGGCCTTCGATCGGCCCGGCCAGCCGCGCGCCCGTCGGCACGTCGCTGAACAGCGCGTCGATGTCGGGCGCGCCGATCACCGCCAGCATGGCGGCGCGGTCGTCGTCGGTCAGCGGCAGGTAACGCATCGATGTCACTCCGGGAGAAAAGCGGAAAAGCGCAGGCGGACATAATCGGCCGTCCAGCGGCCGCGCCCATCGCGAAGCATCGGCGCCAGCCGCGCCTCGGTCTCGTCGATCACTGCCGCCTGCACCGCCTCGGGCACGCCGGCGGCGTCGAGGAAGCCACCGCGGAACGTCCGCAGCCAATCGGCCACCGACCCCGGCAGCGGCGTCGGCCGCGCCACGATCTCGCAGGCCGATACGCGGAAGCCGCCGGCCTCCAGCAGCGCCTCATACTCATCGGCCGCCGGATAGAATTGCCACTCCGGCGTGCCGATCGCCGCCAGCCCGCGCGCCACCAGCGTCGCCGACAGCGCCGCCCGGATCGCCGCGATATTGCCATGCCCGCCGAACTCGCCGACAAACCGCCCGCCCGGCTTCAGCGCCCGCGCGACATTGGCAATCACCGTCTCGGGCGGCCGGATCCAGTGCAGCGTCGCATTGCTGAACACCGCATCGTAAACGCCGACCTCGGACAGGTCCCGCGCATCGCAGACCCGCGCCGACAGCCCACGCGCCCGCGCCGCGCCAATCATCGCCGCATCGGCATCCAGGGCATCGACCTCGGCGCCGCTGGCGACGATCCGGGCCGTCAGCGCGCCGTCGCCGCAGCCCAGGTCGAGGATGCGCTCGCCGGCCTTCGGCGCCAGCCAGTCGAGCACCACATGGCCCAGCGCCGGCACGAACGCCGCGTTGGCGGCATAAAGCGCCGGGTCCCAGCCGACAGGCGATCCGTCCGCCATCAAAGCCCCGCCAGCATGGCCTGATAGGCCTCGGCGTCCATCAGCCCGTCCAGCTCGGAGGGGTCGGACAGCCGCAGCGTGAAGAACCAGCCCGCCCCTTCCGGATCGCTGTTAACCAGCGACGGGTCATCCTCCAGCGCCCGGTTCGGCTCGACGACGGTACCCGACGCCGGCGCATAGACGTCGGACGCCGCCTTCACCGATTCGACCACCGCGGCATCGTTGCCGCGCACCAGCACGGTGCCGGCGCCCGGTACCTCGGCGAACACCACATCTCCCAGCTGCTCCTGCGCATAGGCGGTGATCCCCACCGTCGCCACGTCCCCCTCGACGCGCAGCCACTCATGGTCCTTGGTATAATAAACCGTCATCAGCGCTTCCCTTCCCGCACATAATTCTTGGTCACGAACGGCATCGGCACCACCGTCGCCGCCAGCCGCCGCCCCCGCACCTCGATCTCCAGACCGGTGCCGTCGCCCGCACAGCCACGCTCGACATAGGCCATGGCAATCGGCCGCTCGAGGCTCGGCGAAAAGCCGCCCGAGGTCACCACCCCGACCGTCTGATCGCCCACATGCACGGTCGCGCCCTCGCGCGCCGGCGCCCGGCCGTCGATCGCCAGCCCCACCCGCAGCCGCGCCGGCCCGTCGAGCAGCTCGGCCATCAGCCGGTCCGCTGCCGGAAAGCCGCCCTCGGCCTTGCGCCGCTTCGATATCGCAAACCCCAGCCCCGCCTCGATCGGCGAGGTCTCCGGCCCCAGGTCATGGCCATAGAGCGGCAGCCCGGCCTCCAGCCGCAGCGAATCGCGCGCGCCCAGCCCGATCGGCCGCACCCGCGCATCGGCCAGAAGCGCCTCGGCCAGCGTCTCGGCCGCCGCCGCCGGCACCGAAATCTCGAAACCGTCCTCGCCGGTATAGCCGGACCGGCTGACCCAAAGCGCCTGCCCCTGCCAGTCGAACCCGCCCGACCGCATGAACCGCAGCGCCGCCACGCCCGGCACCAGCCCCTCCAGCACGTCCACCGCCTCAGGCCCCTGCAGCGCCAGCAGCGCCCAGTCGGTGCGATGGTCCACCGCCAGCCCGGCCGCCGCCATCACCGCGATGTCGGCAGCCTTCATGGCGCCATTGACCACGAGGTAATAGTCACCCGCCCGCCGCGTCACCATCAGATCGTCGAGAATGCCGCCGGCCTCGTTCAGCAGCAGCGAATAGCGCAGCACCCCTTCGCCCAGTCCGGCGATGTCGCCCGGCAACAGCGTCTCCAGCCCGGCCGCGTCGCCGAGCGGCAGCAGAATCTGCCCCATGTGGCTGACATCGAACAGCCCGGCATGGCCGCGCGTCCACAGATGCTCGGCGATGATTCCCTCATACTGGATCGGCATCGAATAGCCGGCAAAGCCGACCATGCGCGCCCCCAACCGGCGATGGAGCGCATCGAGCGGCAGCGTCATCAGTTCGGTATCGACAGTCTCGGCCACACGGACCTCCGGCAACAGCGCACGCACGCAGGACGATTCCCGCGCACCTGCCCCCGTCTGTCACCGGACCTGAGAGCTTTCACAGCGCACGCGCTGCTTACCCCTTCGGTGGGAGGCCCGCCCGAAGGCCACCTCCACTTTCCAGAATGTCGTGACTACGTCAGCGCGGTCCACCGTGCCTGAGAGATTCCGGGGGCGGCTTGCTCCTTCGGCGGTGGGCTCAGACCTCGCGGCCTCCCCCACACTCTCCCGCGCTGACGCCAGACTCTCGCCTGACGACGCCCCCTAGGTGCGGGAACCCCGTCGGCCTGTCAACACAGCTTGTCGGGACGGCTTATTTGGTGACGTTGAACGCCAGCTGCTGCTCGCTCAGCTGGAAGCCGACCAGCAGCTCGAAGCTGGCCGCGCGCAGTGCCGCCCGCACCTCGGGATCGGCCATCGGATCGACCGCCGCATCCGGATCGCCGGGCTTGCGCTTGCGGTTGATGATCTTCTGCACGCCTGCCGACAGCGACGCTGCGTCGCGGTCGATCGTCGCCCGCGCCGAGCCCACGCCGACGCCACGCGCCTGCCCGGCCGGAAAATCGATGGTCACGCTCGCCACCTGCTTCGAGACCAGCAGATTGCCGCCCTGCACCACGCTGGCGAACACCGGCAGCTGCACCTGACGCGCCGCCGAAGCATCGCTGCGCCGCGCCACCACCTGGTAGCTGACATCGCTGACCAGCTGCTCGACGCCCTCGTTGCAGGTGCCACGCACATTGGTCATCGACGCCACCAGATCGACATTGGCCGCATCGGGCGCCGTACCCGGATAAAGCAGCGTCATGTCATTGGCATAGATCGGCACCGCGACCGCCGCGCACGGCGACCGCTTGACCACCAGCGGGTTGCGCTGGCACCCGGCCAGCACCAGCGCGCCAAGGCCCAGCAGGGCAACCGCACGAACGACAGGCAATCTCAGGACCGACACTATAAATGACCTTTCACGGCCGATGCGGGAACGAAAGACCCCGCTTAACCCATCTTGGAAGCGGCGTCATGCCCCGCCGCGCGCGCCCCCGCAAGACTGTAGCGTCGGGCCAGCCGATCGCCTAAAGGACAGGCCATGACCGACACGCTCGCTTCCCCGCTCGCCGACACCAGCGCACGCCCCGATCATCGCCCCCCGCTGGCCGTGCTGATCGCCGCCCCGCGCGGCTTCTGCGCCGGCGTCGACCGCGCCATCAACATCGTCGAGCTGGCCCTCGAGCGCTGGGGCGCCCCGGTCTATGTCCGCCATGAGATCGTCCACAACCGCTTCGTCGTCGACACGCTGAAGGCCAAGGGCGCCATCTTCGTCGAGGAGTTGGACGAGGTGCCGGACGGTGTTCCCGTCGTCTTCTCGGCGCACGGCGTCCCCAAGTCGGTCCCTGCCGCCGCCCAGGCGCGGGACCTCAACTATCTCGATGCCACCTGCCCGCTGGTCTCCAAGGTCCACCGCCAGGCCGAGCGGCTCGCCGCCGCCGGCCGCCACATCCTGTTCATCGGCCATGAAGGCCACCCCGAGGTCATCGGCACCTTCGGCCAGGTCCCGGAAGGCTCGATGACGCTGATCGAGACCGTCGACGACGCCCGCGCCGTCACCGTCGCCGATCCCGCCAACCTCGGCTTCCTCACCCAGACCACCCTGTCGGTCGATGACACCGCCGATGTCGTCGCCGAGCTGCAGCGCCGCTTCCCAGGCATCATGGGCCCGCGCGGCGACGACATTTGCTACGCTACCTCCAACCGCCAGGCCGCCGTCAAGGCAATGGCGCCGCGCTGCGACCTCGTCCTCGTCATCGGCGCCACCAATTCCTCCAATTCGCAGCGCCTGCGCGAAGTCGCCGAGCGCGAGGGCGCCCGCGCCTTCCTGATCTCGCGCGCCTCGGACATCGACTGGCAGTGGTTCGACGGCGTCACCACGCTCGGCCTCACCGCCGGCGCCTCGGCACCCGAGGTCCTCGTCCAGGAAGTCCTTACCCGCCTCGGCAGTCACTTCACCGTCCACACCGAGAATGTCACCACCGCCGTCGAGGAGGTCGTCTTCAAGCTGCCCCGCGCGCTCGTCGGCGATTGAGCCGATGGCAGTCTATACGGCGGTCACCGCCGAGCATCTCGCCGCCTTTCTCGCTGGCTATGATATCGGCGAACCGCTGAGCTTCAAGGGCATCGCCGAGGGCGTCGAGAACAGCAACTACCTGCTCGATACCACCGCCGGCCGCTATATCCTCACCCTCTACGAGCGCCGCGTCCAGGCTTCGGATCTGCCGTGGTTCCTGGCGCTGATGACCCATCTCGCCGACGCCGGCCTGCCCGTCCCCCGCCCGATCCCGGACCGCACCGGCACCGCGCTGCAAACCCTCAACGGCCGCCCGGCCTGCATCATCGAATTCCTCCCCGGCGTCTCGGTCACCGAGCCGACGCCGGACGATTGCGCCGAAGCTGGCCTGGCGCTGGCCCGCCTCCACCGCGCCGTCGCCAGCTTCACCGCCGAACGCCCCAACGCCTTGGGCCCGGAGAGCTGGGGTCCGCTCGCGGCCCGCTGCGACGGCCGGTTCGGCGAGATCGACCCGGCGCTCGCCGCCCTTGTCGAGTCCGGCCTCGCGGCTACCGCCGGCTGGCCCGCCGCCCTGCCGCGCGGTACCATCCACGCCGACCTGTTTCCGGACAATGTCCTCATCCGCGCCCACACGGTCTCCGGGCTGATCGACTTCTACTTCGCCTGCACCGACCTGTTCGCCTATGATTATGCCATCACCCACGCCGCCTGGTGCTTCACCGCCGATGGCCGCACCCACCACGCTGACCGCGCCGCCGCGCTGGCCCGCGGCTATGCCGAGGTCCGCCCTCTAAGCGAAGCCGAAGCCGCCGCCCTCCCCGTCCTCGGCGCCGGCGCCGCGCTGCGCTTCACCCTCACCCGCGCCTATGACTGGCTCAACACCCCCGCCGACGCGCTGGTCACCCGCAAGGACCCGATGGCCTTTGCCCGCCGCCTCGCCTGGTACCAGGACGCCACGCCCGACATGATGCTCAAATGACCATCACCGCCAACGACGACCATCTCCCCCTCGTCGTCATCGCCACCGACGGCGCCTGCAAGGGCAACCCCGGCATCGGCGGCTGGGGCGCCCTGCTGCGCGCCGCCAACGGCCAGGAAAAGACCTTGAAGGGCGCCGAACGCCTGACCACCAACAACCGCATGGAGCTGACCGGCGCCATCGAGGCGCTCAACGCCCTCAGCCGCCCGGCCCGAGTCATCCTCTCCACCGACAGCAATTACGTCAAGGACGGCATCACCAAATGGGTCCATGGCTGGGTCCGCAACGGCTGGAAGACTGCCGACCGCAAGCCGGTCAAGAACGCCGAGCTCTGGCAGGCCCTGCTCGCCGCCACCGCCCGCCACAAGATCGACTGGCGCTGGGTCAAGGGCCACGCCGGTGACCCCGACAACGAGCGCGCCGACGCCCTAGCGAACGAAGCCATCGCCGAGATGCGCGCCGGCTAGATTTCCCCGTCCGCTTTCGCCTCGCGATACTCGTCCATCACCTCGTCGACATCCTCGCGATCCTCGGCCGTCACCGGGTCCGGCGCGTCGTTCGCCGGCCTCGGACCGCCCAGACAGACCTCGGCACTGATCGGCAGATGGTCCGACCCGACATTCTCCAGCACCGAGATCGACCGCACCGCAAACTCCGGCGTCACGAACAGATGGTCGAGCGGCCAGCCCAGCCATGGCACCTGCGCCGGAAAGGTCGGGAACACCCCCCGCCCGACACGCGGGTCCAGATAGCCGCCGATCCGCTTGAACAGTTGCGACGTGTGCGACCAGGCCACGTCGTTGAAGTCACCCAGCGCCAGCACCGGCAGCCGCTCCCTGGCCGCCCGCCGCGCCGCCACGGCAATTTCGGCGTCGCGCGCCTCGGTATCCTTTCCGGGCACCGGCGGCTGCGGATGCAGCGCGATCACCCGGAACGGCACCCCGCCCTCCAGCACCGCATCCACCGACGGCGTGTCCTCGTCGGCAATCGATTCGATCCGCCCCCGCCGCATTGCCAGCCGGGTCGCAAAGATCATCCCATAGGTGTTGCCATGCGTCTCGCTCAGCACATGCGGATAGCCCTTCAGCACCCCGTCCAGCGCCGCCGCCCAGCGGTCGTCGGTCTCCATCAGCACCAGGATGTCGGGATCAACCCGCTCGATCAACCGCAGCGTCCGCCCATAGTCCCGGTTCGATTCGAGCACGTTGAACGCCATTGCCGTGAAGCATTGTCCCGGATGGCCGTCGCCCACCAACGCCATCTCGGTCTTCGCCAGCGGCGTGTAGGGAAAGACCCGCACCATCTGCCACCCGGCCGCCACCGCGCACAGGGGCGCCAGCCACCGCCTGCCCGCCCGGTCGATCCACACCAGCACCGCCATCACCATCAGCAGCGCGCACAACAGCTGAAGACGCGGAAAATCCCATATCCGCATCCACCATTCATTCGATTCGATCAGGCTGCATCCGGTGGCCAGAACCAGAAGCCCGGCCAATATCCGGATCACGATAATGATGATACGCATGCTCGCCCCGGCGCCTCGACTTGCTGCCCTTGCCCGCAACGGACTGAGGCAGGCAAGGAACATTCGGCCCCCCGCCCGATTATTCTCGTTCACACATCATTGATTTCACTATTCCGGAAGGCTCGATCCCATGAAAAAAGGCGCCGTCATCTTCGCCATCATCGCGCTCATTCTCGGCGTGCTGGCGTTCGGCGGACTGGTCAGTGTCGCCTGGGAAGTCACCAAGCTGCTGTTCTGGATCGCCCTGATCATCGCGGTGGCGCTGGCCATCCTCAGCCTCACTGTCCGCAAGAAGTTCAAATAGCCTCGAACCGGTCGACCCCGCTGTCGTCGGACAGTCGCCGCAGCCGTCCGCGCGCCTCCAGCCAATGGAGGTGCGCGACTGCCTCGCCGGTGGCGATCCCATAATCCCGCTCGCCGATCGGCTTGCGGAACAGCGTCGAAAAACTCTCGAATGCCGTCCGCGGCACAGCGCACAGCGCATGCAGCTTGGCCAGCTTGTCATGGTGATCGGCCGCCAGCTGGTCGAGCCGGACATGCAACCCCCGGAACGGCTCGTTATGCGCCGGCAACACGAGCACATCGGGATCGATCGCGCGCAGCGCCTCGATCGACTCCAGCCAGTCCCCCAGCGGATCGGCATAGGGCTCGGTCGGATAGACCGACACATTGCTGGTAATCCGCGGCAGCACCTGGTCGCCCGAGATCATCAGCCCGTCGGTGACCAGGCACAGATGCTCGGGCGAATGGCCGCGCCCGGTCACCAGCCGCCACTCGCGCCCGCCGATCGACAGCACCTCGCCGCCGCGCAGCCGCCGGAACCCCGCCGGCAGCGCGCTGACAATCTTCCCATAGCGCCCCCAGGGCTGGCTGCGCAGCGCCTGGATCGCCGTGTCCGGCCAGCCGGCCCGCACCGAAAAGTCGATCGCCTCGCCCGGCGGCTCGGGCCTGATGTCGAGCGCCAGCATCCGCGCCAGCAGATATTCGGTCCGCGCCATCTCCAGCGGCACCCCCCAGCGCGCGCACAGCCAGCCGGCCAGCCCGATATGGTCGGGATGAAAATGCGTGACGATCACCCGCCGCACCGGCCGCCCGCCGAGCCCGTCCTCGAACAGCTGCGCCCACAGCCCCCGCGTCACATCGTCGGACAGGCCGGTATCGACCAGCACCCAGCCGTCGCCGTCCTCGAGCGCCCACAGATTGATATGGTCGAGCCCGCCCATCGGCAGCGGCATCCGCAGCCAGTGCACGCCCGGCGCCACCTCGAACAGCGCACCCGGCCCCGGCACCCAGCGCCCATGCGGATAGTGCAGCCCCCGCCGCTCCTCCGGCGCCCGCTCCGCATCGGGTGACCCGAGCACCGGGCCGGCATAAGCGGTAAGCGACGTATCAGACATCCCTCGGCTCTAA
>NZ_JBIMKZ010000046.1:0-25368 GCF_051860865.1 Polymorphobacter sp. | reverse complement strand
AAGGTCGCTGGCCTCGCGCACGCCCTCGAAGAGCGGCCGCGCGCTGAAATCGATCGTCGAGCCATGCACCAGCACGCCAAAGAACATGCAGAACGCCCGCAGCGCATCGAGATGCAGCAGCCGCGCGGTCTTTGCCCCCCGCGTCTCCGGCCCGGCCCCGGCTGGTGTCTCCACGGCTGGTGTCTCCACGCTGGTCACCGCTTCGGCCCTAGAGCCCCGGTCCCCGGCTGTCGAGCAAATCCATCCTCAGCCGAGCGCCGCCGCCCAAGCCTCGGGCTTGAACCCGACCAGCAGTACCAGGCCGCCATCGGCGCGGGCGCCGGCCAGCACCGGTCGCTTGATCGTCGCCGGCGCCGCCCGCATCAGCGCCAGCGCGCGGTCTGCATCGAGCCCCGCCTTGTCGGCGTCCGGCAGCGCGCGGAACGTCGTGCCCGCCCGGTTGAGCAGCACCTCCCAGCCCTTCGCCGCCACCCAATCGTCGAGCGCCGCCGGCACGCCGTCCTTGCGGAAATCATGGGACCGCGCCTCGATCCCCGCGGCCGCCAGCCAGGCCCGGGCCTTCTTCACCGTGTCGCAATTGGGAATGCCATGGATCGTCAACATGCGACCTGCATGCCGCGACTTGCGCCCCCACGCAACCGGTTGCGCCCCCGCGCCCGAACCGGCATGCCCCGGCCATGGACCTGCACACCCTGCTGCTCACCCTTCACATCGTCGTGCTCGGCTATTGGCTCGGCTCGGAACTGGTCATCAACAGCAACTACCGGTTCGTCACCATGGCGACTTCGATGCCGCATGCTGACCGCATCCGGCTGATGGGGCATGTCCTCAATGTCGATCAGCATGTCCGCTATGCCCTCATCCTCCAGGCCAGCCTCGGCACCGCACTCGCCGCCTCGCTGGGCTATATCCCCGGCGGCGCCATCCTGCTGTGGTCCGCCCTCGCCGTCGGCGCGCTCTGGCTGGCCTTTGTCGAGTACATCCACCACCACCGCCACAACACCACCCTGGCCTGCATCGATCGCGGCTCGCGCTACCTGCTGATCGCGCTGCTGCTGGCTTTCGGCATCGGCCTGCTCGCCCCGGACTGGCCCCTGCCCTTCTGGCTCCGCCTCAAGCTGGCGCTGTTCGCCGGCGTCATGCTCTGCGGCGTCGGCATCCGCCTCGCCCTTAAGGCCGCCGCCCCGCTCTGGACTGCCATGGCTCACACCGAGCCCGACGCCGCCACCAACGCCGCACTTGTCGGGAGCTATTGGCGCGCGACCGCGATCCTTCTGCTGTTGTGGATGTTCATTCTCGCCATCACATGGCTGTCGATAGCCAAGCTGTAGAAGGGGCCTCCGGCGGCAACAAGATGCCTCTGGCGGCTGGGGCCGCAGGCCCCAGACCCCGATAATCCGGCCTTCGCAAGGCGACAGCAGATGGTCCTGCGAAATTAGCGATAATTATTGGGGTCTGGGGCCTGCGGCCCCAGCCGCCGGAGGCCCCTTCTTCCCGCCCGAGGCCAATTCCTAAGCCACCGCCGCCCGCTCCTCGGCCGCCCGTTCATCCCGGATCTCGCGCTTCAGCACCTTGCCGTTGGCGTTGCGCGGCAGCGCGTCGACGATACGCCAGGTGCGCGGCTGCTTGTAGCCGGCAAGGCGTTCCCGACAGACGGCTTCCAGCGCGGCGATGTCCAGAGACACGCCCGGTGCGGCGACCAGGTCGGCGTGGACGCGCTCGCCCCATTGCGGGTCGGGCACGCCGACGACGGCGCAGTCGATGATGCCCGGGATATCGAGCAGCACGGCCTCGATTTCGCGCGGGTAGACGTTGATGCCGCCGGAAATGACCATGTCCTTCTTGCGGTCGACGATATAGTAGAAGCCATCGCTGTCCCGCCGCGCCATGTCGCCGACGGTCACCCAATCGCCGTGGATGGCCTCGGCGCTCGCTTCGGGTCGCTCCCAATAGCCGTCAAACAGATAGGGCGAGCGGCTGAACAGCTCGCCGACCTCGTTGTCAGGCACGGGGCGGCCGGCGTCGTCGCGCAGCTCGACCTCGGTGGCCGCGAACGGCGTGCCGACGCAATCTTCCTTCAGCCGGTGATATTGTGGGCGGATGGTGGTGACGATCCCCGATTCGGTGGCGCCGTAGCATTCGAACAGCACGCCTTCGCCGAACATCTCGATGACGCGCAGCTTGTCGGGCTGCTTCAGCGGCGCGGCGTTGCAGATCAGCGCCCGCAGCTTGTGCCCCTTCAGGCTGTCCCGTACGTGCTGCGGCAGCTCGAACATCCGGTGGAAATGGGTGGGCACCACGAAGATGCCGGTGATCGCACCCGAGGCCAGCGCCTGCGCTACCACCGCCGCGTCATAGCGATCCATGATGGTGACGGTGCCGCCAGTATAGAGCGAGGCCAGCGCGAAGGTCAGTCCGGCGCCGTGGCAAAGCGGGGCCAGCGCGAGGAAATGATCGTCGGCGCCGTAGCAGCCGAATTCGCTGGCCATGCCGAAGAAGGACAGGATGCGGCTCCGGTGCGTGACCGGCACCCCCTTGGGCTTGCCGGTAGTGCCCGAGGTGTAATGGATGGCGAAGGGCTGGAACTCGTCGGCCACATCCTGGTGCCGCACGACCGGCGCGGTACCGACAAGATCGCTGAAGCGCGCCACCGGCTCGGCCCGGCCTGCCACCAGCGGGGCCAGGCTGTCGTGCACCACGACCAGCGCCGGCCGGCAATCGTCGAGGATCAGGCCGATCTCCGGGGCGGTCAGCCGCGGGTTGATCAGCACGGTCATCGCACCGGGCTCGGTAGCGGCGATCACCAGTTCCAGATACTCGGCGCAATTGGGCGAGATGATCGCCACCCGGTCCCCCGGTCCGACGCCGCGCGCCACCAGCGCCGAGACCATCGCCTCGACATGCCCAAGCATCTCGGCATAGCTTATGCTACGGCCTTCGGAGACCATCGCCGGCTTGGACGGCGCGCGGGAAGCGGCAGCGCGCACGCCCCGGCCGAGCGTCAGCGGCTGCGAAAGCTTCTGAGAAAGCTTCTGGGAAAGCTTCACAGCCCCATCCGGCGTGCCATCTTCGGGAACACCCGCAACGCATTATCGCGCATCAGCGCCTTGTGGCTCTCCGGTCGCAACCCGTGCGCCTCGATCTCGGCGACGGCACGGCGCGGGTCGATCACCGGCCAATCGGTGCCGAACAGCACCTTCTCGCGGCCATAGCTGTTGATATAGTGGATCAGGCTCTTGGGCAGGTGCTTGGGCGCATAGGCATCGATGCCGATGAACATATTCTCATGCTTCCAGGCCATGGCGATCATCTCGTCCGCCCAGGGCGTGCCGACATGGATACCGAGGATTTTCAGCGCCGGAAAATCGATCGCCACCTGGTCGAGCAAGATCGGCCGCGCCACCGACGGCAGCCGCACATCCTGCTGGTAAATCAGGTTCTGGCCGACCTGCAGCATATAGGGCAGGTCCAGCTCGCAGCATTTGGCATAGATCGGGTACCAGCGCGGCTGGTCGGGCGCGAGGCTGAACCAGTGCGGATAGGCATGGACGCCGACAAAGCCCATGTCGGCGGCACGCTCCAGATCGGCGAGCTGCTCCATGCCGCGACCGGGGTCGACGCCGGCCAGACCCGAGAAGCGGTCCGGATGGGCCCGGCACCAGGCATCGACGGTCTCATAGGGAATCTCGAAGCTGCCCTTCCAGCGCCTGTCCCCGGCACGCACCGCGATCAGCAGCGAATGCTCGACGCCGCTGTCGTCCATGATCCGCAGATACTCGTCCATCGAGACGCCGCCGCGCATCGCTGGCGGCATCCGCACCTGCTCCATGAAATTGGCATCGAAGCCGGTCTGGCCGGCCGCCACTTCCTCAGGCCCGAACAGGTTGACAACGATGTCGATGAAGCCATCCACGGGCTTGGTCATGCTTTTGTCTCCACGAGCCCGGTCCGGGCGGTTCTGTCGATATGCAGTTGCAGCACGTCCGGCCGCGAATAATGGCCGATGGCATCGACCCACACCTTGGCGTCGGCAATCGCGCCGAGGTCGATCTCGGCGGTTACCAGCTGTTCCTCGACGCCGCCGACCGGCCCGGCCAGCATCGGCGTGAATGGATGGACGATGCCGGTCCAGCCGCCGCCGACCTTCAGCATATCGGTCGGCCCCAGCGCCTCGGCCATCACGTCGAGAACTTCCTGCGTCACCGGGCTGGAGGCTGAGATGACGAAAGTCTGGCCGGTGATGGCATGGTTGCGCATCATCGCCTCGATCTGCCAGTTGGCGACACCCTCGAACCCGGTCATCGTGTCGAGGCCCGGCCACAGCGCCGCATGGATCTGCTCGCCGTCCTCGATCAGCGCCTGGCGGGCGAGGTTCATCGTATGCTCCCAGCAAGCGAGCGCGCCGATCCGGCCGAGCGACGAGTCATAAACGCAAAGCGTCGAGCCATCGCCCTCGCCCCAGATGTAGCGCTCGGCATAGGTCGGCTTCAGCTTGCGGTGGACGCCGAGCAGCCGGCCGTCGGTGTCGATCACCGCCGCGCTATTGTAGCAGGTGTGGCGCCCTTCCGGCTTTTCGCTGAAGCCCATCACCACGGCCACGCCATGCGCTGCCGCGGCCTCGCGGATCACCGCCATCTCGGGGCCATCGGCGGCCACTGAGGCGTCCTGATAACGGCGATTCAGCCCGGCCTGAAGCAGCGGCGGATAGAGATTGATCCAATAGGGGAAGCCCGGGAGAAACACCTCGGGAAACACCAGCAGCTTGACGCCGGCGGCACCGGCCTTGCCGATCCACTCGGCCGCCTTGGCCGCACTGGCCTCAGGATCGAGAAACACCGGCGCCAGATGGGCGGCGGCTGCCAGAAAAACTTTGGGGAAAGGCTTGGACATGGCGGTCTCCTGTGTCACGTTCTTATCACAGGGATGAGTTTGATCTACCCAGAAATGAGTTTGGCAGGAAAGGGCGCCAAATGACCGCGGCGGCCGAGGACGGCATCAAGGCAGGCGAGGGCGTCAAGTCGGCCGACCGTGCCATGGCGATCCTCGAGATCTTCCGCGCCGCGCGCACGCCGCTGGCGGCACGGGACATCGCCGACCGGCTGGCGATGCCGCGGAGCAGCACCAATGTCCTGCTGCGCAGCCTGATCCAGGGCGGCTATCTGCGCTATCACGAGCCGCGCACCGATTATTATCCGACCCTCAAGGTCTTCCAGCTTGGCAGCTGGCTGGCCGAAGGCTGCCTCGATGATCCGGCCATCGACACGCTGCTGACCGGGCTGCGGGACCGCACCGGAGAAACCGTCTGCCTTTGGGCGCGGATCGGGCTCGGCCTCACCGCCATGCAGATCGTCGACAGCCCGCAGCCCATCCGGCTGCAGATCAGCACCGGCGTCAGCGCGCCATTGTTCGGCAGCACCGTCGGCGCCGCGATGTTGGCTGCCCTGCCGGACACGCTGGTGGACAGCCTTGCCGCGCAGCATGCCAGCCGCAGCGGCCAGGCCCTTGATGTCGAGGCGCTGCACCAGGATATCGCCATCACCCGCCAGCACGGCCATTCGCTGGGATATGACCGCTGGCTGCCCGACGCTGGCGCCGTCGCCGTCGCCATCCATCCGCAGGATGATGCCGAGCCGCTGGTCGTCGGCGTCGGCGGCCCCAGCTACCGGGTCCGGCGCAACGAGGATGCCATCATTGCGGCTCTGGCCGCCGCCACGCGCCAATCCATTTGATCAACCCGGGGGAATGTCCATGTCGCTCAACGTCGCCATCGTTTACCACAGTGCCTTCAAGGGCAATATCAAGCGCCTCGCGACGCGGATCGGCGTCGGCGCCGCCAAGGTCGACGGCGCCGAGGTCCGGCTGATCCCCGTCGAGGAGGTCGATGACAACTGGAATTATCTGCATGAATGCCATGCGATGATCCTGGGCAGCCCGACCTATGTCGGCAGCCTGTCGGCGGCGTTCAAGACGTTCATCGAGCAGCTGGCCGGCGAGGTCTGGCTCGAGCGCAAATGGCTCAACAAGGTATCGGGCGGCTTTACCTGCTCGGCCGGGCGCAGCGGCGACAAGTTCAACTGCCTGCTCGATCTGCTGGTCTTCGCAACCCAGATGGGCATGGTCTGGGTGCCGATGCCGATGACCGGCGGCAATTATTCATCGACCGGCAGCGAGAACGACCTCAACCGCATGGCCGGCTATCTGGGCGTCATGGCCCAGGCCAATATCGATGAGCCGGCCGAGCTGGCGCCGCCGGAAAGCGACCTGATGACCGCCGAGATTTACGGCGAGCATATTGCCAGGGTCGCCGCCGCCATGGCGGCTGGCGGCGTCATCACTACCCCCGATGGTGGCAATGGCGGCCCGGCACTGCGCCCGTGGAATTTGCGCGACGCCTGACCTCGACTGAAATATTTCTGAAAGACTCTAATGTTTGCAGTAAGCAAGCAATATTGATATGTAAAACGCTGTAATCGAGTCGCCAGACAAGCCTTAAATAGGCATTAATAAATCGCTAACCATCAATTCCCCGACGTTCTCGGGGTAGAGCTGTTTATTCTCGATCTGCGTAATATTACTCATGCGTTAAAATATTGATGGGTTTGTTTCGCCCCGCCGTCGCGCGGGCGAGGGGGAGGTATGTCATGGCCGATGAACTGGCAGATTTTGTCGGGCGTCTGAAGACGGACGCCCGTTTCCGAAAGGCCTTCGCGGCCTCGCCCGCCAAAACGCTCAAGGCCGCCGGCATCGACACCTCGGTTCTGGCGCTGCCGGACAAGATCGATGAAGCGACGCTGGTCGAGCGGCTCGAACGCGGCGGCGTCCCTGCGGGCACCAGCCTCAAGGGCCTCGATCCGCAGACCTTGTGGGACAAGTTCGGCATCATCGGCTGGAAGACCCAGCCGGGCGCCAGCGCTGCGGGCAACACCTCGATCGCAGCGGTAACGGTCGTCTATGGCGTCGCCGTGGTGGTGGGCACCAATGTCGTCGTCGTCGGCAAGGATTTCGTCGCCAGCGTCGGTCAGCTGCGCGTGATGCGCCAGATGGCCCGGCTCGATGCCGCCGATCTGCGCTTCAGCATCAAAGGGCCGGACGGGGTCTCGATCGACGACGTGCCCGTTGATGCCGTCCGCGCCTTCATCGATCGGGTGAAAGCGCCGGGTCGGTGACCATTGTCGCCGCCGACGACCCGACCATCGGCGCGCGCTGGTGGGACGGCGCCGTGCCGCCGAAGATCTGCGTCTGGGAACTGACGCTGGCCTGTGATCTGGGCTGCCGCCACTGCGGCTCGCGCGCCGGTACCGCCCGGCCCAACGAGTTGACCACCGTCGAGGCGCTAGATGTCGTCCGCCAGCTTGCCGAACTCGGCATCGGCGAGGTGACGCTGATCGGCGGCGAGGCCTATCTGCGCGACGACTGGGCGGAGATCGCCGCTGCCATCACCGCCGCCGGCATGGCCTGCACCATGGTCACCGGCGGCTATGGCCTCGATGATTTCTGCATTGCCGAGGCCCGCGCTGCCGGTATCCGCCGGATCGGCGTCTCGATCGACGGCATCGGCGCCACCCATGACCGGCTGCGCGGTCGCCCCGGCGCCTTCGAGGCGGCCTGCGCCGCGGCCCGCCGCATCACCGAGGCGGGCATCGAGTTCAGCGTCAACAGCCAGATCAACCGGCTCACCTTGCCCGAGCTCGACCCGCTCGCCCGGCTGCTGGTCGATCTCGGCGCGCGTGCCTGGCAGATTCAGCTGACCGTGGCGCTGGGCCGCGCCGCCGATCGCCCCGGCCTGCTGCTGCAGCCCTTCCACATGCTGGCGCTGATGCCGCTGCTGGCGCGGATTAAGCAGGAGGTGCTGACCCCGGCCGGCGTCGCCTTGGCGCCCGGCAACAACATCGGTTATTTCGGCCCGTTCGAGCCTGCCCTGCGCTTCGGCGGCGCCCGCGGCCATCGCTGGAGCGGCTGCCTCGCCGGCCGCGCCGCGCTGGGGCTGGAGGCGGACGGCACCCTCAAGGGCTGCCCGTCCCTGCCCACCGCCAGCCATGCCGCCGGCTCGGTTCGGGACACGCCGCTGGCCGAGCTGTGGCGCACCAGCCCGGTCATGCAGTCGCTCGGCCGCCGAACTCGTGCCGACCTCTGGGGCTTCTGCGCCCGCTGCGAGCACGCCGACAACTGCCTCGGCGGCTGCACCTGGACGGCGGAGGCGCTGTTCGGCCGCCCCGGCAACAACCCCTTCTGCCACCACCGGGCGCTGACGCTGGCCGGCGAAGGCCGCCGTGAGCGGCTGCGCATGGTCGAGGCTGCCCCGGGCCTGCCCTTCGATCACGGCCGCTTCGCCCTCGACGAGGAGCCGCTCGACGCGCCGCTGGCGCCAGGCGAGGACCTGGATGCGGCGACCGCGCTGGCCGCGCTGATCCCGGGCGCCGGCTGGAGCCCGGCCGCCCGCCATGCCGTCTCCGCGCCGGTCCGCGCCGCTGCACTGGAGGCCGCGCGGTGAGCTGGCAGAAGCCTTATGAGCTTGGTCTGATGTTCACCCATCGCTGCCCGATCGCCTGCCGACATTGCGGCATCGAATCCGGTCCGCACAACCATGCCACCATGCCGCAGCCGCTGGCGCTGCGGCTCATCGCTGAGGCGGCTCGCCTCGATCCGCCGCCACGCACCCTGGTCTTCACCGGCGGCGAGGCGATGATGTACCCGGATCGGCTGGAAGAACTGCTGGAGGCCTGCCATGACCATGGCCTGCCGGCGCGCGTCGTTACCAACGGCTTCTGGGCCAAGGACCGGGCGCGGGGCAGCGCGCTGATCCACCGCCTGCGCCTCGCCGGGCTCGACCAGCTCAACTTCAGCGCCGACCAGTGGCATCTCGAATTCCTGCCGGCCGAGACCTTCCGCAACGCCGTCGCCGTCGCCCGCGACGCCGGCTACCCGATCATCGTCAACCTCGTGCTCAACGCGCCCGGCGACCCCGTCGAACATTTTTGCGCGCTCTATGGCTATCCGCCGGACGCGGTGCGCGTCCTCGATGACGACCCCGATCTCGCCGAAACGCCCCCGGCCGACCTGTTTGACCGCATCAACCTCGTCCCCGGCCGGCTGGTCGGCATGGGCCGCGCCGCCCGCTACCCGGCCGACCACCTGCTGTCCCCGCTGGTCGATTTCGCCGCCCTGCCCTGCGCCGAGATCGTCAACCGCCCGGTGATCTACCCGGACGGCGCTTTCCAGGCCTGCTGCTGCGCCGGCGGCAAGATCGCCGCCTTCACCGTCGGCAATGTCAACGATAGCCCGCTGGACGCGCTGTTCACGCAGATGCGCCGCCGCACCCACTACCGTTTCATCAACCATTTCGGCCCGCGCGCCCTGTCCGAGGTGCTTTCTGGTGGCGCTTCGCTGCGCCAGCCCTGCGCCTCGATCTGCGACGCCTGTGTCACCGCCACCGCCGCGCTGTCGGCCCCCGAAGTCGATCGCCGGCTGGAGCACTGGCTGATCGCCGAACTCGCCAGACCTGCTCCGAGCGTACCGAGTGAAGCCTGAAAACCCCAAGGAGGACGATCATGTCGAAAGTGCTTGAACTGCAGAAGCTGCTGCTCGCCGACGCCGGCGCGCGCAAAGAATTTGCCGCCGATCCCAAGAAATTCCTCAAGGACAAGGGCGTCACCCTGCCGCCCGAGCTCGTGTTGCCGGCCACGCTCGACCAGGCGACCGTCGATCGCCAGATCAGCGCCGTCGCCCAGGGCCTGAAGGAAGACGGCGTCAAGATCACCGACATCGACTTCAAGGACAGTCGTTCAGTCGCCGATACCATCGGTGACATCATGCCGGTTCGCACCAAGGAGCTGATGGCCGCCCGCGAGGTCCATGCCGCGCTCGGTGGCCGCAACCCCGGTGACGTCGCCACCGTCGCCGTCGTCGCCGCCGTTGTCGCGGCCGTGGTTGCGGTGCCGGTCGCCGTCGCCGGCCACAGCGATGATTTCGTCTCCAAGATCAACCCCGCCGGCATCGAGCGGATCACCCGCACCCGCTTCGGCATCAGCGTCACCGGGCCGCAAGGCCTGCGCTTCGAGGGTCTGACCGTCAACGATGCCGCCGCGCTGATTCGCGGCCTGCGCTGAACCCTGTCTCCTCCGGGCGGCGTCCCCGCCCGGAGGCCCTTCTCCGAGCCCCGGGAGCCTGCCCATGTCCGCCTGCGCCTCCAGCCTGCGCGCCATCCCCAAGAGCCGCGAGTTCGCGCTGATGCTCTCGCGCCGCTGCAACATCGAATGCCGGCATTGCGGCATCGAATCCCACCCCCGGATCAACGAGTTCATGCCGATGGAACTGGCGGAGCGGCTGATCCTGGAGGCCGCCGCCATCCCCGATTTCGGCAAGGTCACCTTCACCGGCGGCGAGCCGTTCATGCGGCCCGACGATCTCGAGCATCTGATCGGCCTGTGCAGCCAGCTCGGCCTCGCCACCCGCATCGTCTCCAACGGCTTCTGGGCCAAGGACAAAGCGCGCGGCATGGCGATGCTCGGCCGCATGGTCAACGCGGGCCTCACCGAGATCAACTTCAGCGCCGACCGTTTCCACCTCGAATTCCTCGCCGCCGAAACGCTGCGCAACGCGCTCGACTGCGCCGATGCGCATGGCTTGCTGCGCATCGTCTCCTTCGTCACCACCGGCGAGGCCGAGCCGGTGGAGGAATTCTCCCGCCTCTATGGCATTCCCCAGGAATCGCTGTTCGACCTGCGCTTCATCCTCGATGACGAGGAGATGGTCCGCTCGTTCGGCAAGGACCATATCCTTGTCTATTATGGCGGGCTGATCGGGCTGGGCCGGGCCGAGCGCAAGGCGCATGAGCGCCGCTATCATCCGCTTCCCACCTTCGGCCGCAACCGTCCGTGCGGCGAGGTGGTCAACAAGCCGGTGATCTATCCGGACGGCGCCTTTCAGGCCTGTTGCTGCGCCGGCGGCAAGATCTCGTCCTTCACCGTCGGCAACATTCACGACGACGATGTCGCCACCCTTTATGCCCGGATGCAGGGCCGCGCCCATTTCCGCCTGATCAACACTCATGGCCCGCGCGTGCTGTTCGACGAGATCGACAAGGCCCATCCCGGCCTGCTCCAGCAACGCGAATTCACCTCGATCTGCGAGCTGTGCGTCCGCGCCACCGAGAACCTCGATGCCGAGGCGGTCGACGCAATCGCCGACCGCTTCCTGCTGATGGAGATGCTGCACGAGCTGGCTGGCCAGGCGCCGATCGCCGTCGAGCCCTATGTCGCCATGCCCGCCTGAAATGGAGGCTGGTCCGACCTCCGAGCCGGCGATCTGCCTGGTCTCGATGCCGTTCATGCCCGGCAGCATGCCGGCGCTCGGTATCAGCCTGCTCAAGGCGAGCCTCGCCGACGCCGGCATCGGCTGCGACATCCTCTATGGCTCGACCATGCTCGTAGAAGCGCTGGAGAGCCTGTCGGACCATGCGACGGCGATCTTCGACAGCCAGCTGATCGGCTCCACCGGCCATCTTGGCGACCTGATGTTCGCGCCGCTGTTGTGGGACGATACCGGCCTCCATGACGCCGTTCGCACCCAGCTGGCGCTCGCCGCCACCAGCCTGCCGGCCGATCGCCGCGACGCGTTCCTCGATCGCCACGATCCGGCCCGACCGCACCTCGCCGGGGTGCTGGCCCGGGCCGCGGCGGCAAGGGACTGGACGCAGTTTCGTGTCGTCGGTTTCTCCAGCACCTTTGCCCAGTCGGTCGCGTCGCTGTGGCTGGCCCGGCACATCAAGGCGGTCTCGCCCGCTACGCTAGTGCTGTTCGGCGGTGCCAATGTCGATGGCACCATGGGCCCAGCGCTGCTCGAGGCGTTTCCGTTCGTCGACCATGTCCTCCAGGGCGAGGCCGACCACAGCCTCATCAGCTACATGCAGGCGGTGCTTGCCGAGGCGCCGCTGGCTGGCATTCCCGGCCTCGTCCAGCGCGATGCCCGCCCGATCCCGGCCAAGCCGGTCACCGCGCTCGATGCGCTACCGGTGCCGGACTACGGCGATTATTTCGCCCAGCGCCCGGCCCACTGGCCGCGCGATGAGGTGATGATCCCGTTCGAAACCTCGCGCGGCTGCTGGTGGGGGGAGAGCAGCCACTGCATCTTCTGCGGCCTCAACGGCCAGGCGATGGGCTACCGCGCCAAGACCGACACGCGGGCGCTCGCCGAAATCGACGCGCTGCGTGCCCGCTGGGGCCTCAGCCATTTCTGGGCGGTCGACAATATCCTGCCGCGCGAATATTTCGCCCATTTCCTGCCCCAGCTCGGCGCCCGCAACCTCAGCCTGTTCTACGAGACCAAGGCCAATCTCCACGACGGTCAGGTCGCCAGCCTCGCCGCCGCCGGCGTCACCCAGATCCAGCCCGGCGTCGAGAGCCTCAACACCCGATTGCTCAAGCTGATGAAGAAGGGCACGAGCCGGGCGCGCAACATCCAGCTGCTGCGCGCCTGCAAGGCGCATGGCGTCGATCCCTTGTGGTTCTATCTGCACGGCTTCCCCGGCGACGATACGGCCGACTATCTGGAAGATGCGGCGCTGATGGCCGATCTCGTCCACCTGCCGCCGCCGCGCTCGATCAACCCGGTCACCGTCGATCGCTTCAGCCCGCTTTATGCGACGGCGCGGCTGACCGGTCGGCCGGCGCTGGCCCAGCAGGGCGAGCATCGCCTCGCCTTCGCCGGCCTGTCCGACGCCACGTCGGAAGCGCTTTGCTATCATTTCGATGCGCAGGTCGGCGCCGCCGATCCCCGGCTGTACCAGCCGGCGCTGGCCCGGGCGCTGGCGCATTGGCAGCAGCGCCATGGCGAGGGCGCCCAGCTCGCCGCCGAGGCCGGCACCGGCTGCACGCTGATCTTTGATGATCGTGCCGGCGACGCGCCGCGGCTGCACCTGCTCACCGGCCTGCTCCACCATGTCCATGCGCTGTGCGACACCGGCGCCAGCCAGGCGCGGATCGAGGAGCAATGTGCCCGGCTGCCGGCGAGCGCGCTGGCCGGCGACGAGGCCGACGAGGCTGATTTGCCGCTGGTGATGGCTGCCGTCAGCCACGGTGCCGGCTTCCCGCCGCCGGTGGCCAGCGTCGCCGAGGCACTGGCCTGGCTCGATGACCAGCGCCTGCTCGCCCGTGATGGCACCGTCTGGCAGGCGCTGGCGGTACCGGGACTGACCTTGCTGACCGCGCTCGGGCTCGGGCTCGAAACCCGCTGCCTGGACCGTCTTTCCCTCCAGCCCGAAACGGCGATGGCCCCATGCTGAAGACCCTGCCGGATACCGGACATCACACCGGTCTCGATGCTGCGCTCGGTCCTGTCCCGCGCGCCGCGCCGCGCCGGCCCCGGCTGGCGCTGGTGTTTCCGCCGTTCGGCCCGTCCGGCATGCCCAGCCTCGGGCTCGGCCTGCTGTCGGCCCGGGTCAAGGCCTCGGGCCATAGCTGCAAGACCTTCTACTGGAGCTTCGAGATGCTCCAGCACCTGGCGCCGCCGGGCGAGGACTGGCCGCTGGAAAAACAACTCGGCGTCTATGATGCGCTCACCCAGCGCTCGCTCTACCCGCTCAACGAGTGGCTGTTCACCGGCGCCCTTTATGATTTCCGCCCCGAACTCACCGCCGAGGGCCGGCGCCGCCTTGCGCTGTTCTCGGCCGGGGAGATGGCGGCGGCATCGGGCGGGCGGTTCGATGCCGCCTTCCTCGCCGGACTCCACGACCGGATGCCGGCGCTGATCGAGGATTTCGCCGATCGCCTGGCCAATCATGACATCATCGGCATCTCCACCACCTTCTACCAGAATGTCGCCGCGCTGGCACTGGCCCGCCACATCAAGATGCGCTGGCCGGAGAAGAAGGTCATCCTCGGCGGCGCCAATGTCGACGGGGTGATGGGCCCGGCACTGTTCGAGCTCTTCCCCTTCCTCGATCATATCCTGCAGGGCGAGGTCGATCACGGCCTTGTCGCGCTGATCAATGCGCATGGCGACGAGACGATGCTGGCGCAGATCCCCGGTTTGCTGTTCCGCCCCCATGCCGGGGCGCCGGCGCAGCGCGGTCCTGCCTCCGTGCCGGAAAGCCGGCTGGCAGCGCTGCCGACGCCTGACTATGCCGATTATCTGGAGACGCTGGACCGCCTCGGTATCAGCGAGGCTCGCGACCTGACGCTGGCGCTGGAGACGTCGCGCGGCTGCTGGTGGGGGGCCAAGAGTCACTGCACCTTCTGCGGCCTCAACGCCAATGGCATCGGCTACCGCACCAAGGACGCCGACCGCGCGTTGGCCGAGATCGAGGAGATCTGCACCGCGCATCGCCCGCGCTTCCTGTTCATGACCGACAATATCATCGCGCTGCCGCACTTCGAAACGCTGCTCCCGGCGCTGGCCGCCCGGCCCGACGGCCCGCAGATATTCTACGAGATCAAGTCGAACATGGACCGCGAGAAGATCCGCCGCCTCGCTGCCGCCCGCGTCAGCGCCGTCCAGCCCGGCATCGAGAGCTTCTCGACCAGCATTCTAAAGTTGATGCGCAAGGGCGTCAGCGCCGCGCAGAATGTCGCGCTGCTGAAATACGCCCGCGATTACGGCATCCGCCCCGCCTACAACATCATCCTCAACTTCCCCGGCGAGAACCCGGCCGACTATGACGATGTCATCGAGCAGATGCCGAAGCTCTGGCACCTGATGCCGCCCAGCTCGGCGCCGATGATCGAGTTCCACCGCTTCAGCCCCTATCATGCCGATCCGGCCAGCTTCGGCATCACGCTCGAGCCCAATCCGCACTACCGGCTGCTCTATCCGGATGCCGGGCCCAGGCTCGCCGACATCGCCTACAGCTTCGTCCGCTCGGACCCCGGCGCCCGCCAGGGCCCGCCGCCCTATCTCGAACGGCTGGCGGTGGCGCTGCGCCACTGGCACCAGCAGTCCGACTGGCTGGCCCCTCAGCTCTGGTGGGAGGACGGCGGCGATCATGTCCGCGTCCATGATCATCGCGGCGGCAGCGCCTCGGTCATCGAACTGCACGGCTTCGCTGCCGCGCTGTTGCATCGGCTCGACTCGCCGCAGAGCCTGCCGGCCCTGTTGCGCAGCCCCGATCCGGAGAGCAGTGACGCCAGCGCCGATGCCGGCTTCTTCGCCGCCATGGCGCGCGGCCACCGCGCTATCGCCTTCACCGCCGACATGTTCCGCGCCGAGCCGCACGCCTGCCTCGGCCTGTTCGCCGAGGCCGGGCTGATCTTCACCGATGCCAATGCCGGCGGCGAGCCGCTTTACGTGGCCCTGCCGCTGCGCCCCGACACGCCGCCGATGTCGATGGAATGGACCGATGCCTATATCTGACTGGGAACAGGTCGACATCAGGATCGACGACCCTCAGGCTGCGGCCGCGCTGATCGCCGGCTTGGCCGATTGGGCACCCGACGCGCTGGCCAATGGCGAGCTCAACAATCTGTTCTTCATGCAGAAGCCGCCAGGTATCCGCCTGCGGCTGCAGCGCGCCCGCTTCGATCCGATGGCGCGGCTCGCCCGTCCCGGCATCGCGCTGGTGCCGGGGATCTATGAGCCCGAGACCTGGCTGTTCGATGGCCCGGCGGCGCTGGCCCATGCCCATGCCGCCTTCACCGCCGACACGCTGGCCATCGCCGGATGGACCGGCCATGCGCTGGCCGGCACGCCGCTGTCGGCCCCGACGATTTTCTCGTCGCTGCTTTGCAACCAGCTGCTGGACGGGCTCGGGCTTGATGCCTTCGAGGCCTGGGATGTCTGGATGCGTGTCCACCAGCTGCGCGGCGGCGACTGGACCAGCATCGCGCCACTGGTCGCCGCGCCGCCCTGCCCCGTGCCGGCCGAGCAGGCGCTGCTTTTCGACCATGCCCGGCGTATCGCCGCGATCGGCGATGTGCGCCCCGACTTCCCGGCCGGCATCCGGTCGATCCTGCCGTTCTGGATTATCTTCCACTGGAACCGCATGGGGTTCGACGAAGCGACCCAGCGCCGCGCCGCCGCCTGGCAGGCGCGCACCCGCCACCCGCGCCGCCACCTGGAAAACGCCGCGCGCGCCTGGGCCAGCTAATGGCCAGCGCCGCCCGCGAACGCGCGCCGCAACCGCTGCTGGCGCCACTGCTGCTCGTCCGCCAGCCACTGCTGACCGTCGACGCGGCGGAAACCACCGCCTGGCAACCGGTCCATGCCGCACTGCGCCGGCAGGCGCGGCTGGAGCGGCTGGTTCCCTGGGCCACCGCCCGCATCACCGCCCGGCTCCGCCACGATCCGCCCGACTGGCAGGCGCTGGTCGCGCTGCGCCGCGCGCTCACCCGCCGCCGCAAGCCGCCGGCTGCCCTTACCGCCACCCCGCTCGGCCGCCTCGCCACCGTGTTGGCCACACCGATCGCCATCGAGCCCATGCCCGCCATCGAAGTCCCCCGCTTGCGCCGCCTCGCCGAGGATCCCGACTGGCAGCGGGCGATGGCGCTGTCGGCCCCCGACCTCGCCGACCAGCTGCCCCGTGTCCTCGCCCGTGCCACCCACACCCACCGCGACCGGATGACCCTGCGCACACTCACCCGCCTCGCCTGGCGCGCCGCCGGCCGCGCCGCGCCGATGGGGCTGCTTGGCACCACCGGCGCATTGATCGACGGCCCGCCCGCCCCCGCCCGGCCGCGGACGCTCGACCTGAAAATTCGAATGCCGCCGACCCCGCCCTCGCTGGCGACAGCGGAAGATGCGGAAGCCCAGGCATGGGCATGGGCGCTGCATCTGTCCCATCTGCGCGGCCTTGCCGACCTGATCCGGGCTGGGGAGAGCCCTCGGCTGAGCCGCGACGAGGCCCGGCAGTTGTGGATTGAATCGGTCTTTGCCACGCCCGTCACCGCGCCGCTTGACCAGCTGTCTAGTACGATCGAGGCAATTTCCGTCCTCGGATCGGCATTTTTCTGCCCGGAATCGACCCCGAACTGGCCGATTATGGCCGGTTTTGGTCCCGCCGGGCGCCTGCCGGTCGATGAAATCGCCGCGCGCATCGGCTATCGCCTGCCCCCGGAGCCCATTCTGCCGACCGGGCTCGACGCGCTCGTGCAGACCAACCCGAGCCTCACCGCGCTGCTCCGCCACGGCCAGCCCCTGCCCCGGCCACGCCGCGCCGCATTTCGCGCCCGCCCCATCGCCACCCCGGCCGGGCCGGGGCTTGCGCTGCGGCACTGGGGGGGCGATGCGATGACGGTGCTGACCGGCCCGGCCTCGCTACTTGATTCTTTTGCCGACGCGCTTTCGTACTGGCATGGACGCTGGCCGGGGGTCGACCTCGCACTCGGTGCGCCCGAGGCCGCCGACCGGCGACAGGCGCTGTCCGCCCGGCAGATCATCGACACGGCCGATATCGAACTGGCCTGGACACCGGAGCAGTGCACCCTTCTCCACCGCGGCGAGCCGCTACCGCCGCTGCGCCATCCGGATCAGCGCGGCGAGGCGGCGATGCCGTTCATGGCACGGCTGCTGATGCGCCTCGCCCGACCGGCACCGAGCCTGATGGAAGCGGTGCTCGCCGCCTTCAACCGGGCGCTGGCAGCGCGGATCACCGCCTGGGCGATGCAGACGCCCGTGCTGGCGCTGCCGGGACTGCAGATCGGCGAGCGGCTGGTGCTTGCGGAGCCGGGGTACATGCTGCGCGCCGGCGGCAGCGTCGCCGAGGCCTGGCAGGCGCTGATGGCCGCCGGCTGCCGGCTCGGTCTCACCGAACTGCGCCGCCCCGGCGTGCTGGCCGAGCCGCGGATCATCGACCTCGGTCATCCCGATGGCGTCGCGTTGGCGCTCGACGCTGAGAACGGGCTGGCGCATCTGACGCCGATCCGGCCCGGGCAACTGCAGGATTATTGTATCGAGCTGACCGCGCCATGATCGGCGAGACGCTCAACGCGCTATGCGCCGCCGGCGGCCATTTCGAACTGGCGGCGCAGCTTGGGGACCGGCTGTTCCAGGTGTCACGGCTCGGCTGGCAGCCGCAGGCGGATGGCGTGCGGATCGAGATCGAGGCGGCGCTCGACCAGAAGGCGCTGGAGCTCGGCAGGACGGTGATCGGCGACCGCATCCGGCTCGATCTTGATGCTGAAGGCCGGCCGCGCCGCTTCGAGCGGGCCAGCGGCGAGCAGCGATTGACCATCGACTTTGCCGACGGCGAGGCGCGGGCGACACTGGCCGATGGCAGCGCCTTCACGGTGCCCGGAACGCCCGATGCGGTGCTCGACGGCAACGCCCCAGCGTTGACCGCCGTGCTGCTGCAGCTGCTCGTCGCCCGCCACGGCGACGCCGCCGGGCGCTGCGCGGTGTTCCTCGCCGGGCAGTTGCTGCCGGTCTCCTATGCGCTGACCCGAGAAGCCGATGGCCGGCTGCGCTCGTCGCTGGAGGAGCTGATCGCCGTCGACAGCGAGGGCGTGCTGGAATCGCTGGTCATGGAGCAGCAGGCGCTGACCGTGCGCCGCGCCGCCACCGAGGAGATGGCGCTGCTTGGCCGTGTGGAGACGGCGCCCCGCAAGGCTGCGGCTGCCGCCGCCGCGCCGGAGGGCCTCGATACACGCGAGTTCGAGGTGCCGCGCGCCGATGGCACGGTGACGGCGCTGGCCCGCCGGCCGAAGAACGCCGCCCCACGCGGCGCGGTGCTGCTGCTGCCCGGCTCCGGACGGATCGACCGTCACGGCCGAGCCGGCAACATCGACACCGGCATCGGCGCGCTTGCCGATGCGCTGGCCAAGGCCGGGTTCGCGACACTGACCGCCGACCAGCCAGGCGCCGGCAACAGCAAGCTCGGCGCGGCGGCGCTGACCAGCCGCTTCAGCGACGAGGTGGCCGCCGCCGGCGACCTGCTGGAGGCGACACAGGCACTGCTGCCCACGGCGCGCGTCGCTATCATCGGCCACAGTCTCGGCGGGCTGGTCAGCCTGGCGCTGGCCAGTCAGCGGCCCAAGGCGATCGCGGCGTTGGCGCTGCTGGCGGCCCCCGGGCGGCCGATCGACCAGCTGATGGACGACCAGATCCTCTGGCTCGGCCGCGAGCGAGGCCTTTCAGAGGCGGAGATCGACCGCCAGCTGACGGAGCAGCGCGGGCTGGTCGAGGCGATCCGCACCGTGCCCGAATGGACCGCCGACACGGTGCCCGAGCGCTATCTGGCCCAGCGCCGGCTGCGCGACTGGATGATCGAACTGCTCGACATCGACCCCGCCAAGCTGATCGCTGCCCTGCCCTGCCCGGTGTTCGTCGGCCAGGGCGAGAACGACCTGCAGGTGGGCGTCGAGGCTGATTTTGCCCGGCTGGCCGTAGCGCGCGCCGATATCGACAGCCATCTTTATCCCGGCGTCGGCCATCTGCTGCGACCGACCACCCGCGCCGAAGGCCTGGCCGCCTATGCCGAGGACAGGCCGCTCTCGGCAGCGTTGGTGGCTGACCTCATCGCGTTTCTCGGCGCCCATCTGGCCTCGCGCTAGCCATAGGCGATCATGCCGCCCTGCGCCGTCTGCGCCAGGCGAGCCGGGGTCAGTTCGGCGAGGCTCTTGTTGCGGGTCGAATTGCCGGGATGGCGGCGAACCTGGAGGCTGATGATATCGAGACGATCGATGCGGGCCCCGGCATGGCCGGCGCGGGTAAACCAGTCCAGATCCTCACCGAAGCGGATGAGCGGGTCAAACGTGCCGACCCGGTCGAATGCGCGGCGGCGGAACAGGGCGGCGCCGATATAACAGGGGAAGTTGTCGTCGGGGCTGCCGACGAACTGATAGGCGCCGCCTGGCAGCTGCTCCATCAGCTGGGCATGGCCGATGGCGACGTCGCAACCCGGATGCGCGCCGAGCCACGCCAGCATGGCCGCGAGCCTGCCGGCGGGCCAAAGGTCGTCGACATCGAGGAAGCCGATGATGTCGGCACTGGCGGCGGCGAGGCCGAGATTGCGGGCCGCCGCCGGGCCGGCATGAGCCTGGCGCAGCAGCCGGACCGGCACCGGCAGCGCGGCAATGGCGTCATCGAGGGCGTCGGTCGATCCGTCGTCGACGACGATGATCTCAAGAGCCTGATGGTTCTGGGCAGTGAGGCTGGCAACGGCATCGGCAAGAAAGCCGGCCCCGTTGAACACCGGAATAATGACGCTGACAGCAGCCGGCAAGGAGACAACCTTGGGCTTGCCGACCGGCGATCGTTGAACAAGCGCCTTCAGCGCAGCCGGTACTACGGCCGCCGCGTCGGTGACGGCCAGGGGGCGCATCGGAAGGCCGGCAAGAGCGTTGGTGATGCCATCGACGACCGGGGCCCCGGCATGGGGCAGGCGGACCAGCGTGTTGAAGACAGCGGCAGCTGTCAGCAGTGCGGGCTCGTCTGGCGTGGTGGTGGTCGTGGTGCCGAGCAGGGTCGCCGCAGCCAGTGGCAGGCCCTGTAGCGGGAAAGCGTCCACGCCGGCATGGCGACCGGCGGACCGATAGAGACCATGGACGAGCAGCCGGTCACCGCAAGTGGCAAGCATGACGCCGTCCTCCCCGGCGCAGGCCAAGCCGGCCTCCCGGCAGGCGCGGGCGACAGCCGTCAGATCGGGCTTGCCATGGCCGATGACCAGCACCCCGGCGGCCGGGCCGGCGGCGACGGCCAGCGCGTGGACGGGGTACAGGCCCTGCAGCGCCATCCACCAGCCGATCAGCGTGTGAAATGGTGAGGCCTGGACAGCCCTCGACGGGCGCCCGGCGCCGCAAAGCCAGAAAATGCCGATCCGGCGTCGCGTATCGAGCAGGCTCAGGGTGGCGTCGTTCCCCTGCCAGGCGCTGAGAACATGCTCGCTGTGGAAGGTCCAGATGTCACCACGCTCGGTGAAGCAATGATCGCCGGCATCAGGGGGGCCGAGTCCGCAGCCCGTGCTTCTGTTGTCTCCGACATGCAGGGTAAGGTCGGGAATGCCGGCGGGCTGCACCAGCCGGTGCGCGATGGCCGGCAACAGCGGCGGCACGAACGCGGATGCTGCGAAGCACAGCCGAATGCGCTGACCGGCGAATAGCAGATCATAGGCGTGCATGCCGGTGCGCGCCTGGGCGGCAATGACGCCAGCAAGACTGTCATCGAAAAGCGCCTGCTGCTCGTCGTCACTGCGATGCGGCAGATCGGAGCGATGGCTTGGAAGGCACCCGGCGTTCATGTCCGAAAGGTCATATCGTTTCATAGTGGTTGATGGGAAGCGGCATTGCATCGCTGAACTTTAATACTTTGTCAGATCGAAAGGGTGAGGGATTGACCGTTGGCGCGCGGCTTCCGTCGGGGCTCAGGCACATTCATGGTTGAACATGATATTATGATAACATGAATGTCACTCAATTTTGGTTATGCCGAAATGACCGAGAGAGTGTTGCGGATATGCTACATTTATCGCAATAAATTGCGCGGTGCGGCATAACAGACATGAATCTGTGTTGTCCTGCTCACATTTTTTCGGTCTGTCTGAGTCCTGCTCAACGCTCATCCCGAAAAGGGGGTAGAACTCATGACGATCAACAGTCGCATCGCCCTGTGCAGCGCAGTGTCCATGGTGGCGCTGCTCAGCGTTTCCGCTGTCCATGCCCAGGAGGTCGCCGAGGCACCCTTGGACGCCAGTGACGAGGCCATCGTCGTCACCGGTTCTCGTCTTGCCCGCGATCCCAACGCTACCGCGCCGCTGCCGATCAGCACGCTAAGCGCCGCCGAACTGCGGGCCAGCGGCAACAGCGACGTCACCGCTTCGCTGCGCCAGCTGCCCTCGCTGCTGTTGTCACGGACCGTCGCCGATTCGATCGAGCGGCAGGGCAATAACGGCGACCGTGAAGGTGTCGCCGCGCTCAACCTGCGCGGCCTCGGCGCCGCTCGCACGCTCGTCGTCATCGATGGCTACCGTCATGTCTCCGGTGTCGCTGGTGCCCAGATCGTCGATGTCTCGACCATCCCGCTGGCGCTGATCGAGCAGGTGGAGGTGCTGACCGGCGGCGCTTCGGCGATCTACGGCGCCGACGCGGTGACCGGCGTGGTCAATTACAAGCTGCGCAAGGACTTCGAGGGCGTGCAGATCGACGCCCAGTCGGGCATCTCATCGCAGGGCGACGGCCAGACCTGGCGGATTGATGGCACCATCGGCAGGAATTTCGGCGGCGGGCGCGGCAATGTCACCCTCTCCGCCGGCTATGCCAATGATGCCGAGGTGCGCCTGAGCGACCGCGACTTCACCCGCGATAATGCTCGCTTCAACAATAACACCACCTATGCTGATCCGGCCCGGCGCTTCCAGCGGGGCGATATAAGCACGGCGACAACGCCGAACTTCGCCCAGCGCTTCTCGCTCGATGCCGGGCGCTTCCCCTATGGTTTCGCCATTCCGACGGCGGCGCAGTTCGCCAGCTTCTTCCCCGGCCGGACGCCGACCGCGGCCGAACAGGCGCTTATCGATCGCGCTGCCAATGCGCCGAGCTTCGCGCTCGGCGCGGCGCCTAATTTTGCCATCAGCTCGGCGCAGGGACTGGTGTTCCGGGCCGACGGTCTGGATGCTCCCTTCCCGCAGTTCCAGACCGACATCAACGGCAATGGGCTGCGCGATTGCGACGAAAGCTACATCGGCTATGCCTTCAGTGGCTGCTATGTGACGACGCCGGGCGGCGGCGTGCGGGTATTCCAGGACGGCACCATCTCGACCGGCACCAACCAGTTCGGCGGGGACGGCGCCGAGCAGCAGCTGAATGGCGATTCGTTGATCCCGAGCAGCGAGCGTATTTATGCCAACCTGCGCGCCAATTATGAATTCTCGCCGGCGGCGGAAGTCTTCATCGATGCCAAATATACCCGCAACACGACCCGATCGTCCGACAATTACAGCAGCTTCTATGACGGCCTGCTGATCTTCCCCGAAAATCCGTTCATCCCGGCCGTACTGCAGGGCGAGGCGGATGATGCCGGCGGGCTGCGCATCAGCCGCGATTTTACCGATCTCGGCGCCAATATCCGCACGACGCGGCGCGACACCTATCGGATCGTCGGCGGGCTGCGCGGCGAGATCGCCAGCAACCTGCGCTACGAGCTCGCCGGCAACTATGGGCGCACCGATGTCGAGGTGGTGAACAGCCGGCGGACGCTGTACGATCGGCTGTTCGCGTCGATCGATGTCGTCGACGGGCCGAACGGCCAGCCGATCTGCCGGTCGGACATCAGCAATGTAGCGCACCCGGGCTCGGAATATTTCCCGTTCATCGAGGGTGGGTTCTTCACATTCCGTCCCGGCGACGGGTCGTGCGTGCCGACCAATTTGTTCGGCGGCCGCAACGCCGTCAGCCAGGCGGCGGCGGACTTCATCACCGCGCCAACCACCGACCGCTTCCGGCTCGAGCAGACGGTGATCACCGGCGTGCTGACCGGCGACACCAGCGACTTCTTCAACCTGCCGGGCGGCGGCGTCCAGTTCGCGTTAGGGGCGGAGTATCGCAAGGAGAAATCGCTTTCGACATTCAGCGAGCTGGAGCGTGGGCTGCTGCCGGCCAATTCCCCGGCCGGGCCGGCGGGTACATTCATCGGCGACATCACCAGCAACCAGCAGCTGATCTTCGATCCCAGCACGCGGACGCAGAATGCCGAGGGCAGCTTCGATGTGAAGGAGGTGTTCGGCGAGATCTCCTTGCCGATCCTCAGGGACCGGGCGTTCTTCCATGACCTGACGGTGGGCGGGGCGGCGCGCTATGCCGATTATTCGACCACCGGCGGGGCGCTGACCTGGAACGTCAACGGGGTCTGGGCGCCGGTGCAGGACCTGCGGCTGCGCGGCAGCTATGCCCGCGCCATCCGGGCGCCGAACATCTCCGAGCTGTTCAACCCGGCGCAAGGGTCGACCTTCCGCCCGACCGACCCGTGCAGCCAGTCGATCCTCGACCAGCTTGTTGCCGGCGGCTCGCCGGTGGCGCAGAACCGCATCGCCAACTGCCGCGCCGACGGCATTCCCGCCGGCTATGAAGACCCGCTGACCGCGCGCTTTGCCGGCACCAACGCCGGCAACCCCGACCTGAGCGAGGAAAAGGCCCGGACCTGGACGGCCGGCGCTGTAGTGCAGCCGCGGTTTATTCCGGGGCTGACGCTGTCCGGCGACTATTATTCGATCCGCATCGACAATGCGATCCAGACGTTGGCAGCGCAGGACATCGTCAACACCTGTTATGACCTCGCTACCTATCCGAACGAGTTCTGCGGACTGTTCACGCGCAACCGCACCGCCGGGTCGGCGACCTTCCTCGGCCTCAACTTTTTGACTGTGCAGTCGCTCAACTTCGCGCGGCTGGAGACATCGGGGGTCGACTTCCAGCTCAACTATCGGTTTGCGCTCGGCGAGAACAACTTCAACATCAACGTGTCGGGCAACTGGACCGAGAAGCTCAACCGCTTCTTCGATCCGGTCGACCTGACGCTGGTCAATCCCGGGTTGCGCGAGTTCGGCGTGCCGCGATGGTCCGGCGTCGGCTCCTTCACCTGGAACCGCAAGGACTTCACCCTCAACTACCAGCTTCAATATGTCGGCAGCCAGGCGGCGGCTTCGGCGATCGAAATTGAGCGGATTAACGAGGAGTTCGGCCCGGCTGGGCTGGCGCCGGAATATTGGGTGCACAATATCGCCGCCAACCTCGATGTTGCCGAGCAGGTGACCTTCAGCGCCGGCGTCAACAACCTGACCGACAAGAAGCCCTATCCGTCGACCACGGCCTATCCGGTGTCGGGGTTGGGCCGGTTCCTGTTTGTCGGCGCACGGCTGCGCTACTGAAGTACCAGCCGGTCCGGCGCCAGCACCAGCGGCGCCGGACGGTGGCTGGCGAGGATCAGGCCGGTGCCGGTGCGGGTGAGCCAGGCTTCGAGGCGGCGGACCAACTCGGCCTCGGTTTCATGGTCCAGGCCTTCGGTCGGCTCGTCGAGCAGCAGCCAGGGACGGTCGCCCGCTTCCGCCGCCAACAGCGCCCGAGCCAGCGCCAGCCGCTTACGCTGGCCGCCTGACAGTTGCCCTGCGCCTTCGCCGAGATCGGTGGAGAGGCCCTGCGGCATGGCGCGGACATCGTCGGCCAGCATTGCCACCTCAAGTGCGTCCCACAGCGCCGCCTCGGACAGGCGCGGCGCGGCGAGGCGGAGATTATCGGCGATGCTGCCGGAGATTAGCCGGGGGGCCTGCGGAGCCAGCGCCATGGCGCCGGCCAGCGTGTCGAAGCCGAGAGAGGTAACGGGCACGCCGCCGAGCGCCAGCCGCTGCGGGGCGTCGGCACGCCAGCCGGCCAGCGTCTCCAGCAGCCGCGTCTTGCCACTGCCCGAGGCGCCGATCAGGGCGAGCCGGTCGCCGGGGGCGAGGCGGCGGCCGTC
>NZ_JBIMKZ010000045.1:19268-25745 GCF_051860865.1 Polymorphobacter sp. | reverse complement strand
GAGGACTTTCATGCCGGCGCGCCCATCGGCGACATAGGCGAACAACGAGGCGTTGGTGGAGGCGACGACGACGTCCTCGGCGTCGGTGAGCTTTCCGTCGGCAGTGTAGCGCATGTAGACGCTGGGCCGGCGCGGCGCCTTGACATCGACGATAACCAGTCCTTCGCTTTTGGCCGCGACATAGGCGTAGGTCCGCGCGACATAGAGCTTGCGGGCGTCGGCGATCGGCACGGTGGCGGCGGGCAGATGGACCGGCCGGGCGAGGTCGGTGACGTCGAGCAGCTCGAGCCCGCGCGCGGTCGTCACCCACAAGTAGCGGAACTGGATCGCCGAGGCCCGCGCGTCGGGGAGGGCGATTTCCGCCGTGATCCGGGGCGCGGTCGGGTCATCGAGGTCGATGACGACGAGCCCGCGCGGTGTTGCGACATAGGCGACGTGCCCGCCGAGGATGATGTGCCGGGCGCCGGTCAGCGCCCCGCCGGGGTTGAACGCCGTGCTGCCATCGCGGAATTTCAGCCGGCGGAAGAAGTTGTTGCGCGGCTCGCCGTCGTTCAGCGTGTCGATGTCGGTGACGATCAGCCCTTCCTCGCTGTCGGTAATGAAGGCGTAGCGGTAGATCGGGTGGAAGGCCTGCTCCTGGTTCATGCCGCCGAGCGGGTCGGCGGGGACCTTGCCCTCGGCGCGCAGTGCCTGTTCGGCCATCATCCTGTCGTTGCGGACGACGGCGATCGGCTGGGTCGTGGCGACGGCGAAGCAGGTGGCGTTGCGGGACTTGATCCGCGTGTTCTGCCCGAGCGGCGAGAAGGGCGCGGTGACGATCCGCTCGGACACGCCCTTGTTGCCGATATTGGCGATGTCATAGGCGCGGAAGCCGCCGCGCCCCTCGGCGACGAACAGATATTCGCCGCGGTTCTGGATGCACTGCGCCGGCCCGCCGGTGCCCTGGTGGACGTTGGCGAACTCCTCGATCGAGTCGGTCTCGCCGGACAGCTTCTTGTCGAACACCTTGCCGCGCGTCCAGTTGATCAGCTCGCGGCCGTTCTTCTCGACGTGCAGCGTGTAATAGTCGGGATAGGCGAAGCGGTGGAGATAGGAGCCGAGCACCGCCTGCGGCTCGCCGAATTCGGTCACCCGCACCGCCTCGAGCCCGCCGTCGAGGCCCACCCAGGCGTTGAGCCCGACGAAATTGACGAAGTTGGTCCCCAACAGCATCAGCTGGGCCATGATCGCGTTGTTGTCGTCCTTCTCGGAGATGTGGCAGTCCGAACAGGTCTTGGTCTCCTCCTTGCGCACCGTATGCGGAAAGTGCGGCGCAAAGGCCTGGGACGAGAAGCCCGATGCCGCGATCGGCGGCTGCTGCACATAGATCCGCTCGCGGTTGATGTTGGTGGAGGTCAGGATCAGCGCCGAGCTTGAGCGGATCGGTGCGATGATCCCGCCTTTGGATGTCTGGTGCCGGCCGAGCTGGAACATGTCGTCGCGCGCCACCTGCGGGTTGTAGGTGGCGTAGTTGCGCGTCTCCTCCTCCTCATATTTGTGGGTGGAGGTCTTCCAGTTTGCTTCGATCGGCAGGTGGCAGCCGCCGCAGCTGGTCGTCCAGCTCAGATGGCAGGTGAAGCAGGCCATGTTGTCGTCGCCATGCGCCCGGTCCGCCTCGGCGACGCCCGGCCCGAAGGCTTCGCCGATCCGCCCGATCATCTTGGCCCGCGCCGCCTTCTCGTTGAAGTCCGGATGCCCAGGCGTCACCGAATCCTTCACCAGGCTCAGCGTCCATTCGAGCTTCGGGTCGCTGACCGACCGCTGCACCAGCCGCCTTGCGCCGCCGCCGCTCACCCATTCGAACCGCCGCCGCCCGTCCGGGTTGCGCAGCAAAGACAGGTCCTTGCCCTCAGGCCGGGCGGCGAGGTTGCTGGTCCGCAGCGTCGGATAGGCATCGGCGGTACCATGGCAGTCCTTGCAGCCGATCTCGACCGCATTGGCCACCTCGCCATGGATGAAGCCATTGCCATGGCCGTCCTGGGCGAAATGACAGTCGACGCACTGCATCCCCACCTCGGCATGGATCGACAGCATGTGCACGGCCTTGCCGTTCTGCCCCGCGCCGGGCGTTGAGGCCGGCGCGGCGAACAGGTCAGCGCCGGTCCGGTTGAACTTCTCCGGATCGTCATTGGCGACAACCGCGCCCTTGGCATCCAGCAGATTGCCGTCGCGGTCGCGCTTGTAGATTGCCCGGAAGTTCCAGCCATGGCCGTGGTAATCGGCGAACTGCGTGTCAGTATTGAGCCCGTTGCGGTCGGCGACCGTGCGCAAAAAGTCCATGTCCCGCCACAGCCCGCGTGGTGCGGCGCCCTCGGGGTTGCGCTCATTGGCCTCGCGCACCTCGGCGGCGGTCGGATAATATTGGCGCTTGTAGAGCCGCTGATAGTCGGCGTCGCTCATCCCCTCGGGCTTCGGCAGCCGGTTCTCCGGCCCGGGCCACATGCTGGGCGCGTCGCTCTCATAGTCCCACATGGTGAAGCCGTAGAAGCTGTTCACGAACACATTGGGCTGGTGCATGTGGCAGTTCATGCACTGGGCGCTGGGGATGGCGCGGGTGAATTCGTGGCGCAGCGGATGGCCTGGCTCGTCCTTCGGGATTGTCGGGTCGGCGCTGATGCTCATCCCGTCGCGGCCGTACTTGGCATAGATGGTCGAATGCTTGGGGTCGCGGTCATTGGCATAGACCGAATGACAGGCCCCGCAGCCCGAGGTCCGATAGTCTCCCGGCTGGTCGTTGGTCCCCATGAACCAGGTGAAGGGGTCGTTCAGCCGCGTCTTGTGAATGTTGATCACCGGCACCGCGATCCGCAGCCCGGTCCCCGCCCCGCGGTTGGACTGGCGGATGTCGGGCCGCCCCGGCTCCTCCAGTCGCTGGATCTGCCCCAGCGAGTTCGGCAGGCCGATCTCGGGGAAGATCGGGTTGATGTTCCGCCCGCCGCGCTCGAACACCCGGAAGATATCGGCCGGCGGCAGCACCTGCCATGCCGGCAGCGGCACCATGAACGGCAGCGCCCCGCGCGCCCGCTCCGCCGCCGTCAGGCCCGTCTTCGATCCGACCAGCGGCGAGAATATCGCGCCGGCCTCGGACGGCAGCCCATGCGCGTCCTTCACGGCCCCATGCCCGGCCGGCTCGTGCCCCATTGTCCCATGTTCAAGCAGTTTCGGCCCGCCCTCACGGGTATAGGCCTCGCCGAAGATGTAGTTCTTGTAGGGCGCGATGCCGTTGTTATAGGCCGCGCCGCCGAACAGCATCGCCCCCGTCGCCATCAGCGACCGCTCCGCCGATTCGATCGTCTCCAGATGACAGGCCCCGCACGCCTCGCGCGCCACCCGGTAGTCGGACGGGTTGACGAACTTGACGAACGCCGGCGCCTCCTTGTTGAGCAGCGTGTAGGAGCGCTTGGGGTTGGCCGAAGACGGCCAGTGCCAGACCTCCGGATAGCGCGGCAGCACATGCGCGTCGCTCATCAGCTTGCGATAGGCCGGGTCGGTCCGCGCCAGCGCAGCGGGCGCCACCACCTGCGTGTCGCCGCCATGGCAGTCGGTGCAGCCCAGCACCACCGAGGGCGCCGCATGCATGGTCTTCTGGTCGGAGGCTGTGTGGCAGGAGATGCAACCGGCGCTCTTCGCGTCGGCCTCGGCCCAGCTCTGCGCCTTGGGCGCCGGCGGCACGGACACGCGGGCATAGTCGCGCATCACCGGCTTCTCGCCTTCCGACGCGATGCCGATGCTCGCCAGCCCGAAGGCGGCCATCAGGATCAGCAGCCGCCGCATCTCAATAGGCCAGCACGGCGTTGAACAGCACCGAATAATAACGGCTGTCGCGCGGCGAATTGGCAAACAGGTCCTTCAGCCCCCGCCCCGGCTGCAGCACCGCGCCGGACAGGCGGAACACCAGATTCTGGTTCATCTTTGGCCGCCAGATCGTCGCCAGGCTCAGGTCGGCGCCGATCTCGCGCGGGATCGACCCCTCCACCCGCAGCACCTGCAGCACCTCGGTGGTGGCGAACCACAGGTAATTGGCGTTCGCCGTCACCCGCAACTCGGGCAGCACGTCGAAGTCGGCGCCCGCGCCGAGCAGCATTGTGCCGGGGTTGGTGAAGTTGCTCTGCCCCTGCTCCTTGGAGGAGCGCAGCGAGTTGAGCAGGCCGTTGCGGCCATTGACGGCGATCGCCCGGCCGCCGCCGGCGAATGGAATCGTCTGCCGCATCCAGTAGCTGGTGTCGGCCCCGGCAAATTGCGGATTCTCGAAGATCGCGTCATAGCCCCGGTCGACATCGTCGAACGGGTCCTTGTCGCCGCTGGCATAGAGGCCGGACAGCCGCACCCGGATCCAGTTGAAGTCCATCGACGGCTCGGCCGCCACGAAGAACGCCCGGATTTTCGACGGACGCCCGGTGAAGATATTGTTGCGGTTGGTGCCCATCACATAGCTGGCACTCGCCGTCAGGTTGACCCGGCCCACCCGGCCATCGGCATTGTAGCTGAGGTAGACCGCGTCATAGTCCCGCCCGCGCAACTCGCCGATCAGCGCCGGCCGCACCGGAAAGCCGTTGGTATCGACCTGCACATCGCCGGCCTCGCGGTTAATGTTCCAGGTCACCGCCAGCTGGCTGGTCAGCCCCGGCAGCGGCAGGTCCTGCCGATAGACATTGGCGGTCAGCACATAATCCTGGCGCGGGGAGCGCAGGATCGCGTTCAGCCCGGAGTTGCTGTCCTTCTCCAGCCGCACGAACGCCGCCAGGTTATACTGCAGCCGGTTGTTGTCCCGCGTTCCGAAGAACCGCAGGCCCAGCTGGTTGTCCTGGAACAGGAAACCGCGAAAATCCGAGCTGAACGGCTGGATGCCGATCCGCACTGAATCGAAGTCGTAGCGGTCCGAGACGTTGCGCAGATGCTTGTCGTAGAACAGCTCCTGCACGCCGAAAAACGCGTCGGACCGGTAGGACGGCCGCGACGGCTCCACCAGCAGCACCCGCCGCTCGGACACATCGACATGGTTGAACTGCACCGCCACCGCCGCGCGCAGCTCATAGTCGGGTGGCTTGAAGGCGGTCGAGCCCTTGGTCAGCGCCGCCCCGATAATGAAGGTCTGGGCGAACACCGCCGAATGCTGGCGGCCGAAGACATCGTTGTTGCCCGGCCGCTCGGTGGTCTGGTTGCCCACCGGCGTCGGAAAGCTGCGCGGCTCGGCCACGGTGTCGGAAATCAATGTCAGCTGGAAGAACTTGTCATGCGTGCCGCACAGCGGCCGGTCGCCCTTCAGCGTGTTCTGGTTGTACGGGTCCCGCCAGTCGGACTTCACCAGCCCCAGCGTCTCCACCAGCCGCCAGCGGTCCGGCACCGGCAGATGGTCACGCGGGAAGTTGCCGGCCTGCGGCAGCGCCACGGCGCCGGGGTTGGCCTGCTGGACGCGGTCGGCCAGGTCACGGCTGAACAGCCCCGGCCGCCGTCGGCCCTCGACCGGCATGTTGGCCGCTTCGCCGCCTTCGCGCGCCTCTGCCTCGGCCGCCATTTCCGCATTGGCCGGCGCCAGCGGCGCATAGCAGTCGAACCATTTCGAGAACGGCCCGGCCTCGGCCGGCGTCGCCGCCAGCGCCGTCAACACGAGGCAGAGAAGGGGACTAGAGGCCCTGGCAGACATTCTGCTCGGCCGTATCGATGAAGGGGGCGAACGGGCAGCCGACGAAGCGCAGCCGCACCCCGGGGCTGCCAGACAGCGGCACGCTGATCTGGTCCGAGCGGATGGCGGCGGGCGGCAGCCCGATTCCGCCGACGCGCACGCCGGCGTTATGCAGCCCGAGGAACGCCGTCATGTCGTCCTGGTCGATCCCGTCGCCCGACACGCCGATCGCGCCGACCAGCACCGCGCCGCGATAGATCGGCACCCCGCCCGGGAAGATCTGCAGGCCGTTGGCGAGCCGGTTCGAGCCGCCGCCATGCAGCGGCAGGAAGGTGCAGCGCGCCGATTCGGTGCCGCCCAGAAGCGCCGCCAGATTGGGCGTGATCAGCGCCGATTGCAGCCCGTTGGAAAAGGGCGAGAACTGCCCGATCGGCCGGCTCAGCGGCCCGGGCGCCCGCGCCACCTCGCCATCGGGAAAATAGGGCCGCGCCACATTGCCGATCGCCCGGTTGCTGAACGCCCATTGCCCGTTCGGGCTGCCGTTCGCCGCCGCGAAGAACTGGCTGATCCGCGGCGCAAAGGCGCTGACATTGGCATCGCCCACCGCGCCCAGATCAGCCTGCACCCGGCTCCCCGAGAAGAACGCCGTCGATCGCGCCTTCTGTACCGCCACATCGGCCCCGAACACCGGCGCATCCGGCCCCCGCACCAGCCCCAGGATGCTGCCGCGCGTATCGACCACCGAGATCGACACCTGCGCCCGACTGTCGAGCGGCTGGCGGATCTGCCCGCGCGCCCGGCTGGCGATCTTGAAC
>NZ_JBIMKZ010000045.1:0-19258 GCF_051860865.1 Polymorphobacter sp. | reverse complement strand
GGCGCGCACCTCGGCCGCACTCAGCGG
The DNA here is from genome assembly GCF_051860865.1 of Polymorphobacter sp. Lineage (GTDB taxonomy): Bacteria > Pseudomonadota > Alphaproteobacteria > Sphingomonadales > Sphingomonadaceae > Sandarakinorhabdus. The sequence goes on along the minus strand of NZ_JBIMKZ010000045.1, from coordinate 19,231 downwards.
CGCCGACACCTCGCCGCCGTCGGTCGCCGCGCGCACCGGGAAACGGTTATTCCCCGCCCCGTCGCTGATCACAAAGGCATCGGGATGGTTGAATTCGGCCGAAGTCGCGCCGCGCACGCCGCTCGCCTCGCTGCCATAGGCGCTGCCGGCAATGATGCCGCCGCCGCTGAACCCGGCCACCGTCACCAGCGTGCCGGTCAGTGAACCGAACGCCGGCGCCGCCCCCGGGTTGCTGCGCAGCCCGTCAACGCGCGCATCGCTGTAGCGCAGCAGCGTGCCATCCACCGAGATGCGATTGGCGGTGATCGTCTCCGGCGGCACAAAGCCAGTGGTGGCGGCCAGCGCAATATGCTCCTCGTCGTCGATATCAATATCGACGATCTCGGGGTCGAAGCCATAGTCTCCGTCGCCCATCACCCCGACGCCGCCAACCACCACCCCGTTCTTGTACAGCGGAAACCCGCCCGGATCGGCCGCCAGCCCCAGCGGCGAGCGCTTCGGCCCGATCATCGCCGCGCCGACCCCGAACCGCGTGTTGAAGTCCGAGCACGGCAATTGCGAGAACTGCACGCCGAACAACGGTCCCGATTCCAGCCCGCGCGTGCTGGCGCTCGGCGGAAAATGCTCCTGCACGATCATCGACGCCGTCCGCGTCGAAAAGGCATTGCCGGCGCTCGAAAGATAGGCCCCGGTCACCGCCTTGGCGATCGCCGCCAGCGCCGCCGGCACGCTCACCCCCTGCAGATCGAGGTTGCCCCCCGCCCCGGCGCGTGTCGTGGCTGTCGCAGGCGCCCCGGCCATCCGGTAGACGGCCAGCACATTGCCGACCCGGTCCACCACCGCGATCACCGACGGCCGGCCGCGCGCTTGCGCCTCCGCCGCTGCGCGGGCGATCACCGTCTCCACCTCGCCGACCGTCAGCGCCTCCTGCGCCGGCCGCGCATAGACGCTGGCCGGCGTCGCCGGTGTCGGCGTCGATCCGCCCGGCCCGGAGCCGGTCACCGGGCTCTGGCTGCCGCCCCCGCTCTCGCCGCCCCCGCCCCCGCAACCGGCCAGCAGCAGCGCCGAGGCCAGCAATGTCCATCGCACGGTCATTTCAGCGCCCGCACCCGGGCTGCCACGCCGGCCAGCGCCGCGCGCAGCGCCCCGGCCTCCCAGCGGTTGGCATCGACCGACGCCAGATAGGCCCGGTCGAGTGCCGGCCGCATCGCGTCCATTTGCGCCCGTGTCATCGCCCCGTCCCGGGCCAGGCTGGCGATCAGCGTGTCGGCGGCCATCACCGCCTGCGCCCCGCCCTGGTAATCGGTCAGCCGCGCCGCATCGCCGACCAGCACCGCCTCGATCATCGCAAAGCCCTGCGCCCGGTCGAACCGCTGCCGCTCGAACTGCGCCGCCAGCCGCTCGGCCGTCGCCGCCAGCGCTGCCGCCGCAGCCACCGCCTGCTGCCGGTCGCCGGTCAGCGCCAGATGAAAGGCCCGGCTGCGCGCCTCCAGCTCGCCCGCCAGCCCCGGCGCCGCCACCTTGGCCGCCGCCGCCAGCATGATCAGGCTCTCGTCGTTCCACACCACGCTGCCCGGCGGCACCGGCCGCCCCGGGTTGGTCCGCCCGGCAATGTCCACCTTCAGGTCATCGGAAAAAGTCCGGTGGCAGGACCGGCAATCGAAGAAATAAAATTCCGGAAACGCGCCGCCACTGCGCGCCGGATACAGCCGCAGCGCCCGCGACACCGCCAGCGCCTGCCCCACTGCCCAGGCCTTGATCCCCGGCACCACGGTCTTCCGCGCCGCATAGTCGCCATCCTCGTCATGGTGGGACTGCAGGCTGGTGAACAGGTCGAGCTCGAAGGACAGCCGCGGATGCCCGGCCGCCATGATCCGGTGCGTCACGAACTGCCCGGGCTTGGCCGAACCGAAATGGCAGTCGAGGCAGAGAGCGGCCCGCACCCCCGCCTCGTTCACCGCCCGCATCCCGCCCGCCACATTGTCGGCATGGCTGGCGCTCACCGCCGCATGGCTGGCCAGCCAGCGCCCGGACGCCGCTCCGTGGCAGGCCTCGCAGCCGACGCCATCGGCCTGCACGAATCCCGGCCCCCGGTTCGGCGCCGGGTCGCCGTGGCAGGCGATGCACTCGGCCGACGCCTGCGGATTGCCGATCCCCAGCCGCCGGGCGATCGCCTGCCCCCGCGCCCCGGCCAGCACGCTCCAGGCCCGGGCATGGGCGCCGGTCAGGCTCGCCGGGTCCTGCCAGGTCATCAGTTCGTTCTGCCGCACGCGCGGGCCGGTCGCCTCCTGCCGGCCATGGCAGGTGCTGCTGCCGCAACTCGCCACACCCAGATGCATGGCCGTGTCGTGCCGCGCTGCCGCCCCGCCCGATGGCTGCGCGCCGCCGCCGCTCGTCATCAGCCCGGCCGCCAGGCCAAGCGCGAGCAGCCGCTGCCACCACCGGCCAGACCCCCACGCTGCCTGTCCTTCTGCCCCCGGGCCAACCATTATATGCCTTTTGTCCACCCTCCCCGATACGCTAGCAAAGCCACCCCCGGTTGCATAGCAAAGCCGGCTGTTTTCAGAGAATAAGCCGGCGTCGTGGCTGTTCAGGTTCATGGCACGGCAAGCCCAACTCTGGTAATCCGGTGCCATGAAAACCCTCCTCGCCCTCCCCCTGATGCTCGCCGCCGCCCCACTGGCCGCCGCCCCGGCCACGCTCGACGATGTCGGCCGCAGCCTCGCCGCCACCACCAGCATGACCGCGCAGTTCGTCCAGACCGGCGCCGATGGCCGCAGCCTCACCGGCACGCTGTCGCTGGCCCGCCCCGGCAAGGTCCGCTTCGCCTATGACAAGGCCAAGATCCTCATCGTCGGCGATGGCCGGCTGCTGACCTTCGTCGATTATTCGGTCCGCCAGGTCTCGCAGTGGCCGGTCAAGTCGACCCCGCTCGGCATCCTGCTGTCCGAGGCACCCGACTTGTCGAGCATGGCGAAGATCGTCGCCGCCAGCGATGACGGCGTCATCGTCGAGGCCCGCGATCCCAAGCGGCCGGAGTTCGGCACGCTGGCCATCCGCTTCACCCGCGCTGCCGGCGCGCCGGGTGGCCTGTCGCTGGCCGGCTGGACCGCCCGCGACGCCCAGGGCAGCGAGAGCGTCGTCCAACTGAACGACGTCCGTTACAACGCCGATCTGCGCAAGGCCGACTGGTCGTTCCGCGATCCCCGCCCCGCGACGCGCCGCGCCGGTTGAAAAAAGTCAAGATGACGCGCTTTTCCTGACAGTCGTTCATGCGAGCGCAAGGTGGCGGCGCTATATTGAGACACATGGATGGTTCTGGTGCTGGAGTTCGCCCCCTGTTATCCAGCACATATCAGGCCACCTGTTGCGTGACGAGCGCAAGAACGACCCCCGCTCCATGCCCCCGGAGCGGGGGTCAACTTGTTTCAGGGCCCTTTTATCTGAGGAACTTGTGCCAGGTCCGCATCTTTTGACGGCTTGACTGTCCCGAAGGCCGGCCACCACGCCGCAACACCAGGCGGCGGCGCCGCTTCCGGATAGACCGTCACCGTGAATGTGCCCGCACTCGGGTTCAGCCGCAGCGGCTTCAGCTTTTCCTGATATTCCTTCGAATACCAGAAGGCCCGGGCATGGGCGAGGCAGGGAAAACGCACCATCAGCATCGAGTCCCGCGGTCCCGGTGTTCCCTCAAACGTGTCGATCACCCGCGGCACGTTCATGTAATAGCCGCCAAGCTTGTCATAGAGCCCCGAATCGCGAATCGCCTTGCCATATGCCAGCACCCGCTCCCGGTCCGTGATGTCGCCGGCCACCAGCATGATCACCGGCTTGTCGTCGCAGACGCCCGGCGCGGGCGGCGCATGGGGCGGGGTACCGGGCGGCGCTTGCGCCATCACAGGAGCCGCAATCAGCCATGACAGGATCAGCCGTCGCATGGCCCTATTGGATACCCTCTCCTGCTTCACTGCAACCCCCGTGACGCCGGCCCCGGCTTCGCCTAAGGGCAGATCATGCCTGTCTCGATCGCCAGCTGGAACATCAATTCGGTGCGCTTCCGCCTCGACATCGTCGAGCGCTTCCTCACCGAGCACGCCCCGGACATCCTCTGCCTGCAGGAAACCAAGGTCATAAACCCGGACTTCCCGCATCCGATGTTCGAGCGGCTCGGCTATTACCACCGCCTGCTCAACGGCCAGCGCATGCACCATGGCGTCGCCATCGTCTCGCGGCTGCCGCTCACCGAGGATCGCCGTCACGACTGGCAGGACAATGGCGAGGCCCGCCACATCGGCGCCCGGCTGCCCAATGGCCTGCTGCTGGAAAATGTCTATGTCCCCGCCGGCGGTGACATCCCCGATCCGGTGATCAACCCCAAATTCGGCCAGAAACTGGCCTTTGTCGAGCGAATGACCCGCTGGTCCGAAGCCCTGCGCGAGCCCACCCTTATCGTCGGGGACTTCAACATCGCCCCGCTCGAATGCGATGTCTGGAGCCACAAGGCGCTGCTCGATGTCGTCAGCCACACGCCGATCGAGGTCGAGGCGCTGTCCCGCCTCCAGGCGAGCCACGCCTGGGTCGATCTCGGCCGCCATTTCATCCCCCCGCCCCAGCCGCTCTACACCTGGTGGAGCTACCGCGCCCAGGACTGGCGGGCCTCCAACCGCGGTCGCCGGCTCGATCACCTCTGGGCCTCGCCCGAGGCCGCCCGCGCCGCCACCGGCTTCACGGTGCTGGAGGACGCCCGCAGCTGGGGCAAGCCCTCGGACCATATCCCGCAGATCGTGACGCTGGACCTGTGACCCTGCTGCCCGGATACGCCGCCGTCGCCGCCTCGGACGCGCTGCGCCGCGGCCAGGTCGTCGGCGTCGGCAGCCTCGCCATCCTGTCTGCCGAGCTCGCCGACGACACCAGCCTCGCCGGGCTCGAAGCTGACACCCGGGCCAGCCTGATCATCACCGCCCAGCGCGCCGCCGCGCTCAAGCTCGCCAACCAGATCGCCGCCGCCGCCGCCGATCCCGAGCCGGTCTGGGTCGAGCGCCCGGCCTGGCTCGATCTCGCCGCCAGCCGCGCCGTCGCCGACCCGGTGCTCGATCTCGCCACGCCGATGAAAGGCCCGTTCCGCACCCGCCCGATCGCCGACCCGGCCAGCGCCCGCGCCGCCATCGCGCTGGCCAAGCACGCCGGCCTGATCCCCAGCGTCTATGCCGTGCCCCTCTCCGCCACCCAGCCCGTCATCACCGCCAGCGCCGCCGAAGCGCTCGCCCTCCCCGCCGCCGCCGCCCGCCTTCACATCTCGTCGCGCGCCCGCCTCCCGCTGGCGCTCGCCCCCGATACCGAGGTCGTCGCCTTCCGCGCCGCCGATGGCGGCCCCGAGCATCTGGCGCTGGTCATCGGCGATCCGCCCCGGGACCATCCCGTCCTCGCCCGGCTGCACAGCGCCTGCCTGACCGGGGACATCCTCGGCAGCCTCAAATGCGATTGCGGCCCCCAGCTTCACGCCGCGCTCAAGGCCCTGTCCGCCAACGCGTTGGGAGGCATCCTGCTCTATCTCCAGCAGGAAGGCCGCGGCATCGGCCTGCTCAACAAGCTCCGCGCCTATGCCCTGCAGGACCAGGGCTTCGACACCGTCGACGCCAACACCCGCCTCGGCTTCGCGCCGGACGAGCGCGATTTCAGCCTCGCCGCCACCATGCTCAAGGCGCTCGGCGTCAGCGCCGTCGAATTGCTGACCAACAATCCGGACAAGGTCGTCGGCCTTCAGGCGCACGGCCTCGCCACCAGCCGCCGCCCGCACAGCCTGCCCGCCAACCCCCACAACGCCCATTATCTCGCCACCAAGCGGGACCGGCAGGGCCACCAGCTCTGATGGCGCCGCCCCTCGTCGCCGACACCGCCGCCGGCACCCTCGCGCTCGGCCCGGAAACCGTCCCCGCCCGCTTCGGCCGCGCCGGCGCCTGCCTCGCCGCCGACAAGCGCGAAGGCGATGGCCGCACGCCGCTCGGCCGCTACGCCCTCACCGCCGCCCTTCTCCGCCCCGATCGCGGCCTCGCGGCCCCGCGCACCGCCCTCCCCTGGCGCTGGCTCCGCCCGCAAGACGGCTGGTCGGACGACCCCCACGACCCCGCCTACAACCGCCCCGTCACCCACCCCCATCTCCACAGCGCCGAGCGGCTGTGGCGGAACGACGACGCCTACGACATCCTGCTCACGCTCAGCCACAACACACCCCCAACCCCCGGCCTCGGCAGCGCCATCTTCCTCCACTGCCTCCAGCCGGACGCCCGCCCCACCGAAGGCTGCATCGCCATCGACCGCGATACCCTCGCCCGCTGGCTCCCCCAACTCACCGCCGCCACGCCGCTCGACATCGTCTGATGCGCACCATCACCGGCACCGCGACCGTCCGCCTCTATCACCTCGACGAGGCCGACCCCGTCGCCCACACCCTGTTCTACGGCCCCCTCGACGAGGCCCTGGCCCTCGCCGCCGCCCAGCCCGAAGACATCCAGCCGGGCCTGTGGATCGCCACCGACAACGATGTCATCGCCTGGATGGATTTGAAAGAGGATTGAAGAAGGCCTCCGGCGGCTGGGGGCGAAGCCCCCAGACCCCATGAATTGGGTCTGTGCTTTCACCGGCGGCGGTTTCGAGAGGACGAACGCCATATTTGGGGTCTGGGGGCGTCGCCCCCAGCCGCCGGAGGCCAGTTTCCTATGACCTAGATCAGCCCCTGCGCCCGCATCGACACATGGCCGCCCCGGCCGATGATGACATGGTCGTGCACCACCAGCCCGAGATGCCGGCCGGCCTCGATGATTGCCCGTGTCATGGTGATGTCGTCGCGGGACGGTTGCGGGTCGCCGCTGGGGTGGTTGTGGACGAGAATCATCCCGGCGGCCTGCAGTTCGAGCGCCCGCTTGACGATTTCGCGCGGGTAGACGGGCGCGGCATTGTTGGTGCCGTCGCCCATGGCTTCGTCGCGGATCATGATGTTGCGGTTGTTGAGGAAGATGACGCGGAACTGCTCGGTGGCGCGGTGGGCCATGCTGGCGTGGAGATAGTCGGTCAGCGCCTGCCAGCCGGAGAGAACGGGCCGGTCAAGCGCGGCGGTGCGCAGGCTGCGCAGCATGACGGCTTCCACGAACTTGATCGAGGCGGCGGCGCCGTCGCCGAGCCCGTCGACGCGGGCGAGTTCGGCCGGGCTGGCGGCGATCAGCGTGGCGAGGTCGCCGAATTCTTCGAGCAGCCGCTTGGCGAGCGGCTTGGTGTCTCGGCGCGGGATGGCGAGTGCCAGCAGATATTCGAGCAGCTCATAGTCGTGGAAGCCGTCGCCGCCGCCTTCGAGCAGCCGCTGGCGCAGGCGCTCGCGGTGGCCAGCGCTGCTGCCCCCGTCGTCGGCCATCAGCCGAGCAGGGGTGACCGGGTAAACACTTCGCAGCCATCCTCGGTGATACCGATCGAATGTTCCCATTGCGCCGACAGCGAGCGGTCGCGGGTCACGGCGGTCCAGCCATCGTCGAGGATCTTCACCTCGGGCCGCCCGGCGTTGATCATCGGTTCGATGGTGAAGAACATCCCGGGCTTGAGCACGATGCCGCGCCCCGGCTTGCCGTAATGGACGACATTGGGCGCGTCATGGAAGATCTGGCCGAGACCATGGCCGCAGAAATCCCGAACCACCGAGAAGCGGTTGGCCTCGGCATGGGTCTGGATGGCATGGCCGATGTCGCCGAGCGTTGCCCCCGGCCTGGCCACCGCGATGGCGCGTTCGAGGCATTCGAGCGTCACTTCGGCCAGCCGCCGCGCCTTCAGCGGCACGTCGCCGACCAGGTACATCCGGCTGGTGTCGCCATACCAGCCATCGACAACGACGGTGACGTCGATATTGGCGATGTCGCCGTCGCGCAGCTTCTTGGCGGCCGACGGGATGCCGTGGCAGACGACATGGTTGGGGCTGATGCACAGCGAGTGTGAATAGCCACGGTAGAACACGGTGGCCGAGGCGGCGCCGGCGGCGCGGACATGGTCCCAGGCCATCTGGTCGAGGTCGAGCGTGGAGACGCCGGGCACCACATGCGGCGTCAGCATGTCGAGCACTTCGGCGGCGAGCCGCCCTGCGCGGCGCATGCCTTCGAAGCCCTGCGGACCATGGAGGCGGATGGCGCCGTCGGCGACGTCTTCGATAAGCGCGGTATCATTCATACCGCCAAGATAGGCGGCTTGGCCGCGGCATACAATCTTCCCGGTGTCTCCCTCTCGCGCCGCGCCGTACGCTTTGTCGCTTTGCGGGGCCTGCCCGGCTGGTCTAGAGCAGGGCGATGACCACCGATCGCATCTGGACCGCCGCGCTGCTGATCATCGGCGACGAGATCCTGTCGGGTCGCACCCAGGACGCCAATCTCGCCTATCTGGCCAAGTGGCTCGGCGTCCAGGGCATCCGCCTCAAGGAGGTCCGCGTCATCGCCGACGATATGGACGCCATCGCCGCGGCGGTGCAGGCGCTGTCGGCCGGCCATGATTATCTGTTCACCACCGGCGGCATCGGCCCCACCCATGACGATATCACCGTCGATGCCATCGCCGCCGCACTCGGCCTCAACGTCGTCGTCCACCCCCAGGCCAAGGCGATCCTCGCCGAATATTATGGCGAGAACCTCACCGAGGCCCGGCTGCGCATGGCCCGGACGCCGGAAGGCGCGACGCTGATCGAGAACCCGCGCACCAAGGCGCCGGGCATCCGCATCCGCAATATCTTCATCATGGCCGGCGTGCCGGTGATCACCCAGGGCATGCTGGCGGCGCTCGATGGCCAGCTCCAGGGCGGCGCCCCGGTGCTGTCGCGCACCGTCGCCGCCTGGACGCAGGAGAGCGCCGCCGCCGCAACGCTGCTGGCAGTGGAAAAGGCCCATCCCGGCGTCCAGATCGGCAGCTACCCGTTCTGGCGCGAGGGCAAGACCGGCGCCAATTTCGTCATCCGCAGCACCGATCCCGCCCGGCTCGATGCCGTGGCGCAGGCGCTGATGGCCGCGCTGGCCGCCGCCGGCATTGCCCCCATAGACGGCGAACTGTAGACGGCAGGCCATGATACGCTGGATCATCCTGGTCGCGGTTGTCGCCCTGTTCCTGCTGCTGTCGGTGGCGAACTGGACGCTGGTGCCGTTCCTGCTGCCGCAGGGCCATGAGGTGATGATCCCGCTGCCGCTGATCATCGCCGCCGCCTTCCTCGCCGGCTGGTTGCCGACCTGGCTGTCGCACCTCGCCACCACCACCCGCCTGCGCCGCAAGCTGGAACGTCAGGAGCGCCAGCTCGCCGACTATCACCGCCCGCCCGCACCCGTTCCGCCCCCGGAAACATGACCAACCCCGTCTATCTCGCCATCGACACCACCGATCTCGCCGCCGCCCGGCGGCTGGCCACCACCTGTGCCCCGCACATCGGCGGCCTCAAGCTCGGCCTCGAGTTCTTCGCCGCCCATGGCCCGGCCGGTATCAGCGCCTTCAGCGATCACGGCCTGCCGATCTTCCTCGACCTCAAGCTCCACGACATCCCCAACACCGTCGCCGGCGCCGTCGCCGCGCTGGCCCCGCTCGCCCCGGCGCTGCTCACCATCCATGCCGCCGGCGGCCCGGCGATGATCGCCGCCGCCCGCGCCGCCGCCCCGCCCGCCACCGCCATCATCGCCGTCACCGTGCTGACCAGCCTCGACGACGACGACCTGATGCAGATCGGCGTCCTCGACCCGCCCTCGGTCCAGGCCCCCCGCCTGGCCGCGCTCGCCCGGGCCAGTGGCGCCGACGGCGTCGTCTGCTCGCCGCACGAGGCCGCCGCCATCCGTGCCGACTGGCCGCGGGGCCGCCTTGTCGTCCCCGGCGTCCGCCCCGCCGGATCCGACACCGGCGACCAGAAGCGCGTCATGACCCCCGCCGAGGCCCTCGCCGCCGGCGCCTCGATTCTCGTCATCGGCCGGCCGATCACCGCCGCCGCCGATCCGGCCGCCGCCGCCGCCGCGATCGCCGCCAGCCTGTGACCCGCTTCAAGATCTGCGGCCTCTCCACCCCGGAGACGGTCGACGCCGCCGTCGCCGCCGGCGCCTTTGCCCTGGGCTTCGTCTTCTTCCCGCCCTCGCCCCGCCACCTCGGCCTCGATCAGGCCCGCGCCCTCATCGCCCGCGTGCCCGCCGGCATCGCCCGCGTCGCCGTCACCGTCGATGCCGATGACGCCCTGCTCGACGCCCTCCTCGAAACCGGCATCGACACGCTCCAGCTCCACGGCCGCGAGTCGGCCGACCGTGTCGCCGCCGTGCGCGCCCGCACGCGCCGCCCGGTCTGGCTGGCCCGCGGCGTCGCCACGGCCGCCGACATCCGGTCCGCCATCGCCGCCGCCTCTCCCGCCGACGCGCTGCTGCTCGATGCCAAGGCCCCGGCCGACGCGCCTCTGCCCGGCGGCAACGGCCTCGCCTTTGACTGGCGGCTGCTCCACGATGTCCGCCCGCCCCTGCCCTGGGGCCTCAGCGGCGGGCTCGATGCCGAAACCGTCGCGGCGGCACTCGCCAGTGTCCGTCCGGCCTTTGTCGATGTATCCTCCGGCGTCGAAACCGCCCCCGGCATCAAGTCGATTCCCCGCATCAAGGCCTTCGCCCAAGCTGTGAGTACCGCATGAACATCGCCACCCCCTCCCTCCGATCCGGCCCGGACGCCGACGGCCATTTCGGCATCTTCGGCGGCCGCTACGTCTCCGAAACGCTGATGCCGCTGATCCTCGATCTCGAACGCGCCTATGTCGAGGCCCGCGCCGACCCGGCCTACAAGGCCGAGTTCGACGACCTGATGACCCATTATGTCGGCCGTCCCAGCCCGCTCTACTTCGCCGAGCGCCTCACCGATCACCTCAAGGGCGCAAAAATCTACCTCAAGCGCGACGAGCTCAACCACACCGGCTCGCACAAGATCAACAACTGCATCGGCCAGATCCTGCTCGCCAAGCGGATGGGCAAGACCCGGATCATCGCCGAAACCGGCGCCGGCCAGCACGGCGTCGCCACCGCCACCGTGGCCGCCCGCTTCGGCCTGCCCTGCACCATCTACATGGGCGCGCGCGATATCGCCCGCCAGGCCCCCAATGTCTTCCGCATGAAGCTGCTCGGCGCCGAGGTGCGCGCCTGCGAATCCGGCTCGCGCACCCTCAAGGACGCGATGAACGAGGCGCTGCGGGACTGGGTGACCAACGTCCACGACACCTTCTACATCATCGGCACCGCCGCCGGCCCGCACCCCTATCCGGCGATGGTCCGCGATTTCCAGTCGATCATCGGCCAGGAGGCCCGCGAGCAGATCCTCGCCCGCGAGGGCCGGCTGCCCGATACGCTGGTCGCGGCGATCGGCGGCGGCTCCAACGCCATCGGCCTGTTCCACCCGTTCCTCGATGATGCCGATGTCCGCATCGTCGGTGTCGAGGCCTCGGGCCATGGCCTCAAGACCAGCCAGCACGCCGCCAGCCTCGCCGGCGGTCGCCCCGGTGTCCTCCACGGCAACAAGACCATGCTGCTGCAGGACGAGGACGGCCAGATCACCGAGGCGCACAGCATCTCCGCCGGTCTCGATTATCCCGGCATCGGCCCCGAGCACGCCTGGCTGCATTCCATCGGTCGCGTCGAATATCAGTCGGCCACCGACGCCGAGGCGCTGGAGGCGTTCAAGCTGCTCTGCGAGATCGAGGGCATCATCCCGGCGCTGGAGCCGGCCCACGCGCTCGCCGCGATCCGGCGCATGGCCCCCGGGCTCCCCGCCGATCACCTGATCGTCGCCAATCTCTGCGGCCGCGGCGACAAGGACATCTTCACCGTCGCCGAAGCGCTGGGAGTCGAACTCTGATGGACCGTCTCGCCACCCGCTTCGCCGCCTGCAAGGCGCAGGGCCGCGCCGCGCTGGTCACCTTCGTCACCGCCGGCGATCCGGATCTGGAAACCTCGGCCGCCATCCTCGCCGCGCTGCCGGCGGCGGGCGCCGATATCATCGAGATCGGCATGCCGTTCACCGATCCGATGGCCGATGGCCCGGCGATCCAGGCCGGCAACCTCCGCAGCCTCGGCAGCGGCACAAGGCTGCGTGATGTGCTGGCCATGGTCCGCGCCTTCCGCACCCAGGATGCCGACACGCCGCTGATCCTCATGGGCTATTTCAACCCGATCCTCGCCTATGGCCCGGCCCGCTTCGCCGCCGATGCCGCCGCCGCCGGGCTGGACGGCACCATCGTCGTCGACCTGCCGCCCGAGGAAGCCGCCGAGCTCGCGCCCGATCTCGCCGGCCATGGCCTCCACCTCGTCCGCCTCGCCACGCCCACCACCGATGCCGCCCGGCTGCCGCGCGTCCTCCAGGGCGCCTCGGGCTTCCTCTATTATGTGGCGGTGGCCGGCATCACCGGCGCCAATGCTGCCACCGCCACCGATGTCGCCGCCGCCGTCGCCCGGCTCAAGGCCTCGACCGAGCTGCCGATTGCCGTCGGCTTCGGCGTCCGCACCCCCGATCAGGCCGCCGCCATCGCCGCCCATGCCGATGCCGTCGTCGTCGGCTCGGCGATTGTCGAGGCAATCGGTGCCGCCTCGGCCGAACGCGCCAACGACATCCCGGCGCGCATCGCCGCCCAGGTCGGCGCGCTCGCCGCCGCCGTCCGCACCGCCCGCAACAGCAAGGAGCAGGCCGCATGAGCTGGATCACCCGCACCCGCCAGCGCCTCACCGGCTTCATCGGCCGCCGCGAGACGCCGGACAATCTCTGGACCAAGTGCCGCAATTGTGGCGCCATGCTCTACACCCGCGAGTGGGAGGACAATGACAGCGTCTGCCCGCGCTGCGACCATCATGAGCGGATCGGCCCAGCCGCCCGCTTCGCCCAGGTCTTCGACGGCGAATGGACGGTCATCGCCAGCCCCAAGGTGCCCGAGGACCCGCTCAAGTTCCGCGACCAGAAGCGCTATGTCGACCGGCTGCGCGCCGCCCGCGCCAGCACCGGCGAGGTCGATGCGATGGCGCTTGCCGACGGCCATGTCGGCGGCCACCGCGCCGTCGTCGCCGTCCAGAATTTCGCCTTCATGGGCGGCTCGATGGGCCTCGGGGTCGGCGAGGCGTTTCTCGCCGGTGTCCGCGCCGCGCTCGATGCCAAGGCACCGTTCATCGTCTTCACCGCCGCCGGCGGCGCCCGCATGCAGGAGGGCATCCTCAGCCTGATGCAGATGCCGCGTACCACTGTGGGCATCGCCGAGCTGCACGAGGCCGGGCTGCCCTATATCGTCGTCCTCACCGATCCGACCACGGGCGGCGTCACTGCCAGCTATGCGATGCTCGGCGACATCCAGATCGCTGAGCCGAACGCGCTGATCGGCTTCGCCGGCCAGCGGGTCATCGAGCAGACGATCCGCGAAAAGCTGCCCGAGGGCTTCCAGCGCGCTGAATATCTGCTCGAGCACGGCATGCTGGACATGGTTGTCCACCGCCGCGACATGAAGGACACGCTCGCCCGGCTGATCGGCATGCTCACCGCCCGGCCCCGAACCGGCGCCAGCGCGCAGCCCTGATGGCCGTCACCGGGGGCAGAAATGGCGGCGATCAGGGGGGCATGACCACCATGCCGCGCGCCCGGTCGGACAATGCCGTCCTCGATGCGCTGCTCGCCGCCGCCTATGCGCTGCACCCGCGCGAGGTCGACCTGACGCTGGACCGGCTGGTCCGGCTGCTCGGCCGCCTCGGCAACCCGCATCTCAAGCTGCCGCCGGTGTTCCATGTCGCTGGCACCAACGGCAAGGGCTCGACGGTCGCCTTCCTCCGCGCCGGGCTGGAGGCGGCGGGGCTGCGCGTCCACACCTATACCTCGCCGCACCTGGTCCGCTTCAACGAGCGCATCCGCCTCGCCGGCAGCCTGATCGACGACGACACCCTGTCCGAACTGCTCCGCGAGATCCTCGCCCGCAACGGCGGCCAGCCGATCACCTTCTTCGAGCTGACCACGGCGCTGGCCTTCCTCGCCTTTTCGCGCGTGCCGGCCGAGGCCTGTGTCGTCGAGGTCGGGCTCGGCGGGCGGATGGACGCCACCAATGTGCTCGCCGCGCCGCTGGTCACCGGCATCGCCGCGCTCGGACTCGATCATCAGGCCTTTCTCGGCAACACCATCCTGCAGATCGCCGCCGAAAAGGCCGGCATCGCCAAGCCTGGCGTCCCGCTGGTCGTCGCCCGCTACCCGCGCACCGTCACTGCCCGCATCGCCGAGATCGCCGGCGTCATCGGCGCGCCGCTGAGGATGCGCGGCCATGATTGGGATGTCGCCGCCTATGAGGGCCAGCTGCACTTCCGTGATGGCGACGCCCGGCTGGCGTTGCCGCTGCCGCGCCTGCCCGGCCAGCACCAGGTCGACAATGCCGGGCTTGCCGTCGCCATGCTGCGCGCCCAATCGCGCCTCGCCGTGCCCGATGCCGCGCTGCGCGCCGCCATGGGCTGGGCCGAATGGCCGGCACGGCTGCAGGCCATCCATGACGGCCCGCTCCATGCGCTGCTGCCGCCGGACTCTGAGCTGTGGCTGGACGGCGCCCACAACCCCTCGGCCGGCCGCGCCCTGTCCAGCTTCGTCCTCGCCCAGAAGCCGGTGCTGCCGCTAGTGCTGATCGTCGGCATGCTGGCCTCCAAGGACCATGACGGCTTCTTCAAGACCTTCCCGGCCGGCACCCGACTGGTCGCCGTCCCGGTCGCCGGCCATGCCAGCCTCACCCCCGCCGAACTTGCCGCCGCCGCCACCGCCGCCGGCCTCGATGCCATCGCCGCCCCATCGCTGACCGAGGCGCTGGACACCCTCACCGGCCTCGACCGCCCGGTCCGCGCGCTGGTCTGCGGCTCCCTCCACCTCGCCGGCGACTTCCTCCGCGCCAACGGCCCGTTACCGAGCTGATGACCACGCGCGGCAGGGAGGTGAAAAACGCCCTGATCGCGGCCAGCGTCTATTTCATCGCCCTGTTCGCGCTGGGTTTCGGGCTGGGGACGCTGCGCGTGCTGCTGGTCACGCCGCTGGTCGGGCCGCTGGCCGCCACCAGCCTCGAACTGCTGATCATGCTGGCGGCGGCCTATGCCCTCTGCCGCCGGGTGATCGCCCGCTGGCAGGTCACCGGGTCCACGACGCTGCGGGCGGCGATGGCGCTGTGGTTCCTGATCCTGCTGTTTGCCGGCGAGGCGCTGCTCGGCGCTGCGCTGTTCGGCCGCTCTCCGGCCCAGCAATGGCGGGCGGCGCTGGGGACACCGGCCGGCCTGCTCGGCCTGCTCGCCCAGATCATCGTCGCCGGGCTGCCGCTGGGTGTCGGCCGGCAAGCCCGGCGATGATCGGGATTACCCGCCGACAATGGCTGCTCGGCGCGGGCGCCGGGGCGCTGCTGGCCGGCGTCGTCGTCAGGTTGCGCTGCCGCCAGGCGGTCGCCGCCGCCGAGCGGCGCCTGTCGGGCCGCAGCCGGACGGTGATGACGGCGTTCGGCACGGTCGAATATGCGGTCGCCGGCACCGGCCCGCCGCTGCTGATGGTCCATGGCACCGGCGGCGGCTTCGATCAGGGGCTCGGCTTCGCGGCCGCCCTCCGGCGTCGCGGCTATCGCATCATCGCGCCGTCGCGGTTCGGCTATCTGCGCAGCGATTTTCCGGCCGAGCCCTCGCTGGCCAACCAGGCCGATACCTTTGCCGCGCTGCTCGATCATCTGCGCATCGACCGGCTCGCAGTGATCGGCGGCTCGGCAGGCGCGCTGTCGGCATCGGCCTTTGCGTTGCGGCATCCGGACCGGTGCGCGGCGCTGGTCCTGCTGGTCCCCGCCGCCAATGTCAGCGGGCGGGATCCGGTGGCGATGGGCGATGTCCAGCGCCATGCGATCCGCGCCCTGCTCGGCTCGAACCTGCTCTACTGGTCGGCGCTGGAACTGGCGCCCGAATGGCTCATCGGCACGATCCTCGCCACCGATCCCGCGCTGTTGCGGACTGTCAGCGCCAGTGAGCGCCGGCGCGCGTTCGGCATCGCTTCGGATATCATGCCGATCGACGCCCGGACCCGGGGGATGCTCAACGACGCCAGCCAGGCGAGCGATCCGGCGCCCCTCGATTATGGCCGGCTGCGCCCGCCGACGCTGCTGATCTCGGCAGAAGACGATCGGTTCGGCACCGCCGCCACGGCGCGGGCGATTGCGGCGATGGTAAAGCACGCCGAACTGACCATCCTGTCCAATGGCGGCCATATCTGGCTCGGACATGACGAGGCGGTGGCCACGCGCATCGCCGAATTTCTCGGCCGCGCCTAGTCGGCGTCGTTGGCGCCGACGAAGCGACCGGCGTAGCGGCTGGTGATCCGTTCGACCGGCATCACCACGAAGACATCGACGGTGTTGAACTGGCGGTCGACATAGCCGCCGTCGCCGACCATCGCGCCGACGCGCAGATAGCCCTTGATCAGCGGCGGCAACGCCCGTGCCGCGGCGCGGCCGTCGATGCTGGCGATATCGAGGGTGTTCATCGCCACATGATTGTCCGGCCAGGCCCTGGCGCGCAGCTCGGGCGGGGCGAGGTGGTTGTGCCAGAGCCAGGACAGTTCGGCGGCATGGAGCAGCGGGTTGGCGCCGGGCAGCGAGGCGCAGCCGAGCATATGGCCGATCCGGTGCTGCTGGAGATAGCTGGCGATGCCGCGCCACAGCAGGGTGATGGTGGTGTTGTTGCGCCAGGCCGGGGCCACGCAGCTGCGGCCGAGTTCGAGCAGCTGGCTGTCCGGCCGGCTCTGGGCGATCAGCGGGGACAGGTCGTATTCGTTGGCCGAGTAGAAGCCGCGATGCGCGGTCGCCACGTCCTGCCGCAGCAGCCGGTAGGTGCCGACCACCTGGGAGGCGCCGCCGACATCATGATCAACGACCAGCAGATGGTCGCAGATCGCATCATAATCGTCGATGTCTCGGCGCACGGCGACCATCCGCGGCGTCGGGGTGGCGCCCATTTCGTCGTAGAAGATCTGATAGCGCAGCGCCTGGGCGGCGGCAATTTCGGCCTCGGAGACGGCAAGGCGGACATCGAGCTGGCCGACACGGTGGATTGCCGGGGCTTGCGCCAGCAGCGCTGAGGGGACGGCGGTAGGGCGGCTGAGGGGAAGACCCATGGCATGCGGCTCCGTGATGACCCTTGGTGCGCGCTCCCTAGCCGGGATTTGTTACAGATGCGGGTTCGACCACCAGCCCGGCCCGCATCAGCCAGAGGAATAGCAGGATGCCGGGCAGGGCGGCCAGCGTTGTCAGCAGGTAGAAGTCGACATAGCCGAGGCGTTCGATCATCGCGCCGGCCGTGGTGCCGGTCAGGAAGCGGCCGACGATCGAGGTGGCGGCCGAGATCATCGCATATTGGCTGGCGGTGAAGCGCAGATCACAAAGTGCTGAAAAATAAGCGACAAGGCAGACGCCGCCGATGCCGCTGGCGATGTTCTCGAAGCCGATGGCGGCGGCCATCGCCCAATTATTGTGCCCCGCCGCCGCCAGCCCGGCGAAGCTGAGGTTGGAGATGCCCATAAGGATCAGGCTGAGCAGCACGGCGCGTTTCATGCCGAGCCGTGTGTAGAGGATCCCGCCGATGAAGATGCCGATCAGATAGGCCCAGAAGCCGAAGCCGATGTCGTAGATGGCGATCTCGTCGTTGGTGTAGCCCAGGTCGTCGAACAGCAGGCGGAATGTCAGATTTGCGAGCGTGTCGCCGATCTTGTGGAGGAGGATGAACAACAGCACCAGCCCGGCGCCGCTGCGCTGGAAGAATTCCGCGATCGGCCCGACAACCGATTGCCATACCTCGACAATCCCGCGCCGCGCCTGGACGATCAGGCGGCGCGGCGGCTCCTTCATGACGAGCCCGGTGATCATTGCCGGCAGCGCGAAGCCGGCGCAGGCCAGATAGGCGGCACTCCAGCCGACCCGCGACGCCAGCACCAGCGCCAGCGCGCCGGCGGCCGTGCTGCCGATCCGCCAGCCATATTGGCTCATCCCCGAGCCGACGCCGAGCTGGCGCGGCTCAAGCAATTCAATGCGATAGGCATCGATGACGATGTCGAACGTCGCCCCCGCCGCGCCGACCAGCACGGCGGCAATGGCCGTGTAGAGCAGGCTGGCGGCCGGATCGGCGAGGGCCAGGTTGGTGACGGCGGCGATGACCAGCAGGCCGGAGAAGATCAGCCAGGATACCCGCTGGCCGAGATGGCCGATCAGCGGCAGCCGCACGCCGTCCACGGCCCAAGCCCACAACCATTTGAAATTATAGACCAGAAACGCCAGTGTGAAGGCGGTGACGGCCTTTTTGTCGATGCCGTCCTGCGCCAGTCTGGTCGTCAGCGTGGCGCCGATCATGGCGAAGGGAAAGCCCGAGGAGATGCCCAGCGCCAGCGCCGCGAGCGGTGCGGCCTCGGTATAGGGGCGGACGGAGGCGGGCAGCCAGTTTCTGGTCATCGGCGCGACTGTAACGGGGGAATCGGGGCGCGCCAGATGGGATTTGCGGCGGCGCCGGAAAGGGTTAGGTTGCGGCGATGATGGGTGAACCGATTGCGGGCATAGCCCAGAACATCCAGCTGGCGGTGACGCCGGTGTTCTTGCTCACCGCCATCGGGGCGCTGCTTAACGTATTGATAACGCGGCTCGGACGGGTCGTTGACCGTGCCCGGCAGCTCGAGGATGACCTGATGGGGACCGAGCTCAACGACGAGCGGCGGCTGGTGGCACTGGCCGATCTGTCGGTGCTCGACCGGCGGATGGGGGCCGTCAACATGGCGATTGCGCTGTGTACCGCCTCGGCGTTCCTGGTCTGCATCGTCATCGCCATCTTGTTCGTCGGCGAGCTGGTCGACCTGGCCTGGGCGACGGCGGTGGTGTGGTTCTTCATCGGCGCGGTGGCGCTGCTGGCGGGCGGGCTCGGGTTGTTTCTGGCCGAGATTAGAATCGCACTGACCAGTGTCCGGGTGCGCGCGGTTTTGCTCTCCCAGGCGCGTCCGCCGGCCAAAAAAGGCTGGCGGGAGGCCTGAATCGGGACGTTTTGGGACAGGTTTTTGTGGTGGATGGTTACAAAGGTTAGTCCGGCACGCCGGTTTTTCAGCAGCTTATAACCTTATTGTAGCTGAAAACCGGCGTGTAGGACAGGACCTCAGTTCTTCGCCTTGTCGACCAGCGCGTTCTTGCTGATCCACGGCATCATGGCGCGGA
>NZ_JBIMKZ010000044.1:0-26849 GCF_051860865.1 Polymorphobacter sp. | reverse complement strand
GATGTCATAGCGGCCGGCCAGTTCGAGCGAGAGCTGCTCGGAGAAGTTCAGTGTCACGTTGGCAAACGGGGCATAGTTGGTGCCGTCGAAACGGTCTTCAACCAGGTTGCCGGTGGCATAGGGCGTATCGAGCCCGTAGATCTGGATCGGGAAGGGGATGGCATTGCCGCCGCCGACCAGCGTGCGCACACCAGCCGCATTATAGCCGACATAACCGACCAGCTCGGCCGCGGTGATGCCGGCGGGGAGCGCACCGTTCAGCGTGTTGCCGACCCGGTAATCACGACGGTTCCAGACGAATTCGAAGCCGACCTGCCAGTTGAGGAAGCCTTCATCCTTGGAGGTCAGCCGGAGTTCCTGCGAGAATTGGGTGGTCTTGATCCGCAGGTTCTGGGTGCGATCGCCGAAGATTGGCGTCCAGCCGAAATAGTTGGTCGAGGGGTCGGACGGGTTGCTGTAGGGATAGTTCTTGCCGCTCGAATACTGGAGGACGTCGGAGAAGCCGGTGACGGACGTCAGCACGGCCGCGCCGAAATCATACTCCATGACGAGACCGGTGCTGATGATCTCGCGCTCATAGCGGCCCGGCACATCGGTGACGAAGGGTACATCGAGGTTTTCGTTGGCCGAAATATCGGTAACGCGAACGCCGCCGACCAGCGTGCCGTTCGGGGACAGGCCCGGCACCGCCTGGATCTTGGGCGTATAGGCCACCGCACCGCCGGTGGCGTGCGAGAAGACGATGCGACCATCGGCGGTGAAGGGCCCGCCATTATCCCAGACCAGACGCAGACGGCCCACTTCTTCCTTGAAGCGTTGCGGCTTCTCGTCGGTGTTGACGTTGGTGTAAGTGCCATCCGTGCCGGTAAACGCGCCGGACAGGCGCGCCGTCAGGCCCGGCATGATCGCGCCGCTGATGCTGGCGTTGGCGTTGTAGGTGGAGAATTTGCCGTAGGAGAACATGCCGTTGACGGTCAGGTCCTCGGTCGGCTTTTTCGTGGTGATGATGATGGCGCCGGCAGAGGCGTTGCGTCCGAACAGGGTGCCCTGCGGGCCCTTCAATACCTCGATCTGCTCCAGATCGAACAGCGCGGAGTTGAACTCGGCCGGGCTACCGATGCGGACGCCATCGACAATAATGGCAACCGACGGCTCGGCGTTGCGGATCGAGGCCTGGCCGCGGACGTTGATGAGGAAGTCGCCAGCGTTGACCGAAGTGACGAAATCGACGTTGGGGGTGAGCTGCAAAAAGTCCCCGACCTTGAGGATGCCGGCCTTTTCGATGGTTTCGCTGTTGTAGACCGAGATCGACACCGGCGTATCGACGAGCGCGGTCTCGCGCTTCAGGCCGGTAACGACGATTTCGTTGGAGTCTTCGGCGGCAGTCGCCGTCGATGTTGCCGCAGTGGTCTGGGCCGTGGCCATCGCCGGGGCGCACAGCAGCGCCACCGCCAGTGCCGAAACGCTCACCTGACGATTGTCGAAAAAGCTCATCATCTGTCCCCCTGCATCAAGCAGCCAAAATTAACCCGATGGGCGATCCCGAATTCGCCCTACCCCGCCCGACGCTGCCATTCTTTTCAAATGGTGCAGCGCAGGCTCCCCAAGACTTGTACTCAAAAAGCTGGCTGTCAATCGAGTTTTGACGCCTATTCGCCGGAAATTGTGGATTTATGGATACAATCTCAAGAAATCGCGCATGGAGGATGTCAATATGTCCGGACATGCGGCAACGCGTACGCGCCGTGCGCAAGTACTCAGCCGTAGAAAACCACATATGTGATAAATCTTGATCGCCGAGGCCTTATGGCCGGTTGTGAAATACCGGATCGTCCGGCCCGCGCTGGCTGCGCGGTCGCAGCGTGGCGAACATCCCCTGATGGAGGATTTGCGTCGACGGCGCATTGTCGTTCCAGTCGAGCACCACCTGGCGCTCGAGGATGCGCCACTCGCCGGCGCGGCGCTCGAACCGGTCGAGATAGCGGCCGCCCATCATGAACAGGTGCCGGCCGGGGTCGAACGCCCCCTCGCCGTGGCGGGCGACATAGGCGTCGCCGAAGATGTCCACCGCCTGAGACTGGGGGACCTGGCAGACCGATAGCAGATAGGCCTCGCTCGCCGCCCGGTCACCCTCGACGACGATGTCGACATTGGAGATGTCATGGGTTGCCATCTCGAACCAGATCTGGATGCCGTTGATGATGAACGGGATGAAGGTTTTGGCGTCGCCGAGATAGATGCCGTGGCGGTCGCCGCCGTCGGGCCAGTAGACCGTCTCCATCATCGCCAGGTCGGCGCGGTCGAGCGCCGTGCAATAGCGTGTCAGCACGGCCATGATGTCACGCCGGGCGACAAGGTCCTCCAGGTCTTCCGGGCTGATGCTCACGGGCGGTTGGAAAAGACGAGGTCGTCCGGCCCGCGGGTGCCGCGCGGCCTCAGCGTCGCGAACATGCCCTGGTCGAGGATTTCGCCCGACGGACGGTTTTCGTTCCAGTCCATCACCACCTGCCGCTTGGCAATCCGCCACTCGCCGTCGCGGCGTTCCAGCCGGTCGAGGTAGCGGCCGCCGAAGTAGAAATGATGGTGGCCGGGATCGAGGCCTTTTCCGCCGAACATTTCCATGTAGCGCGAGCCGAAGATGCTCTCCGCCTTGTCGGCACGGACCTTGTGATAGGCGAACAGATAGGCCTCGCTGACCGCGACATCGCCCTCGATCTCCATGTGGATGTTCATGATGGCGTGCATCGTCACCTCGAACCATTCCTGGATCTCGCGGATGATGAAGTCGGCGAATTCCGCCGCATTGCCGTTGAACACGCCATGGTTGTCGATGCCGTCCGGCCAGTAGACGCCCTGCATCATCCGCGCGTCGCAGCGGTCGAGCGCCCGGCAATAGCGTGTCAGCACCGCGTAGCAGTCCCGGCGGGCCACCAGGTCCTCAAGGTCAGCCTGGGTGACGGCCATGCGCGTTCTCCTTCAGCGGTGCGAGCGATAGAATTCGATCTTCATCTCTTCGGCCAGGCATTCGAAGATCGGCGGCACCAGCCGATCGTGGAAGTCGATGTGCATGTGATGCTCGAAGGCGGCATCGTCGCGGAAGGTGGCGATGCACAGGAACATGTCCGGATCGCTCTCCGACTGGAACAACTCATAGACCAGTGCATCCGGCTCCTGAGCGTGAACCAAGGTCTTGAGCTCGACCTGCAGCGCGATCATCTCCTCGCGCTTTTCCGGCTTCGTTCGCAACTGCGCCACGAAGCTCTTTCCCGTTGCGCCCATGCTCATGCTCCCAATCCCGGTTTGTCCAGCCCCAGCTCGTCGACCAGCTGCGCGCGCAGTCGGAATTTCTGGATCTTCGAGGTCGACATCGGCCAGCTCTCCACGAAGCGGATATGGCGCGGCAGCTTGAACCCGGCCAGCTTGCCCCGGCAGAAGTCGATCAGCTCGGCCTCGCTGGCCTGCCCGCCCTCGGCCAGCTCGATGAACGCCGCCGGCACCTCGACATAGCGCGGGTCGGGAATGCCGACGACCTGCGCAAGCTTGACCGCATCATGCCCCTGCAGCATCGCCTCGATTTCGGCCGCCGCGACATTCTCGCCGCCGACCTTGAGCATGTCCTTGGTCCGGCCATGGAACATGATCTGGCCTTCCTCGTCGAACGAGCCGATGTCGCCGGTATGGAACCAGCCGCCGCGCAGCACCTCGGCCGATTTCTCGGGCGCGTTATAATAGCCCTTCAGCATGTTCGGCCCGCGCGCGACGATCTCGCCCTTGTCGCCGACCGCGCAATCCTGGCCGGACTCGATGTCGACGATCCGCACTTCCCAGTCATCGAGCGGCACGCCCAGCCGCCCGGTGCGCTGGTCGAACCGGTCGGAGAGCCGGCTGGTGCAGATCGTGCCGGCACCCTCGGTCAGCCCATAGGTGCCGACCTGCAGCGTGTGCGGCATTGCCTTGGTCATCGCCTCCTTGATCCAGGCCGGCTGGACGGCGAAATTGGAGTTCATCAGCCGCAGCTTCGACAGGTCGGTCGAGGTGAAGGTCGGGTGCGAGATCAGGTCCTGCATGATGGTGACAAAGCTCGGATAGGCGACCGTCGCGCCCTCCCGCCCCAGCATTGCCAGCGCCGCGCCGGGCTCGAAATGCGGGACGGTCAGATAGGCGCCGCCGACATCGAGGATCATCGTCATCGGCAATATGCCGGCGATATGGAAGATCGGCAGTGGCGACCACACCCGGTCCTCGGCCGTCACCTCATAGCGCACGCCGAGATTGCGGCTGTTGCCGACGATGCCGCGGTGGCTGATCAGCGCGCCCTTGGGATTGGCGGTGGTGCCCGAGGTATAGAGGATGAACGCCGTGTCCATCTCGTCGACCGCGTCGATGCGGGCATCGACCGCCTCGTCGCTGATCGCCTGGCCCTGTTCCAGCGCCCGGGCGCCGCCCAGCAGGTGTGGGGCGCAGGGGCTGTCGATGCAGATGATCCGCTTCAGCATCGGCGCCTCGGGCAGCGCCAGCGCCTGCGGGTCGGGTGCGGCGGCCAGTGAGGGCAGGGCGGCCAGCAGCCGCTCGTTGAAATCGAGCGTGTCGGCCATCCGCCCCGAGGTGACCAGCGCCACCAGATCGGCGTCCTTGATCAGGAACGCCAGCTCGCCGGCCTGGTAGCGGGCGTTGACCGGCACCGCCACCGCGCCGGCCATCACCGCGCCGAACAGCAGCTCGACGAATTCCGGCCTGGTGGTCAGCAATATGCCGATATTGTCGCCGGGCTTGATGCCCATGGCGATGAAGGCCTTTGCCCAGCCGCGCGCCGCTGCATTGAGCTCGCCATGGCTGCGCCGGTCATCGGGGAAGACCAGCGCGTCGGCATCCGGCCGCGCCGCGGCCGAGGCGCGCAGCATCGCGCCATAGGTGAGGATGGCCATTAGCCAGCATCCAGGTCGTAAAGCATCTCGCGGGAATAGCTGCCGTCCATGCACACGAGCATCTTCTCGATGATCGGTTTGCCGTGCTCGGTTTCCATGTGGGCCTTGTCGGCGGCCTCGTCGACGAACGATTCGTAGACGGCGAACATGCCCGGTTCCTCGAGCCGGAAGAATTTGAAGGCGAGCGTGCCGGGCTCGCGATCGACCAGCCCTTCCATGGCTTTTGCCAGTTCGATGAAGGTGGTTACGCTGTCCGCCTTGATGCGGAAGCGTGACAGGAAACTATAAGCCACGTCGTCATCCCCAATGCACATTGGTGCGCGATGCCGCACACAAGGCGCATAGAAAACAATCATGCCTGCTTTTTCAAGCCAATTATCCGACGCGTGCTGCAATGCTGCAACGCACAATGCGACAATTTTGCCACTGTGCAGGAAGGATTAAAAAAAACATGCATGTCTGATTGCTCAGCGGATATTCTCTGGGCTAGGTAATGCCAGCAACAATCCAACGGCCATCAAGAGCCGCCTGAAATCTTTGGGGGAGTGAATACATGACATCGAAGGCAATCCTTGGCGGCGCTGTGTCGTCTCTCGTTCTGGCGGCCGCCATGGCCGCGCCCGCATTTGCCCAGACTGCCGCGGCCCCGGCAGCCGCCGCGACGGCGCAGGACGAAGGCCTTGGCGAAATTCTCGTCACTGCCACCCGCCGGTCGTCCAATCTCCAGTCGACCGCGGTCGCCGTCTCTGCCATCGATTCCCGGCTGATCCAGCAGGCCTCGCCGCGCAACGTCGGCGATCTGGCCGCGTTCGTGCCGAACTTCTCGGCCGCCACCATCACCGGCTTCAACGCCGCCTCCTTCGCCATCCGCGGCGTTGGCCAGACCTCGATCATCGTCTATTTCGAGCCGCCGGTCGCGGTGCTGGTCGATGACTTCGTCGTCTCCAGCGTCCAGACCCAGCTTCTCGATGTCTTCGACGTCGACCAGGTCGAAGTGCTGCGCGGCCCCCAGGGCACGCTGTTCGGCAAGAATACCACCGGCGGCGCCGTCACCGTCCGCACCAAGCGCCCGGTGATGAACGAGATCGGCATGCAGGGCCAGTTCCAATATGGCAGCTATGGCACCCACCGCCTGCAGGGCGCCGCCAACATCCCGATCGTCAATGACATCCTCTCGGTCCGCCTCGTCGGCGGCTATGAGGGCAGCGACGGCTATTATCGCAACGGCGCCTGCTACGGGCCGGTGACCGGCGCCAATGTGATGGGCAACACCAACACCAAGTTCGAGGGCGTCTCGGGTTGCGGAGACAATAGCCGGCTCGGCGGTGTCAGCGTCTGGCAGGCCCGCGCCAAGGTTCTGTTCGAGCCGACCAGCACGATCAGCGCGCTGTTCCAGTACGAAATCCTCCGCGACAAGTCGGACAGCATTCCCTCGGTCAACGAGAATGATCTCTATCAGGGCCCGGGCGGCTTCCTCACCGATTTCCTCGGTACCACCGCCACCAACCCGCGCAGCAGCGACCCGCTCGACAATGCCGGCATCACCAACAAGTTCAACGGCCTCATCGAGATGCCGTTGGGCCAGCGCATCGATGTCGACGGCTTCTACCTGAACGTCGATTTCGATCTCGGCTTCGGCACCCTGACTTCGGTTTCCGGCTACCGCAACCAGCGGTCGCGCCTGCCCAACACCTATCCGGGCGTGGCGCCGCGCGCCGCTGACGGCGATGCACTGTCGATCTTCGATGCCACGCGTGACGATAATCGCAAGACCTGGCAGCAGGAGCTGCGCCTCGCCACCGATTTCGAAGGGCCGTTCAATGTCGTCGCCGGTGGCTTCTACCAGCGCGAGACCATCGATTTCTGCGTCGCCCAGATCCTCGGCTTCCTCGATCTGACCGGCGGTCCGCTGCCGTTCGGCAACTGGAACGACACGCCCTATATCCTCTGCAACGGCCAGAAGGGCACCTCCAAGGCCCTGTTCGCCGAAGGCACGCTGAAGTTCACCGACACGCTGACGCTGACCGCCGGTCTTCGCCACAGCTGGGATGACAAGACCTGGCGGGGCCGCCAGCAGGCGTTCATCCCCGAACTGAATGGCGGCTTCGACCTCGGCATCAACATCGATGAAGCCCTTGACGCCAGCGTCTACAAATTCCCCGCCAACACCGTCGAGGTCACTTCGCGGGATCGCAAGCTGACCTGGCGCGCCAGCCTCGGCTGGCAGGCGACGGACGATGTGTTTGCCTATGGTACCTATGCCCGCGGCTACAAAGCCGGTGGCTTCAACGACCAGATCGGTGGCTTCGCGGCCTTCGGCGCCGATCTCAATGCCTTCCGCAGGGCCGCTGTCGCTACCCGTCCGGAGACGGCCGACAGCTTCGAGCTGGGCGTCAAGAGCCAGTTCCTCGACAATCGCCTGCGCTTCAACCTCACCGGCTTCTATGTGAAGTACAAGGATCTGCAGAAGCAGCTGAACGTGCCGATCACGGTTAACGGCCAGCCGAACCAGGTGACGTTGTTCGTCAACGCCGCCAGCGCCACGGTCAAGGGCCTCGAACTCGAGACCTCGGCCCTGCTGTTCGAAGGCTTCACCCTGCGCGGCGTCGCCGGCTATCTCGATGGCAGCTACGACCAGTACACCGCCACCGGCGCCGGCTATGATCTTGCCAGCGCTCCGCTTGACCGCGCGCCGCGCTGGCAGTGGACGATCGACGGCACCTATCAGGTCCCGGTCGGCAGCGACCACAAGCTGGTCCTGAACGGCAATGCCGCCTATACGGCGCGCAACCTGAGCACCCAGGCGATCGACACGCCGTTCGGCAACACCTTCCTTAATGCCCGGACGCTGTTCAACGCCTCGCTGACGCTGGCGCAGGCCGACGACCGCTATTTCGTCCGCCTGCTCGGCCGCAACCTCTCCGACGCGCGCTATCGCACCGCCTCGCAGAATGTTGCCGGCCTCTGGCAGAACTCGCAGTTCGGCCCGCCGCGCTTCTACGGCGTGGAAGTCGGCTTCCGCTACTGATGGGGAGGGATCATCAGCGGACAGGCAGCCTTGGCGCCTGTCCGCTGATGCCCGATTCAGGCCGTCGCCAGCGCGTCGGTGAAGCAGACCGCATCGAGACCCAGCACATGCACGGTGCGGCCCAGCGCCATCCAGGCGCCGACGCACAAGGTCAGGTCCATGATCTCCTCCTGGGTAAAGGCGGCGTGCATCCGGTCCCAGAAGTCACCGTCGCCGGCCAGCCCCTTGGGCGCTTCCCCCATCCGCTCTGCGAACTCGATCGCCAGACGCTCGCGGGCGTTGAACGCATCAGCGTTCCGCCACTCCTCCACGGCGCTGTAAAAGGCCTCGTCCGGTGCCTCGCCGCCGCGCGCGACGATGGACTGGCTGGCATCGCCGCCGACCGACTCCAGATAACCGTTGATGTCACGGGCCGCGCGCATCGACTTGCAGATCGTGCAGCCGTTGATCAGCGCCGTCCGGTAGCGCGCTGCCTCCAGGATGCGCAGCGGCAGCCGCGACGACTGGTAGACCGCCTTGGCATAGGCGACTCCGGCGGCGCCGACCTCGGGCGCATAGGTGCGCGCCGCATAGCTCAGCGCGTCAAGCATCTGGTCTTCAGGTACGTCAACTTGTGGCATGATGTCCTCCCAATTTATTTCCGAGGCAATATGAATTGCATTCGGCCGAGAGTCACGCACAATCATCCAGTCGAGATATAGTAATCCGGAGCCGAAATAATGCTGAATCGTAACAAGGCACCGCTTCTTGCGGGCGCCGTTATTGCCATATTCTCCGGGGTTGCTGTTTTCGCCGCCACCACAGGCAGCGCTCCATGGGCCGCCTATCTTTCGGACAACAGCGATGGTCGTAACTGGTCAGGCTTCGGCCGTACTTATGGCGAGCAGCATTTCAGTCCGCTCACCCAGATCAATGACAGCAATGTCGCCGGCCTCGGCCTCGCCTGGTTCAAGGACCTGCCGCCGGGCAATTCGGTCACCGGCCCGCTGGTGGTAGACGGCGTGCTCTATTTCACCACCGGTTATAGCGTCGTCAACGCTGTCGATGCCCGCACCGGCGAGGAGCTCTGGGTATTCGACCCCAAGGCCCCCGAGGCCTCGGGCCACAAGCTCCGCCAGGGCTGGGGCAGCCGCGGTATCGCCTGGTGGAACGGCAAGATCTACACCGGCACCCAGGACGGCCGGCTGATCGCCATCGATGCGAAGACCGGCAAGCAGGTCTGGTCTTCAATGACCATGGGCAAGGACGACAAGCGCTTCATCAGCGGCCCGCCGCGCGCCTTCGACGGCAAGATCATCATCGGCCATGGCGGCGCCGACGTCGCCGCCATCCGCGGCTATGTCACCACCTATGACGCCGAGACCGGCAAGCAGCTCTGGCGCTTCCATACTGTGCCGGGCAACCCGGCCGACGGCTTCGAGAACAAGGCCATGGAAATGGCCGCCAAGACCTGGGCCGGCGAATGGTGGAAGCACGGCGGCGGCGGCACCGTCTGGAACTCGTTCAGCTATGATGCCGAAACCGACACCGTCTTTCTCGGCACCGGCAATGGCTCACCCTGGAACCACAAGATCCGCAGCGACGGCAAGGGCGACAATCTGTTCCTCTGCTCGATCATCGCGCTCGACGCCAAGACCGGCGAGTATAAATGGCATTACCAGATCAACCCCGGCGAGAGCTGGGACTTCAACAGCTCGATGGACATGGAACTGGCCGACATCACCATCGACGGCCAGCCGCGCAAGGTGCTGATGACCGCGCCGAAGAACGGCTATTTCTATGTCATCGACCGGATCACCGGCAAGCTGATCTCCGCCGACAATTATGTGCCCGCGACATGGGCCAGCCGCATCGACACCGAGACCGGCCGCCCGGTCGAGGCGCCCGGCATCCGCTACGAGGGCGCCCGCGCCAGCTTTTCGCCCACCTCGATCGGCGCCCATAGCTGGATGCCGATGTCGTTCAGCCCGCAAACCGGCCTCGTCTATATCCCGGCGATCGAGCTCGAAGCGACCTATTGGGACACTGGCATCACCAGCGAGAACTGGGAGCGCAAGCCGGGCATGGCGCTCGACTATGCCACCTATGTCGACATCGCCCTGCCCAAGGGCAGCGAGACCCAAAGCGCGCTGGTCGCCTGGAACCCGGTGACGCAAAAGCCGGCCTGGCGTGTGCCCACCCCCTCGCACACCAATGGCGGCACCGTGGCGACCGCCGGCAATCTCGTCTTCCACGGCCGTGTCGACGGTGATTTCGTCGCTCACGATGCCCGCACCGGCAAGCAGCTGTGGTCGTTCAACGCCGACGCTCCGGTGCTCGCCCCGCCGATCAGCTATGAGGTGAACGGCGAGCAATATGTCACCGTGCTGAGCGGCATGGGCACAAGCGCCGCCTTCCTCGGCCCGCTGCTGGCCAAATATAATATCGACTATCGCCACCAGCCTCGCCGCGTCCTCACCTTCAAGCTCGGCGGCAAGGCGACGCTGCCCAAGACCGAGCCCTATGTCCGCACCGCCTTCGAGGACCAGGACTACAAGGCGGACGCCGCCGCCGAGGCGCGCGGCATGGCGCATTACAACGACTATTGCCTGGTCTGTCACGGTTTCCAGGTGGTCGGCGGCGGCGTCGCTCCCGATCTTCGTACCTCTAGCCTCGTCCTCGAGGAGGAAAGTTTCGCGCCCGTCGTCAACAAGGGCTTGCTCGTCCCCCATGGCATGCCGCGATTCGAGGAGCTGGACCGCAAGGCCCGCGACGACATCCGCACCTATATCCGCGCTCGTGCTGCCGAGCTCCGCGCCACACCGCCCCAGGCTGCCGGCAAATAGCCTGATCCGCCTCCTTTCACCGCACCGGGAACTGTCCTGTCAATTGGCGCGTTTGGCGTGCATGGACTGATCTTGTGTTCGTGGAGGTCGTGTGGCGGATTTCAACATGCCGGCGGTGTTCGCCATCGGCTGGATGCTCGCCCTCTGCCTGATCGGCGGGCTGATGACGCCGCGTGCTGATTGGTATGCCCGGCTGCGCAAGCCGTCCTGGCAGCCGCCCGGTTGGGCGTTTGGCCCGGGCTGGACAATCATTCTCGGCCTTGCGGCCTGGTCCGGCGTCCGCGCCTGGAACGCCGCCGATCCGGCACAGCAGACGAGCGTGCTGATCCTGTTCGGCGTCAACGGCCTGTTTCACCTGCTCTGGAGCCCGCTATTCTTCAAGCTGCAACGCCCTGACTGGGCGTTGATCGAAGTGCCGTTCCTCTGGGCGTCGGTGCTGGCGATGGTCATTGGCCTCTGGCCGATCGACCGGCTAGCGGCGCTGCTGCTGCTGCCCTATCTCGGCTGGGTGGCCTTTGCCGCCTCGCTCAACTGGGCGGTTGTCGTCCTCAATCCGCGTACGTCTGCCACTGAAACATGAGATGTGCTGATCTGCGGCCAGGACTAGAACGCATTACTATAACTTCGGCACTTATCCATGAATCTCAAGACACATGCCATAAATGATCGGCATGGCACGCCAAATCAAAGCAATTTTCATTTGAACATGTGAGAAAATGCCGCCTTTGTTTTGGCATTTGTTCGCCTGATGGTGAAACAGGCCCTTGTATATGACGGCGCGTCTTTTAGGCTGACTCCTCCACAAACAGGGGGCTGTTTCATGATGATGCATTTTGTTCGCCGGTTCATGGTGAGCAGTTCGGCTATGGGCATTCTTGTCGCGACATCGGCGCTGCCAACGGCGGCTCAGGCGCAGACCACGGCGGTCGATGCCGCCGATACGATCGTCGTTACGGCGCGCAAGCGCGAGGAATCGCTGGTCGAGGTGCCGCTCGCCGTTTCGGTGTTCAGCCAGGCCAATATCGAGGACCGCGGCATCAACACCATCGCCGACCTGTCCGCCTTCACCCCCGGGTTCACTTTCCAGGAGACCGGCCAGGCCGGGGCCTCGGGCCGTGACAACCCCAACATCCGCTTCCGCGGCGTCGCCGTGCAGAACGAGAACCCGGCGTCGCGCGCCGGCGCCATATTCTACAACGGCTCCTATCTCTCCGGAGGCGCCGGCCTGATGCCGGTGTTCGACCTGCAGCGCGTCGAAGTCATCAAGGGCCCGCAGAACGCGCTCTATGGCCGCAACACCTTCGCCGGTGCCGTCAACTTCCTGCCGGCCGAGCCGGGCGACAAGCTCGAAGGCTTCGTCAACGCCCTGTTTTCGCCCAGCGACGAGTCCACCTATCAGGTCCAGGGCGCCATCAGTCTGCCCATCGCCGACAATCTGGCCCTCCGCGTCGGCGCCTCGTACCGCCGAGGCGGTGCCGACTTCACTTACGCAAACGGCGATCCGCTCGGCAGGGAGAACACGACCAGCCTCCAGGCCACGCTCGTCTATGACAACAAGAACGGCGTGAAGCTCAAGACCACCGGCTTCTGGGTCGATGCCGATGATACCCGCTCCACCGTCTCCATCCTCGCCAACACCCTGCCGGGCCAGTGCAATCGCACCTTCTCGGGCAACATCCGCAGTGTGGCGACCGGCCAGATCACCGGCAATTTCACGACCAATCTCGCCAACAGCCAGGTCGGCACCATCTGCGGCGAGGTGCCGGATTATGATGCCCCTGCAGGCTTCACCGTGCCCCCCATCGGCGAGTTCCGCGGCACCGTGCCGATCCAGCCCGGGGCCAGCGGCTCGGTCGCCTATATGCAGACGCTGCCGCCGGAGGCCCGCGGCTATTCGTTGCCGGCGCCGCCGAACGGCCTGGGCAACACCTATCGGACCTGGCTGATCAACCAGTCCGGCGAGTTCGACCTGCCCGGCGATCATACCCTCAGCATCGTTGGTTCCTACGGCCAGAACGGCAGCTACCGTATCCGGGACTCCGCCGACGGCACGCTGGTCACCCAGGTTCGCCTGAGCGCCTATGCCTTCTATACGCATGATATCTTCGCCGAGGCGCGCATCACCTCTCCCGGCGAAGGTCGGCTGCGCTACATGTTCGGCGCCAGCTACTACAAGGGCGCGTCGCGCGCCTTCGAGTTCCTGCAGTTCGCCGGCACCGGTGGCCTCAACGACGACCAGCAGCTGACTTTCATCGATTCCGAAGTCTATGGCGCCTTTGCGACGCTGGACTATGAGTTCGTCGACAATCTCACCCTGTCGCTCGAAGGCCGCTACGGCACCGACAAGGTGACCACGCTCTACAATGGCCCGACGCTGCGCGATTACCCGGCGGGCACCGTCCAGCCCGCCGTCGTCCGTAACGCCGTGCAGAGCTTCACCAAGTTCATGCCGCGCGTGCTTTTGTCCTTCCGCCCCAACCAGGACCTCAACATCTACGGCAGCTGGGCGATCAGCTACCTGCAGGGCTCGGACACCAACGCCCAGACCTACGCCACGCGCATCCCGTCCGCCGGCATCAACCCGGCCACGTTCGGCAACTTCACGCCTGTGCAGCGGCTCAACGCGTTCGAAGTCGGGGTCAAGGCGGCGCCGACCAGCAACCTCAGCCTGTCGGTCGCCGGCTATTACATGGACTGGCAGAATCAGGTGCAGTTCGAGCTCTCGTCGCCGGCCACCGGCTTCATCCCGCTCTTCTCGCCCGGCGATTCCCGCTACAAGGGCATTGAGGCCGAGGCCACCTTTGCGCCGGTCGACTGGCTGCGGCTCGAAGGCAATTTCAACTATGTCGACGCCGAGTTTACCGATTTCGCCGGCGCCGGTTCGCTGGCGGTCGGCGTGCTCTACCCCCAGCTCGTCCCCGGTACGCAGATCTCGTCGATCGGCAATCGTCCGCGCTACATTCCGACTTGGACCAGCGCGCTCGCCGGCACTGTCCGCTTCAACAAACTGCTGGGCTTCGATCAGGAGACCTTCCTGCGCGTTGACGGCATCTACAACGGCTCCTTCTTCGTCGACAATTTCGAGTTTAACGAGGTGCCCGGCAACTGGAAGTTCAACGCCCGCCTGTCGTCGCAGATCACCCGCAACATCCGGCTCGATTTCTACGGGCTCAATCTCACAAACGACCTGAGCTTCACCTCGGCAGGCGGCGACACGGCCGGCAACCGCACGGTCACGCCGGCATTCCCCGGCGGCTTCAACACCCGCCGCACCTTCGGCACGCTGCCACGCGCCCGGGAACTCGGCCTGGAGCTGTTCGTCACCTTCTGATCGCCCCACAAAGGGGAACGGGGCGGGGCTCCGGCGCCAGCCGGGGCCTCGCCCTATCCGGCGTCGCCCGCCAGCGCCGCAAACAGCCGCTCGACATCGGCGGCCCGGCAGCCGCCCATGTCGGGCGCCATTACCGCCGCCGCACCGGCCGCCACCGCATAGCCAAGCGCCCGGTCGAGCGCCCAGCCCTCGACCAGCGCCACCGTCAACGCGGCCACGAAACTGTCTCCGGCGCCCAGCGCACTGTGCACGGTCACCACCGGCGCAGCGCGGTGGTGCACCTCGCTGTCGCTGACGATCAGCGCCCCGCCCCGGCCAAGGCTGACGGCGACGATCTCGCACTGCCCCGCCGCGATCAATCCGCGCGCCGCCTCGACCTGGTCCCGCCGGTCCGGCAGCTTGCGGTCGACCAGGGTTTCCAGCTCGCCGATGCTCGGCTTGATCAGCCACACCCCGCGGTCAAGCGCCGCCCGCAACCCCGGCCCCGAGGTATCGAGCACCACCCGCGCCGCCTTGCCCGCCGCCACGTCGATGACCCGGTGCCAGGCCTCCGGCGCCAGCCCGCGCGGCAGGCTGCCGCTGGCGACCAGCACGTCAAAGTCCATCGCCGCCAGCGCATCGAGACAGGCCTCGAACTCGCCCGCGCTCACCGCCGGCCCCTCCGGCGTGAACCTGTACTCCATCCCGCTGACCCGCTCGAACACCGTGTGGGCAATGCGCGTCATCCCGGCGATGTCGATCCGCCGGCCGTTGATCCCGGCCGCCGCCAGCATCCCCTCCAGCATCTCCCCGGTAGCGCCACCGGCCAGGTACAACGCCCGCGCGCGCCGTCCCAGCTCGCCCATCACCCGCGCCACGATGATGCCGCCGCCGCCGGCATGATGATGCTCGTCGACGGTCCGGATCTTGCGCAGCGGACGGACGGCGTCGGCGGTGGCAAAGCTGTCGATCGCCGGATTGAGGGACAGGGTGACAATCGAACGCATCAGCAATCCTGCCGCTTTGGGAAGCCCTGACTATAGCGACCGCACCGGATCGCGCCCATCCCATCCCACACTCGCCGCCTTCACCGCGCCGAACAGCTCGTGCATCCCCTCGCGCATGTCGATGATCTCGATCATGGTGCCGGGATAGACAGTGTCGGTCTCCAGATAGGCGAAGCGGGACAGCGGCAGCTCGCCCTCCATCACCACCCTGATCCCGGCGGCCCGCGCCGCCGCCATCTGCGCCTCATAATCATCGGCAACCGTGCCGAGGTGATGCACGCCGCTACGCCCGTCGTCGAGAAACTTGCGGTAAGTTGAGGGCGCCGTGCCCGGCACGATGATCTCGATCATCGTGTCGCCGCTATAGGCCAGCGCCACGCCGCCCAGCACATTGGTGTCGGTAGCCGGCGCCTCATCCAGCTTCAGCCAATCGAAACTGAACGGGATCGGGAACAGGAAGAACGGCCCCACCCCGAGTCGGCTCGTCCAGTGCTCGAGCGCCGGCTCGAGCGCCTCGACGACATAGGCGGTCTGGAATA
This sequence comes from Polymorphobacter sp., assembly GCF_051860865.1. Classification (GTDB taxonomy): domain Bacteria; phylum Pseudomonadota; class Alphaproteobacteria; order Sphingomonadales; family Sphingomonadaceae; genus Sandarakinorhabdus. The sequence goes on along the minus strand of NZ_JBIMKZ010000044.1, from coordinate 11,215 downwards.
TCGGCCCGAACAAGCGGCTCATCGCATTCTCCCCATGGCGGGGCCTCTCCGGCACCCTCTGCGACACTGACAGCCCGATCCCCACTTGTAAAACAGACATGTTTGTCTTTTTATGCTAATGCTCAGGCAACAGACCTGGTGGGAGGATCTCTGCAATGAATTATGCATATCGGCTTTGGAACGTGCACACGGGCAAGGCCCATCCGTTCAACACCGCCGCGCCCGCCATCGATCATGGCACCGCACGCCCGACGCCTGACCGCTATTTCGACAAGGACTTTGCGGCCGCCGAATGGGAGAAGGTCTTCGCCAAAAGCTGGCTGATCGCCTGCCCGGTGTCCGACATTCGCGAGCCCGGCGACTTCGCCAAGTTCGATATCGGGCCGGAGTCCTTCATCATCGTTCGCGACCAGGATGGCTCAATCAAGGCGCACTACAATGTCTGCCCGCATCGCGGCGCCCAGATCGTCCTGTCGGACCATGGCTCGGTCGGCAAGTTCAGCTGCCCGTTCCACAGCTGGAGCTTCGGTCTCGACGGCCAGAACATCGAGGTCACCGACCGCGAGACCTTCCAGCCCGGCGTGCTCTGCCACGACCTCAACCTCACCTCGGTCCGCTGCGAGGAGGCCGCCGGCCTCGTCTTCATCTCGATGGACCCGGACATCCAGCCGCTCAAGGAATGGCTGGCGCCTATCCTGCCGCATCTCGAACTCTACGAGATCGAGAAGATGAACGTCGTCCAGCACAAGCGGTCTGACTGGGGCTCGAACTGGAAGGGCGGTGTCGACGCCTTCGCCGAGACCTACCACCTCCATGCCATCCACCCGCAGACCCAGTGCCTGATGGATGATCGCACCCATATCGATGTCTGGCCCGGTGGCTTCAGCCGCCAGTTCGTGCCCTTCGCCCAGCCCAGCCGCCGCTTCGAGGACCAGGAATCGGTCAATCCCGGCATCCAGATGATGCTGCGCGACGCCGGCATCGATCCCGAGACGTTCACCGGCACCGCCAAGGAAACCCGCGAGGCAATCCAGAACGCCAAGCGCGAGCGCGCCGCCCGCTACGGGCTGGACTATGAGAAGTTCAGCGACACCCAGCTCAGCGACAGCTGCGTCTACAGCGTGTTCCCCAACGCCCAGATCGGCCTGCATCCTGAGGCCGTGTTCCTGCACCGCTTCGTGCCGCACGCCACCGACCCCAACCAATTCACCTATGACACCTGCATCCTCTACCGGAACATCGATGCCCCCGGCTTCGTCCCCCCGGCCTGGATGGGCCTCGGTGCCGAAGTGGACCTCACCGGCGACACCCGCCCGGACATCGTCCGCACCGGCCTTGGCGAACCCCCGGAGCTCGGCGAAGTGCTGGACCAGGATTCGGAACTGCTGCCCATCGTCCAGGCCGGTGCCCGCTCGCGCGGCTTCCGCGGCCCGCTGTGGAGCGATCAGGAAGCCCGCCTCCGCCACTTCCACGCCACCCTCGACGCGATGATGGCGGCGGACTGACGACAACGGCCGGCGAGCGGTGGGGGCCTGGGCCCCACCGCGCGCCCGCGCGCAACGCGGCGCGGGACCAACGACGACAGCGGCGGGTTTGCAATAATGCGCCCGAGCCGCGCATCACTGTCGCCGAGAGTGTACCCTGACCCATGGTCGAAATTCTTCTGCTATTCTTTGCCGTATCCATCGTCGCGTCGTTTTTCTGTTCGCTCTGGGAAGCGGTGCTGCTCAGTATCTCGCCGGCCTATATGCAGCAACAGCTGACCTCGGGCTCGGGCCTCGGCCGCGCCCTCGCCGACTTCAAGACCAACATCGACCGGCCGCTCGCGGCGATCCTCAGCCTCAACACCATCGCCCATACTGCCGGCGCAATCGGCGTCGGCCAGCAGGCCACGCTGATCTGGGGCGATTCCGATCCGTTGATCACCGGGCTGGTGGTGCCGGTGGCGATGACGCTGGCCATCCTGCTGTTTTCGGAGATCGTGCCCAAGACGCTGGGGGCCAACAACTGGCGGTCGCTGGCGCCGATGACCGTCCGATCGCTCAATGTCCTGATCCGCCTGCTCAAGCCGTTGATATGGCTGTGCCAGCTGGTCACCCGGATCGTCAGCCGCGGCGACAAAGAGGACAGCTTCAACCGCGCCGATCTCGTCGCCATGACAGAGATTGGCGAGGAGGAAGGCGAGCTCGATGACCGAGAAGGTGAATTCATCCGCAATCTTATGGGCTTCCGGGAGGTCCGCGTCCGCGCCATCATGACCCCGCGCACGGTCGTCACCTCGGCGCCCGGCGACCTCAGCTTCCGGCAATTCTACGATCGCCATGAGGAATTGACCTTCTCGCGCATCCCCATCCGCGGCGCCGACAGCGCCGAACTCCTCGGCTATGTGCTGAAGGACGAAGTGCTGGAACAGATCGTCGACGGCGACGACAAGGAACCGCTCGAGTCGATCATGCGCCCGATCATCACCGTCCCGGATCAGGAAAGCCTGTTCGCGCTGTTCGACCGGCTGATGAAGGAACATGAGCACATCGCCAGCGTCGTCGACAGCTATGGCAGCATGGTCGGCATCGTCACCATGGAGGATATCGTCGAGACCCTGCTCGGCGCCGAGATCATGGACGAAACCGACCGGATCGCCGACATGCAGTCCCACGCCCGGCGCCACTGGCAGCAACGCAGCCGCGCCATGGGGCTCGCCCCGGGACAATCGCCGCCGGGGCAAGAGATCGAGCCGCAACGCTGACGCGAGGCTGCTGGCCTAACCTACGCCGCCGCACCCAGTCCATGCATGGATACCGCGAGGCACCTGCCCACCCATGGGGTCCGGGGGCTGAGCCCCCGGCCGCCGGAGGCCCTCTTTCTTACGGCCGGATCGTCAGCCCGTTGTCCACGACGAACTCCGCCCCCGTCACAAACCGCGACTCGTCGGACGCCAGGTACAGCACCATCGCCGCCACATCGGAGGGCGCCCCCACCGCGCCGGCCGGAAGCACGCCGTCGGGCACCGCCTGCGCCTGACCGGCCCGGCCGGAGGCTTCCTGAACCATCGGCGTCTCGATCGCGCCGGGGTGCACAGAGTTGCAACGGATCTTGTAGCCCTTGTCCTGGCACATGATGGCGATCGACTTGGTCATCGAGCGCACGGCGCCCTTGGCGGCCGAATAGGCGAAGAAGATCGGATAGCCGAGCAGCGCGCCGGTGGAGGACATGTTGACGATCGAGCCGCCGTCGCCCTTGTTCATCAGCGGGATGGCGTATTTGCACCCCAGGAACACCCCGTCGGTCATGATCGCATTGACCCAGCGGAACTGCTCCAGCGTCGTGTCCTCACAGTCGGCCATCACCACCACGCCGGCATTGTTGATGAGGATGTCGAGTCGGCCGAACCTGGCCTCGATATCGCCGATCACCTGCTGCCACGCCGCCTCGGACGCCACATCGAGCGCCATCGCCACCGCCGCGCCGCCGATCCGGTCGGCCACGGCCTGTGCCGCCTCGAGCCGCACATCGGTGACGATCACCGTCGCGCCCTCCTGAGCCAGCAGCTCGCTGTCGGCGGCGCCCAGTCCGGAGCCACCGCCGGTGACGAGTGCCACCTTTCCTGCAACACGTCCCATAGTCATCCTCCCCAAACCGGCGCTCAGGCGGCGCCGTCCTCGCTGAAATAATCGGGCATGCCGCCCGGCCAGACCACGCCCCATTGCGCCTGCCCGCCATCGATGATGATCAGGTCGCCGTTGATGAAGCGCGCCGCCGGCGAGGCCAGATAGGCGATCTGCTCGGCCACATCCCAGGCGTTGCCGCGGATCTTCATCGGGTTGGCCTTGTGGAAGCGCACCAGCGCCTCCTCGGGATAGACGGCAAAGCCTTCGGTTTCGATGACGCCCGGCCCGATGCAGTTGACGCGGATATTGAACGGCGCCCATTCGGTGGCGAGCGTCTTGGAAAGATAAATCACCCCGGCGCGTGCCGCGCAGGTATGCGCCGCCTGCGGCATGCCGCGCTCCACATTGGCGACGATGTTGACGATGTTGCCCGGCGTGCCGGCCTCGCGCCAGCGCTTGGCCGCTTCCTGCATCATCCACCAGCTGCCGTTGAGATTGGTGTCGATCACCGCCAGCCAGCCCTTGCGGCTGAACTCGATCGCATCCTGCGGAAACTGGCCGCCGGCATTGTTGACCAGCGTGTCGATGCCGCCGAACCGGTCATGCACATCGCCGATCAGCTGTTCCACCGCTTCCGGCTCGCGGATCGACATCGAGGCCGTGAAGATGTCCTTGCCGGTCGCGTCCTTGATCAGCCTGGCGGTGGCTTCCAGCTTTTCCGGCTTGCGCCCGCAGATCGCCACATTGGCGCCGAGCCGGGATGCCAGCATCGCCGTCGCCTTGCCCATGCCACTGCCGCCGCCGCTGATCAGCAGCGTCTTGCCGGCCAGCAGATCGGGGCGGAACACGCTTTCGCGCGTCGCCAGCTCGGCCTCGGGCACGCCGCGCTTCGGCCGAGTCGGGTCGTTGGCATCGGGCCGGACATGCGCCTTCGCGGTCATGCGAGCGGCCGGGCGGAAGAGAGGATATGGGTCACGGAAGCTCCTTTCATGCCGCCAGATTGGTAGCAGCACTGCCCGACAAAACAAACAGATATGACTTTTTTTCTTTGGCGTGTCCGGATTTCTGCGGCAGGATGCCAGCGATCAACCAGCGCCTGCCGTCAATCAGGCAGGATTGTTTTTAATGCGATGCCGGCCACCGGCACGCCACCGGGGAGAAGATAATGAGCCGCCTGAAGGGCAAGACTGCCATCGTCATGGGCGCCGCCGGACGCGGCAACATGGGCCAGGTCATCGCTCGCCGCTTCGCCGCCGAAGGCGCCCATGTCGTCGTCGGCGGCCGCAACGAGGAGGCGCTGGCCGAGCTCGCCACCGAGCTGAACGGCGCCTATGCCGTCGCCGATATGGAGAACGAGGCCCAGCTCGCCACGCTCGCCGACACCGCCGTCGACCGTTTCGGCGGCCTCGACATTGCGCTCAACGCCACAGGCTGGGGCCTGCTCAAGCCGTTCCTGGAGACGACCCGCGAGGACATCGACCGGATGGTCGGCCTGCAGTTCACCGGCGCCATCCTCTTCTACCAGGCGATGCTGCGCGCCATGCGCGACGGCGGCTCGCTGATCCAGATTTCCTCGGCCACCGCCAGCATCATGCTGGAAGACCATGCCGCCTATATGGGCACCAAGGCCGGCGCCGACCATGTGTTGCGCTGCGTCGCCAATGAGTTCGGCCATCGCGGCATCCGCGCCAATTCGATCGCCCCGGGCTTCACCGGCACGCCGATGACCGCCCGCGCCTCGAAGAACGCCGCCATCGTCAACACCTTCGCCCGCGAATATCCGCTCGGCCGCGTCGGCACCTCGGAAGACATTGCCGATGCTGCCGTCTGGGTCGCCTCGGACGAATGCTTCATGACCGGCCAGACGCTGCAGGTGAACGGCGGCCTGACGCTCCGTCGCAACCCGCGCAACGACGAGATCGTCACCGCGGTCAAGGCCGCCAAGGCCGCCGCAGCCGCCCAATGATTATCGGCGTCCACCACCTCGCCATCTCGACGCCGGACATCGACCGCTTCGTCGACTATTACCACCGCATGTTCGGCTTCGAGCAGGTCGGCGGCGGCGGCTGGGAGCCCGGCAACGACCGCATCGACCGCATGGTCGGCCTGCCCGCCAGCAGCGCCCGCTACGCCATGATCCGCCTCAGCACGCTGCACATCGAGGTGTTCGAATATACCGCCCCGCGCGGCCACGCCGTCCACCCCCGCATGTGCGACCACGGCCTCACCCACCTCTGCCTGTACACCAACGATATCGAGGCCGACTATCAACGACTTGCCGCACAAGGCATGGCCTTCAACTGCCCGCCGGGCGGTAGCGGTGCCACCCGCGCCACCTATGGCCAGGACTGCGACGGCAACACCGTCGAACTGCTCCAGATCGTCGACGACGCCTGCGGCTTCGCCTATCCCGGCTGACCTGCGTTCAGCCCCGCCGCCGCCCGATCAGCAGCCCCTTGCTGCCCGTGCCTTCGAAAGAAAACTGGAAGTCCGGCCAGCGCCGTTGCCAGCGCCGTGCCACCACGCGCTCGCCGGGCCGCGCCGCATCGTCGAGCATGATCACCCCGCCCGGCGCAATCCGGTCAAACAGCCGCTCCGCCATGCCGCGCGCATAGGGATGGACGGTCCAGGGCGGTCCGTCGATCACCAGCAGGTCGATCACCGGCGGCACGTCGCCCAGATCATACCACAGCCCCGGCCAGGCGGCATCGCGCAGCGTCAGTGGCGCGTGGCGGAAGTCGGCCGTCAGCCCATGCTCGGCCAGCCATCCCGGCATGCTCGCCACATAAGGCGCGTGCTGGTCGAAGCTGGTCAGCCGGCCACCGCCGTGTCCGGCCAGTGCCTGCGCGGCCACCAGCGATGTCGCGCCCGATCCCAACTCGACAACATGGCGCGGCCGCAGCTGCCCGATCTCGTCGACCATCCGGCCCAGCATATAGACATCGGCCTTCCAGCTCCCGAGGTGCGGAAGCGCATCATGCGGCAGGCCGATGCGCGCCAGCAGCGCCGCCTTGGCGGCCAGCGTGCCGCCATAAAGGCTCTTGAGCAGCCACGGCCACTGGATCACGGCAAAGCCAAGCTGGAACAGGCGCTCCCGCGGCGTGCGCAGGTCAAGCGAGGCCGCGCCGTTGGACAGCAGGCCCGTCGGATTCTTTGTCGTCAATGTCCGCGCCCACCCTCGCCCCACAAGGGTTCTTAGGCCGCGTTTCCGACAATTGCCATGGTCTGCTTCGGATCAGGACCGCGCCGGCCCGCCCAGCTCCCGCACCAGCGTCGCCGGGTCCCCGTCCCAGCGTTCCGCCGCCTTGCGGATCGCCCCGAAAAAGGCCCGCAGCGCCGGCTTGTCCTCGACGATCTCTACCATGTGCCCGGCGCTGGCGGCGGTATCGACATAGGCATAGCGCATGTCGCCGAACCGCCCGGTGGTCGCTGGCGCGAAGCCCCGCGCCGCATAATGCGCCAGCGCCGCGTCGAAGTCGTCGGGAATGAACGCGACATGATGGAGCGCCGTCTTCCCCACCGGCACGGTATCGCGGAACGCCGAAGCGCTGTCGTCGAGCTGCTCGACCAGCTCGATCTGTACATCGCCGTGCTGGGCGACGGCGGTGGAGAAGCGTGTCGTGCTCGGCAGCCCCCGGTGCTTCTGGTCGCTGACCTGGATATCCCGGTTGACCAGAAACGGCCCGATCCCAAGCGTCTCATGCCAATGGCGGATGCCACCCTCCAGCCGCGGCACCACCCAGGCATATTGCATGATGGCAGGACGATATGCGGCCATGCTCAAAGGCTCCCCAACACGGCGCGACTCGCCTCGACAGCCCGGCTGACCCGGTCGCGCGCCGACACCCCGGCCTTGCGCGCCGCCGATTGCGGCACCTCGACATCGATGATCGTACCCGGCCGCAGCGGCGCCAGCAACGCCGCCAGCGGGAATTCCCCCGTCCCCGGCAGCGCCCGCTCGCCCACCGCCTCGCGCCAGCGCCGGTCGTCGGCAATCGCCAGCGGCCCGTCGCAAAGCTGGACGAAATCGACCAGATCGGCGATCATCGCCACCTCGTCCGGCCCGCCGCCGCTGCGCATCAGGTGCAGCATGTCGAGCACCACCCGGCCATTGTCGCGCGCCGCATCGCGGACGATCGCCTCGGCCAGCCGCGCATCGCGGACCGCCGAAAAGCCGTTGAATTCCAGCCCCGCCTCGATCCCGTGCCGCGCCGCCCGGTCGCAGAAATCGGCGAACCGCACCGTCGCCGTCGTCCGGTCGGCATCATGGACATGCGCCGTCGCCCGCCGCGCCCCCAGCGCCGCGCCGATCCTCAGCCCCTCCTCGAACGCATCCATGTCCCCGCCGTCAAGCGGAAAAACTTCCAGATTCGAAACACTTACCGCAGCCTCGTCGAGCGCCGTCCGCACCGCTTCGACATCGTCCGCGCCCACCACCGGATAAAATCCCCGCGCCGCGTCCGGCACATGGGTGAACAGGCAGACCGACTGGCACCCGAGCTCGGCCGCCAATCCAATCAGCGCCAGCGGCGGCGCATCGAGCGCCGTCAATTGGTGCAGGGAAAGCTGCGGGGCCGTCTGCCAGCGTTGCAAAAAAGCATTCATGATTGTTTTTATGGGCGCTCGTGCTAGACCGAGTCAAACGCCTTTGGGGATTATCGTCATGGACGCCGCTGCCACGCTCCGCGCCAAGCAACAAATGGCCTATGAGGCCGAACGTACCGCCCCGCCGGAGGGCTTTCCCAAGCTCGCCGACATTCCGGGCAGCCGCTACGTCGATCCGGAGTTCCTGGCGCTCGAACGATCCCGGATGTGGAAGCGCGCCTGGCTCTATGCCGGCCATGCCGACCAGCTGCCGAACAACGGCAGCTGGTTCCTCAATCGCAACACCGGCTCGCCGATCCTCATCGTCCGCGATCTCGAAGGCCAGATCCGCGCCTTCTACAATACCTGCCAGCATCGCGGCGCGCCGCTGGTCACCGAGGAGGCCGGCGAGGGCAGGGGCTTCGTCTGCGGCTATCATGGCTGGAGCTACACGCTCACCGGCAAGCTTACCGCCATCCGTGACCGTCGCGATTTCGTCGATCTCGATTTCGCCTGCCGCTCGCTGGTCAGCGTCCGCTGCGAAACGCTCGGCAACCTGATCTTCATCAACGAGGACCCCGAGGCCCAGCCGCTGCTCGAACATATCGCGCCGATGGCCGACGAGCTGAAGCAATATGCCTTCGATACGCTCCGGCTCGTCGAGTCGCGCAGCTATGAGGTCAATTGCAACGTCAAGGTGCTGCTCGACGCCTTCCTCGAAGTCTATCACCTGAAGTCGATCCACCAGAGCACCGTCGACCGCTTCCTCGATTATCGCGGCATGACCATCACCCTCTGGCCGCAGGGCCACAGCCGGATGATCACGCCGAACCGCCGCCCGGACTGGAAGGACCCCGGCACCATCGGCATGCCCAAGGTCGAGAGCGTCACCGAAGTCCCGGCCAACAACAATGTCAGCTATTGCATCTACCCCAATTTCATCATGCCCCCCTCGGACAGCGGCATTCCGCTGCTGCAATTCTGGCCGGTCAGCGACACCACCGCCCGCGTCGTCTCGACCTGGATCGCGCCCGATTACGATCCCGAGAACCCCCATCCCAAATGGGCCGCCCGCACCGCCAACTGGGAGCGCATTCTCTACGAGGACCTGCAATATGCCCCGCAGATCCAGGAGTCGCTGCAAAGCCCCGGCTTCCGCGGCATGCCGCTGAACTACCAGGAGCGCCGCCTCTATCACTGGCACGAGGAGCTGGACCGCCGCATCGGCCTCAACCAGGTTCCGCCCGAGCATCGGGTCGAACAGCTGCTCGCCCCCTTCGTCGATGGCTGAAGCCGTCCACGGTCGGCCGCCACCGGTTGATCGTGACGGATTGCGGTCCCGAATGCCCCTCATCTAGGATACCCCCATGAACTTCACCATGACCGCAGACCAGCGCGAGTTGCAGGCCGCTGCGCGCGATTTCGCCCGCGCCGAACTGCCCGCAATCGCCACCGAGCTGGAGCGGGACAACAAGCCCCCCAGCCATGATCTCGTCCGCCGCTACGCCGAGATGGGCTTCCTCGGCATCAACGTCCCCTCGGAGCTCGGCGGCCTCGGTCTCGGCAACCTCGAAGCGCTGATCGTGCTCGAGGAATTCGCCAAGATCTCCTCGGCGGTCGCCTTCCCGATCTTCGAATCCTCGGTCGGGCCGGTCCGCGCCATCGAGCTGTTCGCCCCCGAAAGCCTCAAGCGCCGCGTTGTCCCTGCCGTCTGCCGCGGCGAAATGGTCGTCGCCGTCTCGATGTCCGAGCCCGATGCCGGCAGCGCGCTCACCGATCTCAAGACCAAGGCCGTCGTCCAGGGTGACAAGGTCATTGTCAACGGCACCAAGCGCTGGTGCTCGGGCGGCGGCCATGCCGATGCCTATCTCGTCTATTGCCGCCTGTCGGACGAACCCGGCGCCCGCTCGATCGGCGCCGTGCTCGTCGAGAAGGGCGCCCCCGGCCTCACCTTCGGCCCCAACGAGCAGCTGATGGGCTTTCGCGGCATCCCCTCCTCTGACCTGTATTTCGACAATTGCGAGATCCCGGCCGAAAACATCGTCGTCCCCGCCGGCGGCTTCAAGAAGCTGATGGAAGCCTTCGATCTCGAACGCTGCGGCAACGCCACCATGGCGCTCGGCCAGGCCTCGGGCGCGCTCGAAGACGTCTGCGTCTATGTCCAGGAGCGCAAGCAGTTCGGCAAGCCGATCGCCGAGTTCCAGGCCGTCCAGCTCAAGCTCGCCGAAATGCAGATGAAGGTCGATGCCGCCCGCCTGCTGATCTGGCGCGCCGCCTCCAACGCCCAGGACGGCCTGCCCTCGGTCCTCGACAGCTCACTCGGCAAATGCTTCGCCAACACCATCGCCCGGGAAGTCACCGGTGACGCCCTCCAGCTGATGGGCGCCTATGGCTATAGCAAGGACTTCCCGATGGAACGCCGCCTCCGTGACAGCTGGGGCTGGGGCATCGCCGGCGGTGCCATCGACATCCAGAAGACCAATATCGCTGCCGCCATGCTCGGCCGCCGGTTCGACCAGCGCCGCTAAATGCCCCGCACCGCCATCGCGCCGCTGGACGAGATCCCCGAAAACGGCAACCGCGCCTTTCCCATCGGCACCCGCTCGGTGCTTATCTGCCGCTCGTCCGCTGGCGTCTTCGCCGTCGAGAACATGTGCAGCCACCAGCAAGCCACCCTCGAAGGCGGCAAGGTCAAGGGCCCCCATCTTTTCTGTCCCCTCCACGGCTTGCGCTTCGACCTCCGCACCGGCGCCCCCAACGGCACACTCACCAAGAAGCCGATCACCCTCTACAAGGCCGATGTGGTGGACGGCATCGTCCACGCGGACTTGCCTGAGTGAGGCCGGAAGCGTGCCTCCGGCGGCCGGGGCCTTGGGCCCCGGACCCCAATAAGGGGCATCGCATGTCAGGAGCCAACCCCCGCGCGAAGCGCAATAAAATGCCTGCGGCGCGCGTGCCCGTCGAATTCGGTCACCGCCCCCTCATCGGGGTCTGGGGCCTGAGGCCCCAGCCGCCGGAGGCAA
>NZ_JBIMKZ010000043.1:0-26985 GCF_051860865.1 Polymorphobacter sp. | reverse complement strand
CATCCTGCGCCGCGAGGTCGACACCAACCGCCAGTTCTTCGATGCCTTGCTGCAACGCTACAAGCAGGTCGACGTGGCCCAGGGCACCGACGCCAGCAATGTGTCGCTCGTCGACGACGCGCGCGGCGCGCCGCTCATCCGGCCAAATGTGGCCTTCAACCTCGGCGCCGGATTGCTGCTCGGTATCGTGCTCGGCCTGCTGGCCGCATTCATCTGCGAATTCATGGACGATTCGATCAAGACCCCCGACGACATCCAGAAGAAGCTTCGGATGCCGCTGCTGGGCGCCATCCCCAAGCTGCCGGCCGGGGAACGGGTGGTGGACAAGGTTTCGGCGGGGCAGGGGCCGATTGCCGAAGCCTATCTGTCGACGCGAACCGCCATCGAGTTCGGAACGTCGAACGGGGCGCCCCGGACCTTGCTGATCACCAGCACCAAGCAGAGCGAAGGCAAGTCGACCAGTGCCTTTGCTCTGGCGATCTCCTTCGCCCGTACCGGACGGCGCGTGCTGCTCGTGGACTTCGACATGCGCCAGCCGACACTGACGGTGGCGCGCGACGACAAGTTCGGCATCTCCAATCTGCTGGCAGGGTCGAACGACATCGACAGCGCGATATTCGCCACCAATACCGACAATCTCTCGGTGCTACCGTCCGGCCCCGTGCCCCCCAACCCGGCTGAGCTGCTGGCAAGCCCACGCACCGCCGAGGTGCTCGCCATGCTGCAGGAGCGGTTCGACATGATCATCCTCGATGGTCCTCCGGTGCTCGGTCTGGCGGATTCGCCGTTGCTGTCGGCGCTGGCGGAAGGGACGATCTTCACCGTGGAAGCCGGGACGCGGCGGCTTGCGGCGCGCCGCGCCATCGCCCGCTTGGAGGGGGCTGACGCCCAGATCCTCGGTGGTCTGCTGACGATGTACAATGTCCGTCTCTCGGGCTTCGGCTATGGCGGCTACGGCTATGGCGGCTACGGCGGCTATGGCAATTACGGCAACCCCAAGCTTCGTGAAGGCAAGCCCGCCACCAAGGAGCGCAGCATCACGTTCGACGACCGAGATGCCGCATGAGCATCGGGAGCCCGGCACTCGCCAGCCGGGGGGGAGGGCGGCTGGCGCTTGCCGTGGTGGCGGCGGGGCTGACGGCGACCGCTGTCTATTCAGCGTCGCGCGGTCTGTCTGGCGGACCGGCTGCCAGGCTGCAGCGCGCGCTCGGACCTGCATTTTCGCAGGCGTCGCCCGCGCCGGTTGAGCCTGCACTGGCTGAGGAAGCCCGTGCGGTTCTCGCCGCCCAGCCTTTGTCCCCCTTGCCTTTCATCGTCGCAGCGCGGGACGCCTCGGCGCGCGGCGAGGTCGTTACGGCAACAGGGCAGTACGAGCGTGCCCTGCTGCGCAATCCGCGCAATGTCGGCGTCCGGCTCTGGCTGGCTGAACGATATCTCCGCGATGCGCGGTTCGCCGATGTTGTGGTTCAGCTCGACGCGGTGATGCGTATCCGGCCGTCGCTGCGACGCGGGCTTGTTTCGGTGATCGTGCCGCTGGTCGGCGCACCCGCCGGCCGCCAGGCGATTGCCGCGGCCCTGGCGCGTAACCCCATCTGGAAAGCGGATTTTCTCGATGCAGCGCCGCGGCAGCCTGCCGTGGCGCCGGCCTTTTACGAGCTCATCCATGAGCTGGGCGGCCTTCGCGGTTTCAGTCTCAGCGATGCCCAGCTGAGTCGCATCGTCACCACGGCGCTGGCACGCGGCCACCATGCCAGCGCCTGGAGCCTCTACACGCGGTTTGCGCCGCGCGCCGTGTCTGATCCGGACAACAAGGTGTTCGATGCCAATTTTCGCGGCGCCGCCGGGCCGCCGCCGTTCAACTGGGAGTTCGCCAGCACGGCGTCCGGCTTTGCCCAGGTCGATCCGCTCGGTGTCGACGGCCGATTGACCGTGCAGATTTTCGGGGGGGAGCCGGCGACGCTGGCGACCCAGAAGATGATCCTCGTGCCGGGCACTTACCGGCTTTCGACCACCGGCGTCCCCGAAGCCGGGACCGTCGACGGGCTGGCCTGGCGGCTGGTCTGCGATCGGACCCGGGCGGAACTTGGCAGCCTGGCGATCGACAACGGCGTGTGGAGCGGACGGCCCGCGAGCGTCGCCATTGCCGTGCCCGCGCTCTGCCCGGTCGCCACGCTGCGGCTTGCCTATGTTCCGCAGGTACGAACTGAACTGGGCACGGCCGCCATCGGCAGTGTCATGCTCGAGCGCATCGAGACGCCCAGCTCATGATCGGCGAGCGGGGCTACCGGACGGTCGTATGCGGCTATCTTGCCATGTGTATCCTGCTGGGCGGGGCGAGTGCGGCCGGCATTCTGGCCAATCTTGCCTTGCAAATCGGCGCCATCATGTTGGGTGCGCTTGCCCTGGTGCGCCTGATCGGCACTGGCCTCGATGACCGCCACCGGGCGATGCTCGCGGTCGCCGCCGGGATCATGGTGTTGCCGCTGCTGCAGCTGATTCCGATGGCACCGGACCTGTGGCGCAGCCTGCCGGCCCGGGACACGGTTGCCGACGGGTTCGACGCCCTCGATATACCCTTGCCATGGCTACCGCTCTCGCTTGACGCGGGCGCCACCCTGGCCTCCTGGCTGGCGCTGCTGCCGGCGATGGCGCTGCTGCTGGCGGTAATGACGCTCGAGCCCGAGCATCGGGTCTGGATCGGCTGGACCGTGCTGGCTGTCGCGATTGTCTCATCGCTGCTGGCAATTGCCCAATATGCGTCGCGCAGCTTCTATCTCTATGAGATCACCAACATTGGCCATGGTGTAGGCTTCTTCGCCAATCGCAATCATCTTGCCACGCTGCTGCTGGTAGCCCTGCCTACGCTGACCCTGCAGTTCCCCAAGGCGGGCAAGCGGCCACCGATCCAGACGCCCGGCTGGTCGTCGCATGATTTCCTGTCGTCCGGCCTGCTGGCGATCCTGCTCATCGGCCTGCTGGCTGCCGGTTCGCGGGCCGGTCTCGGTCTGGCGATACCGGTGCTGATCACCAGCATCGGCCTGCGGATGCGGGCGCATAGCGGCGAGAGCCCGGTGCGTCTGATCATTGCCGCCGCCGTGCTCTGCGCCGTCATTCTGGCCGCCGTCGTGTTCGGGCCATGGATGACACGCTTTGCAGCCAAGATGGGCGAGTTCACCGAAGAAGAAACTCGGCTGGTGGCCACGCGCGTCACCGCCGACGCCGGCTGGGATGTGTTTCCGTTCGGCACGGGCTTCGGCAGTTTTGATTCCGTTTTCCGGCTGGTCGGTGGCGAAGCCAATCTCGGGGCGAACTACATCAACCACGCCCATAATGATTATATCGAATTGTGGCTGACCGGGGGTTTGCCGGCCGTGCTGATGCTGTTGGCGTTCCTGTGGTGGTTCGTCGGCGCGGTGCGATCTGGCTGGCGGCCTCGCGCGGACAATGCCGGCGCCGTGCCACGGGTGGCGGCGGTCACGGTTGCCGTTGTCCTCATCCACAGCCTTGTCGACTATCCTTTGAGGACAGCGGCGATTTCGGCGATTTTTGCTGTCAGTTGTGGCCTGCTGCTCGAGCCAGCGCTGCCGCGTCGGCGCCGGGCGCGGGGGCCTACTCCTTATGGGCATGCCAAGCCGGCTGTATCTCCTGCGACGTCGTTCGCGCTGATCCCCGTCACCCGGCCTAGGACGTGAACATTCGACATCAGCTTCGCCTGTCGCGGCGGCCATCATGCGTCCTGGCCTGGCCCATCCGTCGCGTCGATCTACTCCGCCGCCTTTGGCGTCACAGTTCATATTTGCAAACAGGGAGACTCTGATGCGCGCATTCGTTTCGAAGAAGCTGGTCAATCTGGGTACCAAGCTGTCTCCCACCCTCAACGATGCAGGTTGGCTCATCCCTGATGCCTCGGCGGCTGAGCGAAAGGTTATCGAAGTGGCATCCCGCTATACGTCGACGAGTGCCGTCGCCCAGTGGGCATTCATCCAGGCAATCAAGGAGGTTGAGCGTCGAGGTATCGCTGGCGACATCGTCGAATGCGGCGTCTGGAAAGGCGGCAACCTGATCATCGCCGGCCTGATGCGCCAGCAGCTTGGCACCGACCGCATCATCTGGGGCTATGACACTTTCGCCGGGATGACCGCGCCAACTGCCAATGACGTCAAGCCCGGATTTGCAGTCGACGCGCAGAAGAAATTCGAGTCCCTTAACAAGGGTAATGTGACGGACTGGTGCTATGTGCCGATCGAGGACGTCATGGCGGCGTGGCACGCAAGCGTCGGTCAGGATCCGGTCAAGCTGGTCAAGGGCCGTGTCGAAGATACATTGCTCGATGAAGCAAACCTGCCCGAGAAGATCAGTATTCTTCGCCTCGATACCGACTTCTACGAAAGCACCAAGCTTGAGCTGGAGATCTTGTACCCGCGCCTGCAGCGGGGTGGCGTTGTGATTATCGATGATTATGGGATATGGGCCGGATCACGGAAAGCGGTGGACGAATATTTCGGCACTGACCTGCCCTGGCTGCATTATGTCAATCGTGGCGTGCGTCTCGCAGTCAAGCCGTAGGACCGGGTCATGGCGAACGTTGGCGCGACAGCGCGTGATATCATCCTTGTCACCAAGACCGTCACCCAGAACCAGGGCAACCAGGCGTTGTCGGTCGCCTGGCGCGATTTGCTGAAGCAATGCTATCCCGACCATGCGGTACGCCCGGTCGAGCGCGCGCCTGCCTATCTCAAGCGCTACCGGGCCAGCACGTTCGCGGCCGCCACCGACCCCGTGGCTGCCTTCGACAAGGTGGCGCAGGGACTGATCGCGCAACTGCCGCGCAACCCCGCGCCGAAGCCGCCGATCAATGACGAAATCCGTCACGATGCCCGAATCCGGCAGGTTGTGCGCTTTCGCCGCCTGCGCCGCTTGCTGTCGCTGCGCAGCCGGCTTGCCGGCCTGGGGCTGGCCAAGCGCGCCTATCTCGAACGGCTGGCATTGTTTCCGGGATCGGCGCTGGTTGTCGTCAATCCGGCCGGCGAGTTCCAGTCCGATGCCACCGATACCGCCATCGCCTATCTGCTCGATGTCCGCTGCGCGCAGTTGCTGGGCATCCCCACCGCCATGGTCAATCTGAGCTTCGAGGTCACCGACCCCACCGTCCGCACGCTTGCGGCCCATGTCCTCGACCAGTGTGACCTGCTCGAGCTGCGCGACAGTGAGAGCCGCACCGAATATGCCGCTGCCGGTGGTCGTCGGTCGCCGCTGGTGCTGCCCGATGGTGCGTTGCTGACGCCGCCGTCGCCGCCGACCACCGATCCGGCGCAGCGGCTGCCGATGGCGCTCGCCATCAACGGCCTCCAGGTCCATCAGGCCGGGCTCGAAGACGATTGGCTGGCGCTGCTCGACCGGCTGATCGCGTCCGGTCACCGTCCGGTGCTGACCAGCAACGAATGGTCGACGGATGAGCCTTTCTGGGGACCCCTGCTCAACGACCGACAGATGACCGCCGTTGGCCAGCGCGCCGATTATCGCGAATATATGGCGTTGCTGGGCACCTTCGACGTGGTGGTCAGCAGCCGGCTGCATACCTGCGTGCTGGCGATCCTCGCCGGCAGCGTCGTGGTGCCGGTCGAATCAGGCACGTTCAAGCTG
Organism: Polymorphobacter sp.; assembly: GCF_051860865.1. Lineage (GTDB taxonomy): Bacteria > Pseudomonadota > Alphaproteobacteria > Sphingomonadales > Sphingomonadaceae > Sandarakinorhabdus. Next base: position 21,342 of record NZ_JBIMKZ010000043.1, on the reverse strand, counting down.
ACCGGCTTCTTCCGCCAGGCCGGATTCACCAGCCTGCCGATCAGGCTCGGCACCGAGGGCTGGCAGGATGCGATCGTCAACCGGATCGCCGAAATTCGCGCCGATCGCGATGCCGCGCTGGCGACGCAGACGGCATGCCGGGACGCGGCGCGGCGGCATCTGCAGACGAGCCTGCATGCCGCCTTCGCCGCGCTCGGGATCGAAGCTCAGTCCGTGGTGGCGAAGTGATTGTAGCGTCGCAGGGTCTCGACCGGCAGCTTCTGCGAGTAGGGCACCCGCTCATTGTCGTCGGGGTAGCCGAGTGCCAGGCACATCACCGCGCGTTCCCAGGCCGGCAGGCCGAGTGTCTCGGCCATCCGGCGCTCGGTGTCGGCATAGTCCGGGAAATTGACGCAGCAGCTGGAGACGCCCTGGGCTTCAAGCGCATAGATCAGCGACATCGCCGCCAGGCAGCCGTCGATATAGGGGATGTGCCGGTCACGCTCGAAGCGGAATGCCTCGAACTTGCCGACGATGACGATGAAGCACGGGATCTGGTGCAGCCAGCCTGGGGTGCCCTTGGGGATGGCACCGACGCGCGCCACGGCTTCCGGCGTGTCGAACACTTCGAAGCGGAAGGGCTGACGGTTGCAGGCGGTCGGCGAGTAGCCGGCGACATCGACGGCGCGGTCGATGACTTCGCGGGGCACCGGCCGCTGGTCGAACCAGCGGACCGAGCGGCGGTGCAGCGCCATCGCTTCCATCGCCTCGATGGTCGGCAGGCCGGCCGGCATCTCGCGTTTGAACGGCAAGCGGCTGCGGTCGTCGGTCAGTCGCTGCGCCTCGCGGGCGATCACTGCGTCATAGGCGGTACGGGCCCGGGCGACGATCGGGTGGTCGGTGACGCGGCCGAAATATTCCTGAAGGATCTGGTCTGCCCATTGCAGGGAGACGATATCCTGCTGGTCCCGGTGGGCGCTGGCCAGGCAGTCGCCGAAGGCGCGGACGGTTTCTTCAATCATTGCGAGCGCGAACAGCGGCCGGGCCGGCTTCATGATCAGGCCCTTCTCAATGCGGTGGACATTGCGGCGCAGCATGTAGAGGTTGCCGCGGCCGGCATAGACATCGGCGACATGGCGCGCCCTCGCAGCGAGCACGGCGCGATGTTCGCGATCGAACTCGCGGGAGAACAGCGTGTAATGCAGCCCGGACAGCACGCCGCTGCGCGCGGTCAATGCGAGCATGCTGGCTTCGAAGCTGTGCCAGCGGCGGCCAAGATCGGACGCATTGAAGCGAAGCCGGAAGCCGCGCAGCCAGTCATAGGCGCCCGTCGGCAATATTGCGTGGAGCAGGCGCCGTCCGCCGCGCCGACCATAAATCCTCGATGCCTCTTCAGCGGCGAGGAGATTGGTTTGCAATTTCATATCGATTCCTCGGTTAGATGCGATGGTGTCGGCTGCCGCGATTCACAGCAGAGCGGGCCGGGGACAGACTTAGCTTCTATAGGTTTTCACCTTGTGAATGACGCTGTTTATAGGGGAAGATATTGACAAAAGTTTTGCTGATCGCGTCGTTCGCGCCGTCGCTCGTCAATTTTCGCGGGCCGTTGATCCGATCGCTGGTAGCGCTCGGCCATGAGGTACATGTCGCCGCACCCGATGCACGGGCCTTGGTCGGCGCGTCGGAGCTGGCATCCATCGTCACCGCCCATGATACGCCGATCGATCGAACCGGTACCGGCGTGCTGGCCAATCTCAGGGCGCTGGCGGCCTATCGCCGGCTTATCCGCGGCATCGCGCCCGATCATATCCTCAGCTACACGATCAAGCCGGTGGTGCTGGGCACGCTGGCAGCGCGGCTGGAACGGGTGCCGCATCGGACCGCATTGCTGACCGGGCTGGGCTATGTCTTTGAAAGTCCATCGCTGCGGGCGCGAATGATCCGGCTGGCGATCTCGCCGCTGTACCGGGCGGCGCTGGGCGGCGCCAATGTCGTCATCTTCCAGAACCCCGATGACGAGGCGACACTGCGGCGGCTGCGGCTGATGGCGCCGGCGCAGCGCAGTATCGTCGTCAGCGGGTCGGGCATCGATCTCGATCGCTTCCTGCCGGTGCCGCTGCCTGAAGGCCGGGTCGTGCTGCTGATCGCCCGACTGGTCAGGGCGAAGGGCATCCTCGACTATGTCGCCGCTGCCCGGATCGTCCGCCGCCGTGATCCGCGAATCACCTTTCGCCTCGCCGGCTGGTTCGACGATGCCAATCCGGTGGCGATCTCGCGGGCCGAGGTCGAAGGCTGGGTCAAGGAAGGCGTGATCGAATATCTCGGCGCGCTCGACGACGTTCGGCCGGCGCTCGCCGCCTGCACGCTGTTCTGCCTGCCTTCCTATTATGAGGGGACGCCGCGCACCGTGCTCGAGGCGCTGGCGACTGGCCGGCCGATCGTCACCACCGACGTGCCCGGCTGCCGCGAAACGGTGCGCAACGGCTGGAATGGCTTCCTGGTGCCGGCCCATGATCCTGCCGCGCTCGCCGAGGCGATTCTGGAGGCGCTCGGCGACCGCGCCACCACCGAGCGGATGGCCGCCGCCAGCCTCAGCTATGCGCGGGACCGCTACGACGTCATCAAGGTCAACGCCGACATGGTCGGCGGCATGGGGCTGGCGGCATGAAGCGCGCCATCGATATCCTTGCCTCCCTGGCCGGGCTGGTCGCGCTGTCGCCGCTGCTGCTCGCCGTGGCGGCGGCGATCCTGATCACCGACGGCCGCCCGGTCTTCTTCCGCCAGCCGCGCCCGGGGCTGCGCGGCCGGATCTTCCGAATCGTCAAGTTCCGCACGATGACGGTCGCGACAGGCGCCGGCGCCGACAGCAGTGACACCGCGCGGATCACCCGCCTGGGGCGGATATTGCGCGCCACGTCGATCGATGAGCTGCCAGAGCTGTGGAATGTGCTGGTGGGGGACATGAGCCTTGTCGGCCCGCGGCCGCTGCTGACCTCTTATCTGCCGCTCTATTCTCCCACCCAGGCCCGACGCCATGAGGTGCGGCCGGGCCTGACCGGCCTTGCCCAGGTGCGCGGCCGCAACGCCATCAGCTGGAACGAGAAGTTCGCGCTCGATGTCTGGTATGTCGACAACCAGTCATTGCGCCTCGACTTCGAGATCCTCGCCGCCACCGTCGGCCTGGTGCTGCGCCGCTCGAATGTCGATGCCAGCGGCGAACAGACCATGCCGGTATTTACCGGCGACGGACCGGACCAGTGACGGACTTCTTCGTTTTCGGTGCTGGCGGCCATGCCAAGGTGGTGATCGAGGCGATCCGCGCCACGTCGCCCGATGCCGTCATCGCGATTCTCGATGATGCACCCGCCAGCCTTGGCCGCCGCTTGCTCGGCATAGAGGTGGTCGGCGGCCGCGACTATGCCCGCGCGCATCCGGACGTGCCGCTGGTCCCGGCGGTCGGGGACAACCGGGCGCGGCGGGCGATGATCGATTGGTCAAGCGAACAGGGGCTTGCACTGGCGACCGTGATCCATCCGAGCGCGGTCATCTCGCCCAGCGCCATCATCGAGCCTGGCTGTTTTCTGGCGCCGGGCGCCATCGTCAATGCCGAGGCTCGGCTGGGGCGCGGCGCCATCATCAACACCGGCGCCTCGGTCGACCATGATTGTGTCCTCGGCGACGCCGTCCATGTCGGCCCCGGCGCCCGGCTCTGCGGCGGGGTGCGCGTCGGCGATGGCACGCTCATCGGCGTTGGCGCCGCCGTCATTCCCGGCATCGTTATCGGCGAGCGCTGCGTCGTCGGTGCGGGTGCCGTCGTGATCCGGCCAGTGGCCGACGGATCATGTGTTTCGGGTGTCCCGGCCACGCTCTCAACAGGATCATCTTCATGCTCGCGACCCTAGCCATCGACGGCGGCCAGCCACTTCGCACTCGCACCCTAGCGCCCTGGCCCCATTATGCCGAAGATGAGGTGGAGGCTGCGGCCTCGGTGCTCCGCTCCGGCAAGGTCAACCAGTGGACCGGCCACGAAGTCCGGGCGTTCGAGGCGGAGTATGCCGCCGTGCTGGACGTGCCGCATGCCATCGCGCTGGGCAACGGCACGCTGGCGCTCGAACTGGCGCTCGTCGCCTTCGGCATCGGGCCCGGCGACGAGGTCATCACCACGACCCGCACCTTCATCGCCTCGGCGAGTGCCGTCGTCATGCGCGGCGCGGTGCCGGTGATCGCCGATGTCGATCCGGTCACCCAGAACATCACCGTCGAGACCATCGCCGCCTGCATCACCCCGGCGACGCGGGCGATCATCGCCGTGCACCTCGCCGGCTGGCCCTGCGACATGCCGGCGATCATGGCGCTGGCCGAGCGCCACGGGCTGATCGTCATCGAGGATTGCGCCCAGGCGCATGGTGCGACCATCGACGGCCGCCACGTGGGCACCTTCGGTCACGCCGGCGCCTTCTCCTTTTGCCAGGACAAGATCCTCAGCACGGCCGGGGAAGGCGGCCTGCTCGTGCTCCATGACGAACGGGCGTTTCGCCGCGCGTGGGCGTTCAAGGACCATGGCAAATCCTTTGCGGCGGTGTTCGAGCGGACCCATGCGCCGGGCTTCCGCTGGCTGCACGAAAGCTTTGGTACCAACTGGCGGATGACCGAGATCCAGGCGGCGATCGGCCGCCTCCAGCTCGCCAAGCTGCCGGCATGGAAGGCGCAGCGGCAGGCCAATGCGGCGCGCCTCGATGCCGGCCTCTCCGGCCTGCCCGGGCTGCGGCTGGCCACGCCGCCGAGCCACATCGGGCATGCCTATTACAAATATTATTTCTTCGCCCGCCCCGACCAGTTGGCTCCCGGCTGGACCAACCAGCGCATCGCCGAGGCGGTGACGGCCGAGGGCACCCCCTGTTTCACCGGCAGCTGCAGCGAAATCTATCTCGAAAAGGCCTTTGTCGATGCCGCCATCGGCCCGGCCCAGCGTCTGCCCGGCGCCATGCGACTGGCCGCTGAAAGCCTCAGCCTGCTGGTCCACCCGACGCTGGACGAGGCCGACATGGACGACAGCGCTGCTGCGGTCGCCAAGGTCATGCATGTGGCGACCGCAGCTTGACCATGTTCCGCTGGTTCGGCCGCAAGCGTCACGCCCCGCCGCCGTCGCCGCCGGCAGTTCCGGACGGCGTGCGGGTCTATGCTATTGGTGACATCCACGGCCGGCTTGATCTGCTCGACGAATTGCTGGCGCTGGTCGCTGCCGATTGCGCGGAGGCGACGACGCGCAACGAGGTCATTTTTCTTGGCGACTATATCGACCGCGGGCCGCAATCGGCCGCCGTCCTCGAACGGCTGGTCTCGCCGCTGCCGGACCATGCCTCATGGCGTTTTCTCGCCGGCAATCACGAGGACGCCATGGCATCCATCCTTGCTGGCGATTTCGGCGTCATGGCCGAATGGATCGAATTCGGCGGGTACGAGACGCTGGAAAGCTACGGACTGAGCCGGCGCGAAGTCGCCGCCGGCGGAATCGTTCTCGAAAATGCCCTTTCCCGCATTCCTCCCGCCCACCGCGATTTTCTCAATGCATTGGAAGATCAGGTGATTATCGGCAATTATCTCTTTGTCCACGCCGGCATCCGCCCCGGCGTGGCGCTGGCCAGGCAGGACCGTCGCGATCTTCTCTCGATTCGCCAGCCATTCCTCGATGATGACCGCGACCATGGCGTCGTTGTTGTCCATGGTCATAATATCAGCGACGCGGTTGAGATCAGGCATAACCGCATCGGCATCGACACCGGCGCCTATCGCAGCGGCCAGCTGACCGCCCTCGTCCTAGAAGGCACGACGCGCCGCTTGCTCCAGACGGGACAGACGCGATGACCGACTCGGGAGTGGCTGTCCCGCTCGGCAATGCGCGGCCGGCTTCGGTGCCCGATAATGCGGCTGTCGGCGCTCACCGGGCGCAACGTCCGGCATTCGTACCCAATCTCCAGGTGGTACGCTTCATCGCCGCGCTGCTCGTCGTCATCGAGCATCTCCAGTTCAAGACGCGCGACCGTGGCATTCTCGAAAGCGGCTGGCTGGTCGACTTCAAGCCCATCTATTTCCCTGTCGGGATTGACATGTTCTTCGTGGTCAGTGGGTTCATCATGTACCATCTGTCGCGTGACCGGTTCGGTGAGCCCGGCTATTGGCGCGAGTTCCTGCGACGGCGGTTGATCCGTATCGTGCCGCTCTACTGGCTCTTCACGGCGTTGATTTTGCTGGCGATGCTCGGCTTCAGCAATCAGATGAACCATGCGGACTTCGACGTCCGCCACGTGGCCGCATCCTTCGTTTTCTTTCCCTGGCCTCGGGCTGACGGAAACATCGTTCCGGTTCTGAGCAGTGGCTGGACGCTCAACTATGAGTTTGTCTTCTATCTCGTTTTCGCTGCGGCGCTGACGCTGCACCGGAGACGCGGCGAAATGTTCGTCGTGGCGGCGTTGGTTGTGCTCACTGCCAGCCATTGGCTGGTCCCACCCGACTGGCCGGCGCTGGAATTCTGGACGTCGTCCATCGTTCTCGATTTCCTGCTCGGCGTCGGTCTGGCCAAGCTTCATGGCGGGGGCCTGCGCCTCTCGCCGGCAGCAGCCCTGGCATTGTTGGTGGTCGGTGTGTCCGGGCTAGTCGCATCCCATCAATTCCAGGCGCTGTACACTCTGGGCCGCTTCGTCGCCCTCGGGGTTCCCGCCGCCTTGGTGTGTGCGGCGTTTGTCCTGCTGCCGCCGCCCGCCAATCCGGGTCGAGTCTATCGCACGATGCTCGCCGGCGGCGATGCCTCCTACTCACTTTACTTATCGCACGGATTTACGCTGACGCTATTTGCCATTGCCTGGCAGCGTGTTGGTGTTTCCAGCCCCTATCTGTTCTTCATGGCCGCGATCGTCGTCAGCGTAGTCGTCGCCTGGCTGATCTACACGCATGTCGAGCTACGGATGATGGCTTGGTTGAACCGCCGGATCACCGCAAGGTCGGTTCAGCGCGTGAAAGGGACTTGATGCTCGCTACGGATTGCCGCAGTCGAGTTCGTATTGGCAGGTGCCGGGAAGCTGAAGCCGCTGCAAATTCCCGCTTTTAGTTCGTTTCATGCCTGACGCAGCGTTACGGAGCGCCACGTGCTGGAGGACGGCTACGCGGCGTTGACATTCGAGTACTTGCTAGCGCGCGTAGATGGTCCGGTCCTCGTGTCTGGTGCTGCTTGTGAAGCCGAATGATTGGACGTGCCTCCGTCGCCGGCTTACGCTCGCGGCCAATTGAAATTGCCGCACCAATGAAGGCCCAGAACAGCGTGAATCGCAGACCTTGATGTGTCACACCGTAGAGCAAGCTGGGAACTAGGTAGACGCCAAGCGATATAGGCAGCCTTCGAAAAACGCCGAAAAGAAGCAGCATGAACAGAGCGAATCCCGGAATTCCGTAAGAAAACAACATCGTTCCGAAGCTTGAATGAATTTCGAGCTTGAACTCACTATCCGCGTTGAAGCGAGACAGATAACCTTCGCCGGCGCCGAATATCGTATACTCGTAAAAATCGATAATCCTGTTGTACTGCCGTTCGTCGAATTGGGAAACTTCAGTATCCTCGTTCAAGCGGGTACCCACCGCACTTTCCCCGGCGCCGTACGCGACGCCGCCTTCCATCGCCGGCGACAAGGTGAGCAGGGCACCCAGGGCGACAGCGCTGAGGCAGGCAATGATCCGTTTGCGTCCCGTCTCCAGCGCGAAATACAGCCAGACCACCAGCAAGGCGAACAGCGCGGCAAGGCCGGCGCGCGATGCCGAAGCGAATTCGCAGAAGATGCCCCCACCGATGACCAGCAGGTCGCTGCGGCGAAGGCGGTTACGGCGCAGCATCACGAACAGGCTGAGCATGACCACGCCCCAATAGGCCAATTGGTTCGGATTCTTGAAGGTGCCGACCGTGCGCAATGCGCTGACTCCGGACAGACGCTGGTACAGCACAACCGCCGTTTCCACGGCGACAGCAAGGATAATGGCGTTGCAGATGACCCGGTCGAAAAGTGCCGGGTTGCGATTTCGCACGCCAAAGAAAGTTATAACGATCAGCAGGTTGAACACATAATAGAGGATAGACGGCAGGAAACTCTTGTCGTCAGTCGTCATGAACCAGAAAAGATTGACCAGGGCGATCCAGACAACCAGTGCGACCAGCGCCGCTTCCGCTTTGAACAGTTCCAGCATGCTCTTGGGCGGAACGATGAAGAAGGCGAGTGCGCACAGCATGGCATCGGCCGGCTGGGCCGAGCCGCCCTTCGAGATGTAAAACATCTTGGCAAACAGATAGGCCGCCACGATCCAGACTGCGATCTGGTTCGCCCTCGTATCACCCTGTGGAATCGCCAACGGGCTTTGAGGGGCCATGGCGCCAGCGGTTTGCGTCTCTGCCTGCCGCCAAGCTCTTACCATTGCACGGTCTCGAAAACCTCTGTCATGTCGACATGAACCCCATGCTGAACCGCGGGCAAAAAAGTTAATAATATCTCAACAATCAAAAAATATTAAAGGCAATCATGATTGTCTTGTCGTTGATAATATCACGCTTCTATATGCGCGTATCATCATCCCTAGCAATTACATCTGACACATAAGCAATACATTCATAATTATTACTTATCGTTAATACGATCAGACCTTTACTGATAAATCAGGCTTGTCGTTTCATACGAGAAAAAACATGAGGACAAGATGAAATTTAGTATCTGCATACCAAATTATAACTACGGCCATTATGTCGCCGAGACGATCGGCAGTGCGCTCAATCAACCTGTCGATCTCGAAGTGATCGTCGCCGACAACGCCAGCACCGATAACTCGGTCGATGTTGTGCGCGGCATTGGCGATTCGCGGATCACGCTTGTCCAGAACCGTTTCAACGTCGGCTTCGCCGGCAATCTCGATCGTGCCACCCGCGATGCGTGCGGCGACCGGCTGTTGCTGTTGTCTTCGGACGATCTGATCGCGCCCGAGGGGCTGGTTGCCTATGACCGCCTGGCCGCGGCACTCGGTGACCGGCATCGCGGCGCCATCTTCTCCTCGGCCCAGTCGATCGTCGATGGCGAAGGCCGTCCCGGCGATGACGGCGCCGCCTCGAAGCTCGATGCCAAGCTCTGGGCCGACGCCACGCTCGAGCCGGCGCTCAGCGAGGCTGTCGGCGCGCCGGTGTGGCGGGTGGCGGCGGCGCCGCTGCTGCGGCGGTCGCTGCAGCTGATGCGGGTGCCCTTCCATTTCCTCACCACCTGCTATCCCCGCGAGCTCTACGAAGCGGTCGAGGGCTATGGCGGCGGCCGGCTGATGAACCCGGACAAGGCCTTCGCCTGGAAGCTGCTCAGCGTCGCCAATGACGCCTATTTCGTCGACGCGCCGCTGTTCCGCTACCGTGTCCATGCCACCAACCAGAACGCCCAGCAGGCCAAGGCCGGCGCGCTCAAGCATATCGTCGACGACTATGTCGCGAGCTTCGATACGCCCCCGTCGGTGCTGGCCTGCGCCGGTCTCAAGCCTGCCGACCTCGCCGAGGCGTTCATCGAACAGGATATCGGGCTGCGCGGCCTCAAGCTGGTCGCCGAGGGTAATCGCCGCGACGCCCGGCGGGGCCTCGATTTCGGCCGCGCCACCTATCCGGCGCTGGTCCGGCGGTCGCCGACCATCGCCAAGCTGCGCCTGCTGCTGGCGCTCGGCGAGACCGGCTCCAAGGTCGCGGCGCGCCTTTACGATCGCGAGAAACGGCGCTGGGCCGCCCAGTTGGCGCGGGCTCCCGGCGCGGCCGCGGCTGGCGTGCGCTGATGGCTCGTGTGACGCGGATCGTCATCGATCTGGACGATACCATCACGCTCGGCAGCTCGGCGGCGGACTATGCCGACAAGCTGCCCAATCTCGAGATCGTCGCTCGGCTTCGCGAGTATCGTGATGCCGGCTTCGAGATCGTCATTCATTCGGCGCGCAACATGCGCACCTTCGCCGGTTCGATCGGCAAGATCACCGCGAATACCGTTCCGGTGATCGTCGACTGGCTGGCCGAGCACGATATTCCCTATGACGAGCTGATCATCGGCAAGCCCTGGTGCGGCGAGGATGGCTTTTATGTCGATGACCGGGCGATCCGGCCTGCCGAATTCATCGCGTTGTCGTTGCCGGAGATCCGGGCGCTGGTTGGCATCAAGTCGCCCGACAAGGTTTCCTGATGATCCGTCTTCTGACATCGGGCGCCTATGTCGGCGCCGAGCTTCAGGCCGAGTTCGGCCGGGTGCCGCCGGCCTTCCTGCCGGTCGGCGGCTCGCTGCTGATCCATCATCAGCTCCAGCGACTCGGCGCCACGGCGTCGCGGACCATCCTCAGCCTGCCTGACGATTTCGTCGTCGATCCGATCGAGACCGGCCGGCTGGCCGCAGCCGGCGTCGAGATCGTCGCCATGGACCCGCGGCTGTCGCTCGGCCGCTCGGTGGCCAAACTGATCGCCGCGATCAGCGAGGATTCGCCGATCGAGATCATCCACGGCGATACGCTGATCGATTGCCTGCCGGCTGCGGTCGAGGACGCGATGTCGATCGGCGAGGCGAGCGACGGCTATCACTGGGCAACGGTGTCGGTCGTCGACGGTTGTGTCGCCTCGGTGGCGAACGAGGTCCCGGTCGGTGATCCGCAGCCCGGCTCGATCCTCTCTGGCGCCTTCCGCTTCTCCGATCCGGCGCTGCTGCTGCGCTGCCTGGTCGACGCCGATGACAGTTTCGTCGCCGCCCTCGATGCCTATGCCCGCCGCCGCCAGGTCGCCGCGGTGGCGATGGCCGGCTGGCTGGATTTCGGCCACCTCCAGACCTTCTTCCGCTCGCGCCATCATCTTGCCGCCTCGCGGCATTTCAATTCGCTGCGGATTACCGATGGCGTCGTCCACAAGTCGAGCGACCAGCGCTTCAAGATGGCGGCCGAGGCAAGCTGGCTGCGGACGCTGCCGGCCAGCCTGCAGCTCTATTCGGCACGGCTGATCGAGGATGACAGCAGCCGTACCGGCGACGGCTATGCCACCGAATATGCCTATCTGCCGACCGTTGCCGAAATCTACCTGTCGCGCCTCAACGCGCGCGGCTGGCAGCGCATCCTCGGCGCCATGACCGGTTTCGTCGAGGCCGAGACGCGGTGCCGTGGCGAGGGTGTCAGCACGTCGCTGGCAACGCTCGGCATCGAGAAGACAAGGGCGCGGCTGGAAGCGGCGCGGGATGTGCTGCCGGCCCTTGATGCCGAGCGGCGGATTGGTGGCCAGGCCTGCCCGGCGCCGTCACGGATGCTCGAAGAGCTGTTCGCCCGGATCGCCGCCGCGCCGCCGCGCCCGCCGTCGATCATGCACGGCGACCTTTGCTTCTCGAACATCCTCTACAACAGCCGCAACCAGCGGATCTGCGTCATCGATCCGCGGGGTTATGTCGAGGATGGCCGGGCCAGCGCCTATGGCGACACCCGCTATGATCTCGCCAAGCTCGCCCACAGCATCATCGGCCGCTACGACCAGATCCTCGGCGGCCAGTATCGGCTTGACGACAGCGCCGGCAATGTCGAGCTGACTCTGCCGGCCGACCCGGTCAAGGATGCGCTCGAACATCAGTTTCTCGAGCAATCGGTCGACGGCATCGCCTTCGACAGCGATGCGGTGATCGCCACGATGATCACCTTGTTCTTTTCGATGATCCCGCTCCACCGCGAAGACCCCCGCCGCCAGCGGGCGTTCTTCGCCAACGGGGCCCAACTCTTCATGCGCTTTTACGGGTGAACCAATGATCGTCATTCCCATGGCCGGCCTCAGCCGCCGCTTCCTGCTGGCCGGCTATGAACGGCCGAAATACATGCTCGAAATTGGCGGCATGACCGCGTTCGATCATTCGCTGCGCAGCTTCGAGGCTTATTTCGCCCACACACCGTTCCTGTTCGTCGCGCGGGAAACCGGCGGCGTCGAGGCTTTCATCCGCGATCACGCGGCGGCGCTGGGTATTGCCGACGCCCGGATCGTTATCCTCGCCGAGGAGACCGCCGGCCAGGCCGAAACCGTGGCGCGCGGCCTCGATGCCGCCGGCATCGCCGGGGACGTGCCGATCACCATCTTCAACATCGACACCTTCCGGCCCGGCTTCCGCCACCCGGAGCCCGCGCGGATGGCCATGCTCGATGGCTATCTCGAGGTGTTTCGTGGCAGCGGGGACAATTGGTCCTATGTCCGGCCGTCCGATCCCGTTGCTCAGATCGCGGCGGAAACCGCCGAAAAGCGTCCGATTTCGGACCTGTGCTGCACCGGACTCTATCATTTCGCGCGCGCCGATGATTTCCGCGCCGCGCTGAAAGCCGAGACTCTGTCGCCCCAAGCGCCGGAACTCTATGTCGCGCCGCTCTACAACCACCTGATCGGCAAGGGGTTGATTGTCGGTTACGAGATCGTCGAAGCCAGCGACGTCATATTCTGCGGCACGCCGGCCGAATATGAGGCGCTGCTCGCCGACTGGGTCGGGGAGAGCAGGGCCTCGAACAGCCCGGCATAGCGGCCGACTATCACCGACGGAGCATAGAGCGCCCGGACGTGGCGCTCGGCCCCTGCCGTAAGCCGTACCGGATCCGCCGCCAGCGCGCGAAGCACGGCCGCGGCGATAGCTTCCGGGGTCATCGCGTCTGCAAGGATGCCGGTCTCGCCATCGATGATCATCTCGCGCGTTGCACCCGGGCATGGCGTGGCGACCACGGGCGTGCGCATGGCCATCGCCTCGAGCATCGCATTGCTGAAGCCTTCGTAGCGCGCCGACGAAATATACAGATCGGCTGCGGCGATGGTGGCGAGCACGCCTTCACTCTGGCCGGGAAGATGAACGCAATCGCTGACGCCATGGGTTTCCGCCAGCGCCAGCAGCGCCTCCCGCTCCTCGCCGCTGCCGACCAGCGTCAGCGCGGCATCCGGGTGTTCGGCCAGGATCGCCGGCATCGCAGTGATCAGCAGGTCGAAGCCTTTCTGTCGCGCCAGCCGGCCGACGCCGATGAGCGCCGGCTGTCCCGGCAAGTGGGTCCGGGCTTGCTGCCGGGCCAGCGCCCTGGTCGCGTCGATGTCGATCGGGTTGCCGATCGTCGCCAGTCGCTGCCCCCGCCGCAGGGTCGGCGCAATCTCGTCCGCCATGTCGATCGACTGGGCGACAACGGCATCGGCGCGGGTGAAGGCACGCTTCACCAGCCAGTGCGCGATTCGGTGCTTGACCAGTGAGCGCTGCCTGAGCACGGCGAAATCGGCGGCGATGGCGTTGGCCTGGCGGACGACCAGCGGCGGCCGGTGCCGCTGGAGCCAGGTGGCCAGCTCGGCGGTCAGGTTCATGCGCAGCGTGGTGAACACCAGCGCCGGCCGCACCCGATCGATCAGGTTTGCCAGCGCGCGCACTGGATAGCGGCCGCCATCGAGGACGAACACGTCGACGTCCGCCGGCAATTGATCGAAATAACGCCCGCCGGCGCGTGACACGACGAGCGCCAGGCGAAAGCGGTCTCGCGGCAGGTCGCGCAGCAACTCCGCCATCACCCGGTCCGGCCCCCCCGAGGCTAGCTCGGGAATGGCGAACATCAGCAGCGGGCGGTTCCGGCCTGACAGATCGGTGGACGACATCAAGCTCAGGAGGCCGCGGCCAGCGCCTCGACGACGGGTCGGGCCGGCGCACGGCGCGGGCGACCGCTGAATTCGGGCACCAGCTCGCGCAGTGCCTCTTCCATGTCCGCCTCATTGCCGTGACGGGCGCAATGGAGGATACGCGCCAGCGCGGCGTCGAGCGTCTCCAGGCTGCAGCCGCGGGCGCGGGCGAGATTGGCCTTGGGGAATGGCGCCGGCATCAGATCCTCGTCACGGTGGGCGAGTTCCTCGTACAGCTTTTCACCAGGCCGCAGGCCGACATATTCAATGTCGATCTCTTCATAGGGACGGAAGCCGTGCAGCTGGATCATCCGCTCGGCCAGGTCGGCGATGCGAATCGGGTCGCCCATGTCGAGCACGAAGACCTGGCTCGAATTGGGGCGCGTCTGCGCCGTGGCAGCGGTGGCCACTAGAATCAGCTCGCAGGCCTCCGGGATGGTCATGAAGAAGCGGGTGATATCCCGGTGGGTAACGGTCAGCGGCCCGCCGGCGTTGATCTGCTGGCGGAACAACGGGACGACCGAGCCGGCTGAATCGAGGACATTGCCGAACCGCACACAGGCATAGCGGGTGGGCGAGGCGCGATGGTCGCGGGCTTCGTCGAGCGACTGGCAGATGATCTCGGCCCATCGCTTGGTGCAGCCCATGATGCTGGTCGGATTGACGGCCTTGTCGGTAGACACCAGCGTCATGATTTCGACCCCATAGTCACTGGCCAGCGTGGCGACATTGTGGGTGCCGAGAATGTTGGTGAGAATCGCCTGGTCGAGATGGGTCTCCATCAGCGGCACATGCTTGAGCGCGGCGGCGTGCAGCACGATCGACGGGCGATAGCGGTCGAAGATAGTAGCCATCGCTGCGCGATCACGGATGTCGCACAGCGCGGTGATCCGTTCGACATGGGGGAACCGCTGGCTCATCTGCAGATCGATCTGGTACAGATTGAATTCGCATGACTCGACGAGGATAATGCCCGCCGGCTTGTGCGTTGCGATCTGGCGTACCAGTTCCGATCCGATCGAGCCACCGGCACCGGTGACAAGCACGGTCTTGCCGGCAATCGTGGTCGGGACCCGCGAGTCATTGATCGAAATCTGGTCGCGGTGAAGAATGTCCTCGATCGACACCGCCTTGACGACCTCGCCGAGCCGCGACGGTTCCACCAGGCTCAACAGGCTCGGCAGTCGGCACAGCAGCAGGCCATGCTTGGCGGCCGCATCCAGCGCTGCCTGCAACTCGTCGGGCCGTTCGCCGTCGCCGGCGATGATCAGTCGCTTGACCTCGTGCTGCTTGGCGCTGAGGCGGGCCAGGGCGTGGCCGAGATGCGCGAGCGACCCCATCGAATCGACGCCGTGGAGCCGCTTGCCGGACAAGCCGGGATCATCGTGCAGGAAGCCGACGACGCGGTATTTGGTGCCATCGGCAGCAATCTTGATGAACTGTTCGGTACGCCGCCGGCTGCCATAGACAAGGACGGGCTCGACCGCGCTCGGCGGGCCGACGGTGCGGCCGCTGTACCATTCTAGCCACAGGCGCATCATCAGCCGGGGCGCCGCCCAGCCGCAGACGTACATCACGATACCGCCCAGCAATACGCGCGAGAAGGCATCCGCGCCGACCTGGAGGGCAACGATGGCCGCCGTTGACAGGGCCACGACAATGGCAGCGAAGAGCAGGCCGACGACATCCTGAAGGGCAATGCGGCCCCAGACGTGGCGATGGGCGCCGGCCAGCCAGAGCGCACCGAACCCGATGACAACCGACGCGGCAATCGTGCCTGCCAGCCCGTCAATGCTTTTCCAGTTCAGTACAACATGAAGCAATGCAACTTGCGAAATGATTAACAACACAAGATCGCACGCCATGCCGAAGCGACGGCGTCCGAACCTCAATTGCATATTGTGGATGGCATCGAGCGCGCGACGAGACAGGCCGTCACGCTGGACGCCGATCTCTTGTCGAGCAGAGCCAACACTGTAACTGGTCATAATTGCCCCATAGAAGACGCCATGCGGGCGCAAGCTAAAGGACTTGGCTCTATAATTTCTTAATTCAAAACCGTAACTCATTCAAATAAAAGTGTGACATATATTATTTCTTCGGTAAACCCCGTATTGACAGTAATGAAATATTATAAAGAGCATAATTATTAATAGATCGTACGATCATAGATTAGCACTTTTTTATTGCTGATTACAGATTTGTTTCGTCAATCGTCATTGGCAGGTGGGTGAATAGTGACGGGGGCCATCTCAGTCTATCTGACGCGAATGGTCAGCCCAGCCACCACCAGAAACACCGATTCTACCGTCGCGGCGACCACCTGGTGCAGACGGCCGACATCGTCCCGGAACCGTCGCGCCAGCGCATTGTCGGGGACGATCCCCAGCCCCACCTCGTTGCTGACCAGAATCACCGGACAGCGGACGCCGGCGAGCGCCGACAGCAGCGCTTCGGTCGCCGCCGCCATGTCGGCATCGGCCAGCAGCAGGTTGCTCGCCCACAAGGTCAGGCAATCGACGAGCAGCACCTGCCCCGGGACGCCCTCGCGCATGATCGCCTGGGGCAGGTCGGTCGGACAGTCCACCGTCCGCCAGCGCGGTCCGCGATCGGCGCGGTGCCGGGCAATGCGGTCGGTCATTTCAGCATCGAAGGCCTGGCCGGTAGCAAGATAGACCAGCGCGCCAGCATAGCCTTCGGCCTTCTGCTGGGCGAGGCGACTCTTGCCCGAGCGGGCGCCCCCCAGAAAAAAGCTGCTGTCCTTGACTGTCACGCTTGCCCTTTCGGCGGGGTCCGAATATCGAGCCTGTGCGACAGGTTCCCAGAAATGGGAATAATAGGGAACCCGGGAGCAGGTTTTATGCCTGTAATCCGGGGCTGTGCCCGCAACTGTGACCGGTGAGCGGTCGCTTCTGATGCCACTGGCGGCCCTCGGGCGGCTGGGAAGGTGAAGCGACAGTGATGACCCGGGAGCCAGGAGACCTGCCTGCCGCGGTCGGTCCTTTGCGCCAACGGGGTGTTTGGTGTGATCGAGGGATTCCCTCGCGTGACGACATCGAAGGAGGTGGCGCGCGTGAAGGGTTTCGACCATTTCGCTGACAGCAAGGACGTGCCCCGGGCGCGTGCGACCTCCCTTTGTTCAACAAGGAGGTTCCATGCGTTATTCTGTTGTCGTCCTGTTTTCGGCCGTTGCCACCCCCACGTTTGCGCTTGATGCGCCCGCGGACACCATCGTCGTCACCGCCAACCGTTCGCCGCAGCCGATCGCCCGTGTCGGCCAGTCGATCAGCGTCGTCGACTCGGAGGATCTCCGCCGCCGTCAGACCTCGACCGTCGCCGATATCCTGCGCACGGTGCCGGGCGTCTCGATCATCCGCAACGGCGGCATCGGCGGCACGACCTCGGTGTTCATCCGGGGCGCCGAGAGCGATCAGACCGTGGCGCTGATCGACGGCGTCAAGCTCAACGATCCGTCGACCCCCGGCGGCGGTTTCAACTTCGGCCATCTGCTGGTCGGCAACATCGAACGCATCGAAGTACTGCGCGGCTCGCAATCGGTGCTCTGGGGTAGCCAGGCGATCGGCGGTGTCGTCAACATGATCACCCGGGCACCGACCGAGGTGCTGGCCGTCAATGTTCGTGGCGAATATGGCTTCCGCAACACCGGACAATTGGTCGCCAACATCTCGGGCAAGGCCGGCCCGCTGTCGGCAAGTGCCGGCGCCGGCTATTTCCGCACCGACGGCATTTCGGCGTTCAGCGAGGCACGCGGCGGCATCGAGCGCGACGGCTACGAAAATTACGGCGCCAACGCCAATCTCAACCTGGCGTTGTCCGAAGCCATCTCGATCGACGCGCGCGGCTGGTTCTCGCGCGGCGAGGTCGGTATCGATGGATTCCCCCCGCCGAGCTTTGCCTTTGGCGACACGCTGGAAACGTCGAGAACACGCGAGATCGTCGGTTACACCGGGATCAACGCGGCATTTTTCGATGGCCGCTTCCGCAATCGCATCGGCTTCGCGCTGACCGACACGCGGCGCAGCAACGACAATGAGGGCACCCAAACCTTCGACAGCGCCGGCCGCAACGAGCGGTTCGAATATCAGGGCGTGTTCGAGATCGTCGATGGCTGGCAGGCCACTGCCGGCCTAGAGCGCGAGACCTCGCGGTTCAACACGTCGAGCAATGGCGGCCCGGTTACCAGGGGCCGTGCGCGGCTGGACAGTGCCTATGGCCAGCTCGTCGCCACGCTGGCGCAGGGGCTGACCCTGACCGGCGGCGTGCGTCATGATGATCATGACCGTTTCGGCGGCGCGACCACCTTCGGCGGCAGTGGCGTCTACACGCTCGCCGCCACTGGCACCGCGGTCCGCGCCAGCTACTCCGAGGGTTTCAAGGCGCCGTCGCTGTTCCAGCTGCAGAGCGAATATGGCAACCAGCGGCTGACGCCCGAACGGTCGAAGGGCTGGGACGCGGGAGTCACCCAGACGCTGCTCGACGGCACGCTGGAGGCCAGCGCCACCTATTTCCGCCGGGACACCACCGACCTGATCAACTTCGTCTCCTGCCCCGCGCCACGGTCGGGCATCTGCGTCGACCGGCCATCGGGCACCTATGACAACGTCGCCCAGGCGCGGGCGACGGGCGTGGAGATCGGCCTCGACCTGCGGCCGGTAGAGGCGCTGCGCGTGCAGGCCAATTACACCTATACCCATGCCACCAACCGCTCGCCGGGCAATGCCAGTTTCGGCAAGCAGCTCGTGCGCCGGCCCACAGACAGCGTAAGCGCGCTGATCGACTATCGCTGGCCGTTCGGGCTCGAGACCGGCGCCACGGTGACGCATATTGGCCAGACCTTCGATAACGCCGCCAACACGACGCGGGTGCCGTCCTATGTGATCGCCGATATCCGGGCGGCCTTCCCGATTACGGACCGTATTTCGGTCTATGGCCGGATCGAGAACCTTTTCGACGAGCGCTACGAGACGGTGCTGCGCTACGGTCAGCCGGGGCGTGCCGGCTATGCCGGGGTGCGGCTGGCCTATTGATGCCGTGCGCCGCCCGCCTCGCCGATTTTGCCGTTCATGGCGGGCGGGTGGCGCAGGCGCGTGTCGTATTTCCGGGCGAACGCGCCTGGATCGACCTGTCGACCGGCATCAGCCCCTGGGCCTATCCGGTAGCCGTCGACCCGGCGACGTTGGCCCTTCTGCCGGAGCCCGGGGCACTGGCGGCGCTCGAGGCGGCGGCGGCGGCGGTGTTCGGCGTCGACCCCTTGGGCACCGTGGCAGTGCCGGGCAGCGACCTGGCGATGCGGCTGCTGGGGCCGCTTCTCGGGGCCAAGGCGCCGGCGGTCATCGGCCCGGGCTATGCCGGCCATCTCGCCATCTGGCCGAACGCCAAGGTCATTCAGGCACTGATGGTCGATGGTCATGATGCGGTGGTGCTCGCCCGGCCGAACAACCCCGACGGCGCCATCCTGCCGCTCGATGCGCTCGAAGCCGCCGCCGACCGGCTCGCGGCGCGCGGTGGTTGGCTGATTGTCGACGAGGCCTTTGCCGATGCCTCCGGCGCGCCGAGCGTCGCCGCCGCCGGCCGGCCGGGGACGATCGTGCTGCGATCGTTCGGCAAGTTCTTCGGGCTGGCCGGGCTGCGGCTGGGCTTCGTGCTGGCGCCGCCGGCGCTGGCCAAGCGTTTGCGCCACGCGATCGGCGACTGGCCGGTCTCCGGGCCGGCCATCGCCATCGGCACGGCTGCCTATCGTGACCATGGCTGGCAGGCGGCCCAGCGCCGCCGGCTGGCCGAGGCGGCGGCCGCGCTCGACGCGCTGCTCGACGCGGCCGGGCTGACCGGCATCGGCGGTACGCCCTGCTTCCGGCTGGTCGAGACGCAAGAGGCCGCCGGCCTGTTTCACCATCTGGCGTCCCAGGCTATCCTGACCCGCCCGTTCGCCGACAACGGGCGCCGGCTGCGCATCGGCCTGCCCGCCGATGCGGCCGCACGGGCGCGGCTGGGCGATGCCCTTCGACAATGGAGACCCAGATGAGCGAGACCGAGGCGGATTTCGCCGCCCACAATGCCCGGATGAAGCGCGTTCAGGCGGCGCGGGAGCGGATCCAGGCCCGTCATACGCTCGAACGCGGCCTGCTGATCGTCCATACCGGCAACGGCAAGGGCAAGTCGTCCTCGGCCTTCGGCATGGCAATCCGCAGCCTCGGCTGGGGCATGAAGGTCGGGATCGTCCAATATGTGAAGGGCAGCTGGGAGACCGGTGAAAAGAACTTCTTCCAGGCCAATCCCGATCTGCTGACCTTCGAGGTAATGGGCGACGGCTTCACCTGGGACACGCAGGACCGGGCGCGCGACATCGCCTCGGCTCGCGCCGCCTGGGAACGGTCGAAGGCGCTGATCCTAGATCCCGCTTATGATTTCATCATCCTCGATGAGCTCAACATCGTGCTCAGGCAGGACACGCTGCCGATCGCCGAAATCGTCGATTTCATGCGCGACCGTCCGTTGACCAAGCACATCTGCATCACCGGTCGCAATGCCAAGCCCGAGCTGCTGGAAATCGCCGATCTGGTGACCGAGTTCGGTGAGGTGAAGCATCCGTTCAAGGCCGGCTTCAAGGCGCAGAAGGGGGTCGAATACTGATGCGCCTAGCCGGCGCCCTGCTTGTGCTGCTGGCAGCGCCGGCGATGGCGGCAGGGCCGCGCATCGTCTCGATCAACCCCTGTGTTGACGCCGTGCTAATGCATGTGGCCGATGCCGGGCAGATTGCCGGCATCAGCCATTATTCCAAGGACCCCCGCGCCAGCTCGATTCCCGCCGCCCAGGCTGCGCGGTTCGCCGCCACCTCGGGGACGGCCGAGGAAGTGGTGGCGCTGGCGCCGGACCTCGTCATCGCCGGCGCCCACGTCGCGCCTGCGACCATCGCCGCGCTGGCCCGCATGAACATCGCGCTGCTTCAGCTCGGTGTCCCGGAGACGCTGGCCGAAAGCCGCGACCAGGTCCGCCGCATCGCCGCCGCCGTCGGCCATCCCGATCGCGTCGATGCCGCCGTGGCGGCGGCGCGCGGCAAGGGGCCGCCGGTGCCGGCGCTGATCTGGCAGGGCGGCGGGCTGGTGCCGGGCAACCAGACACTAGCCAGCGACCTGCTGCGCAGCACTGGCTTCCACAATCTGAGCCGCGACTATGGCTTGAAGAACTGGGATGTGCTGCCGCTCGAATATATCATCGCGCGGTCGCCCAGGCTGCTGTTCTCGGTCGGCGATGCGCGCGGCCATGACCGGATGCTCGGCCATCCGGCGCTGAAGAAGATGGCCGGCCATATCACCATCTACCCCTATCCCGAGCGGCTGCTGCGCTGTGGCGGCCCGACGATCATCGAGGCGGTGGCGCACCTCGCCAGCGCGCGGCGCGCCCTTTGACGAAGCGTCTCAACCTGCTGCTGGCCGTCGCGCTGGTCGCGGCGCTGGCGCTGTCGCTGATGGCGGGCAAGGTTTGGCTGCCGCTGTCGGCCTGGCAGGGCGATGATCCGCGCTGGCTGATCATCGTCGAGCTGCGGATGCCGCGCGCCGTGCTGGCGGCGATCGTCGGCGCAGCGCTCGGCCTGTCCGGCGCGGCGATGCAGGGCTATCTGCGCAACCCGCTCGCCGATCCCGGGCTGTTCGGCGTGT
>NZ_JBIMKZ010000042.1:10758-27612 GCF_051860865.1 Polymorphobacter sp. | reverse complement strand
AGACGTGAGCGAGACACGGATCTGCAAGCTGGCGGGGCCGGGGTCATGGTATGCGTTCGTGGCGGCGAAGAAGTAGGGCCTCCGGCGGCTGGGGGCGAAGCCCCCAGACCCCATGAATATGGTTCAGGCCACACCGGCCGACGTAACACATGCGGCGACCTAATTTTGGGGTCTGGGGGCTTCGCCCCCAGCCGCCGGAGGCCTTTCCTACCGCCGGAGGCCTTTCCTGCCGCCGGAGGCCCCCTTTATTTCCGGAGCCGCAATGTCTCGTACAGCGGGACGCGGTTGGCGATGGGGACGGGGCCGGTGAGGCGGGGGCCGATGCCGATGAGGTCGATCTGTTCGACGAGGAACAGGGCGGGGGCGGCTTGCTGGTGGGCGGCGGCGAGGGTGCGGAGCATGGTTTCGCGTTTTTGCGGGTTCATTTCGCTGCCGGCGGCGGTGATGGCGGCGGCAAGGGCGGCGTCGCAGAAGAAGGGTTTGGGGCGTTTGAGGCAGGAGAAGTTTTCGAGGCTGCGCTGGGTGTCGTTATAGGGGGCGGCGTTCCAGGAGAGGCCGAAGGCGTCGGCGTCGGCCCAGTCGTTGGCGAGGTAGCGGCGGAGGAAGACCGGGAAGGGGATGGCGCGCAGTTCGGTGGTGACGCCAATTTCGGCGAGGTAGCGGGCCATGGCCTGGTAGATCAGCGCGTCGGCGGGCAGCGAGCCGATGACGACATCGGCCTTGAGGGTGAAGCCTTTGGGATAGCCGGCCTGGGCGAGCAGGGCGCGGGCGCGGGCGGGGTCATGGGGGAGTGGCGGCAGGGCGGGATCATGGCCGAGGGTGCCGCGCGGGCCGGGCTGGCTGGCGGGGGCGCCCTTGCCTTGCAGCAGGACGCGGGCGATGGCCTCGCGGTCGATGGCGAGGTTGAGCGCCTGGCGGACGCGGACGTCGCTGAGGGGACCGGCAGGGCGGCCTTCGAGGGCGAAGGCGAGTGACATGACCTGCATCGAGGGGGCGGCGGCGAGGCGGATGCCGCGGCTTTCGAGATAGGCGATCTCGTCGATGCCGACGCGGGCGATGTCGATGTCGCCTGAGATCAGGGCCTGCTGGCGGACGCCTTCGTCGCCGAGTTCGATGAGGTCGAGCCGGGGGATCTGGGCGTGGCGCCAGCTGCCGGGGTTGGCGACGAGGCTCGCGCGGCGGCGGCGTTCGTCGAAATTGAGCAGGCGGTAGGGGCCGGTGCCGGCCGGTGCCTTGGCGAAGGCGGCCGGGCCGAGGGTGGCCCAGCGCTCGGGCGCGACGATGGCGACCGAGGGCAGGCGCTTGGGGAAGACGGCGTCGGGCTTCTTGAGATGGATGACGAGCTGGTTCGGGGCGGGGGCCTCGACGCCGGCGACGTCGCGCAGGCGGCTGCCGATGACGCTGGCCTTGCCGGCGTCCGACATCAGCCAGTCGAAGCTGGCCTTGGCGGCGGCGGCGTCGAAGGGGGTGTCGTCCGAGAAGCGGACGCCGGGGCGGAGCTGGAAGGTCCAGCGGCGGCCGTCGGCGCTCGACCATTGTGTGGCCAGCGCCGGAACGATGCGGCCGTCCGGGGACAGGGCGGTGAGGCCGTCGAACAGGGCGGTCCAGGTGTAGGAACCGGGCGTGCCTTCGCCGCGATAGGGGTCTCCCCAGGAGGAGGGCAGGGCGGGGACGCCGGCGCGCAGCGTGTCGGCGGGCGGCGGCGGCTCGGCACAGGCGGCAAGCGCCAGCAGCAGGGCGAGAAGCAGGCGGCGCATCAGCGGGCGTCCACGATGGCGAAGGGGTCGAGGCAGGCGTCCCGCAGCATGCGGGTGTAGGGCTGGGCGGGGGCGGTCATCATTGCCGCCATCGGGCCGGCCTCGACGAGGCGGCCGCCCTGCAGCACGACGGCGCTGTCAGCGATGCCGGCCATCAGCGCGAGATCATGGGCGACGATCAGGAAGGCGGTGCCGGTGCGGTCCCGGATATCGAGGAACAGCGTAGCGATCTGGGCTTTGACCGAGACATCGAGGGCCGACATCGGCTCGTCGGCGACGATCAGCTTGGGGGCGAGGGCGAGGGCCCGGGCGATGGCGACGCGCTGGCGCTGGCCGCCGGAGAGCGCGGTTGGCCGGGCGGCGATGGCCGAGGCCGGCAGGCCGACGAGGACCAGCAGCGCGGCGGCGCGGCTGCGGGCGGCGGCCGTGGCGTGGCCATGGGCCTGCAGCGGCTCGGCGATGATGGCGCCGACATCGAGGCGCGGGCTGAGCGAGGCGGAGGGGTCCTGGAACACCATCTGCATCTCGGCCCAGAGCGCGCGGCGGGCGGCGCCTCTGGCATGGGTGGTGTCGGCGCCGTGGAAGTGGATATGGCCGGAGGCGACGGGGACGAGCCCCATGATGGCGCGGGCGGCGGTGGTCTTGCCCGAGCCGGATTCGCCGATCAGCGCGACGATTTCGCCGGGCGCGACGGTGAAGCTGAGGGCCGACAGCGCCTGATGGCCGCCGTAGCGGACACCGACATCGGAAAGGGCGAGCAGCGGCGCGGTCATGCGAGCGGACGGTGGCAGGCGACCTGATGGTCGGTGCCGGTGAGCGGCGGGACGGTCGTGCATTCCGGGCCGGCGGCGGCGCAGCGCGGGGCGAAGGCGCAGCCGGGCGGGCGCTCGCCCGGCGCCGGGGGCTGGCCGGGGATGGCTGCGGTCCGGCGCTGGCTGGTGGTGAGGCGCGGCGCGGCGGCGAGGAGGGCGGCGGTATAGGGGTGGCGGGGGCGGTGGACGAGATCGGCGGGGCTGGCCTGCTCGACGATGCGCCCCGAGTACATGACGGCGATGCGGGTGCAGAGATAGGCGGCGGCGCCGAGATCATGGGTGACGAGGATGGCGGCGGCATCGCGGGTGCGACGGCGCAGCAGGTCGAGGATATGGACCTGGACGGTGGGATCGAGCGCCGTCGTCGGCTCGTCGGCGATGACCAGCCCGGGGTGGTTGGCCAGCGCCAGCGCGATGCCGACGCGCTGGCGCTGGCCGCCGGACATTTCGTGCGGATAGGCGCGCGCCTTGGCCGCCGGATCGGGCAGGCCGACCTCGTCCAGCGCGGCGATGGCGGCGGCGGCGGCCTCGGCGCGGGGCAGCTTCTGGTGGCGGATGATGACCTCGGCGAGCAGGTCCCCGATGCGGCGGACGGGGTTTAGGCTGGCGAACGGGTCCTGGAAGATGACGCCGATCCGCGATCCGCGCAGCGCCGGCATGGCACTGTCCGGCAGCGAGGCGAGGTTTTCGCCGTCGATGGCGATGCGGCCGGCGGCGATGGTGCAGCCGGCGGGGAGCAGGCGGGGGATGCTCATCACCGTCATCGACTTGCCCGAGCCGGATTCGCCGACCAGGCCCATCACCGTGCCGCGCGGCACCGACAGGCTGACGCCCTGGACCAGCGCATGGTCACCGCCGTGGACGACGAGGTTTTCCATCACCAGCCCGGTCATGCGGGGCGCCCCGACAGGCCGAGGCGACGGGCGACGAGATCGCCGAGCAGGTTGAGCAGCAGCACCGTGCCGGCCAGCGCGGTAGCCGGGCCGAGCAGCATCCACGGCGCCTGG
Organism: Polymorphobacter sp.; assembly: GCF_051860865.1. Taxonomy (GTDB): domain Bacteria; phylum Pseudomonadota; class Alphaproteobacteria; order Sphingomonadales; family Sphingomonadaceae; genus Sandarakinorhabdus. Next base: position 24,036 of record NZ_JBIMKZ010000042.1, on the reverse strand, counting down.
TAGATATAGGGCCGGCTTTCGGCGAGCAGGGCGCCCCAGGCCGGGGCGCCGAGCGGCGCGCCGACGCCGAGGAAGGACAGGGCGCTGGAGGCAACCAGCATGTCGGCGAAATGGAAGACCATCATGGCGATCAGGCTCGGCGCGATCGCTGGCAGCACATGGCGGGCGAGCAGCCGTGCGCGGCCGACGCCGCCCAGCCGCGCGGCGGTGACATAATCGCGGCTGCGCACCGACGAGGCCTCGGCATAGATGACGCGCGCGAACAGCGTCCAGGTCAGCAGGCCGAGCACCAGCAGCACCGACAGGCCGCTCTGGCCGAGCACGGCGACGGCGGCGACGGCGGCGACCAGGCCGGGGAATGACAGTACCAGCGTCACCAGTTGGAGAATGACGCGGCGGGGCCAGCCCTCCAGCTCGGCGGCGGCGAGGCCGGCGACGGTGCCGAGCACCAAAGCGATCAGCGTGGCGCCGCCGGCGACGCCGAGCGACCAGGGGGCGCCGCCGAGCACCCGGGCGGCGATGTCCCGGCCGAGCTGGTCGGTGCCGAGCAGGGCGCCGGCGCCGGGGGGGTGGAAGCGCAGGTCCAGCTGCATCAGCGCGGCGCGGTCGGCGAGCAGCGGCGCGGCGGCAATGCCGAGGACCAGCGCGGCCAGTATCGTCAGCAGCAGCTTTTCGGCGGGGCGGAGCTGGCTTGTCATCAGGCGCCCCGTCATCAGGCGATTGCCGGCCGGCGCAGGCGGGGATCGAGCAGGACGAAGACCAGGTCGGTCAGTGCGTTGACGGCATAGACGAGGACGGCGACGCACAGGGCGGCGGCCTGGACCACGGGGAAATCGAGGTTGAGCGTCGACTGGATGAGCAGCCGGCCGAGGCCGGGCCAGGCGAAGATCGTCTCGATGACGACCACGCCGCCGATCAGGAAGGCGAATTGCGAGCCGATCAGCGCGACGGCGCCGAGCAGCGCATTGGGCAGGATATGGCGGCGTAGCACCTCGGCCTCGGTGGCGCCGCCGGCACGGGCGGCGCGGACATATTCCTCGGCGCGCGCCGCCGAGACATTGGCGGCGACGACGCGGGTGAGCTTGGGAGCGAGGAAGATGCTCAGCGATACCGCCGGCAGGATCCAGCTCGACGGCCGGCCGAAGCCGATCGCCGGCACCCAGGCGAGGCTGACGGCGAAGACCTGCACCAGCACCAGCGCCACCGCGAAGCCCGGCGTGCCCTGGAGGACATAGACGAGCAGCGCCGCCAGCCGCTGGGGCCGCCGCTCCGGGGCGCTGCCGATCCAGGCGCCGGCCGGGAGCGCGACGACGATGGTGAGCAGCATGGCCAGCGTGGCGAGCAGCAGCGTGGCGGGGATGGCGGTGATCACGGCCTCGAGCGCCGGCTGCTGGCTGGCCAGCGAGGTACCGAAATCGCCATGCGCCAGCCGGACGAGGTTGCGGCCGAGCTGGACCGACAGCGGTGCGTCGAAGCCATATTCTGCGCGGACGGCGGCCAGCGCCTCGGCATCGGCATCGGCGCCGGCGATGGCGGCGGCGGGATCGCCGGTGGCGCGCAGCAGCAGGAACAACAGGGTGGAGAGGCCGACCATCAGCAGCAGCAGCTCGGCGAGGCGCCGGCCGAGGATGCGGGCGAACGGGATCACGCCTGGCGTATCGCCGGGGCGGGGGGGCTGTTGAGACCGTCCCATCGGGGAGCGAGGTCGGTCTCGATGTCGTAGAGGTCGAGGACGCGGGAGACGCTGTGGTCGATCAGGTGGCCGAGCGTCTGGGGGTGGGTGTAAAAGGCGGGCATCGGTGGCATCAGAATGGCGCCGATCTCGGCGAGGCGGACCATGGTGCGGAGGTGGCCGAGGTGCAGCGGGGTCTCGCGGACCATCAGCACGAGGCGGCGGCGCTCCTTGAGGACGACGTCGGCGGCGCGGGTCATCAGCGTGTCGGTGGTGCCGCAGGCGATTTCGCTCATCGTGCGCACGGTGCAGGGGGCGATGATCATGCCGTCGGTGCGGAACGAGCCGCTGGCGATGCGGGCGCCGATGTCTCCGGCCTGGTAGGCGATGGCGGCCTTGGCGCGGACCTGGTCGAGGCTCAGGCCGAGCTCCTGCTCGATCGACAGCACGCCGGCCTTGGAGACGATCAGGTGGGTCTCGATGCCGAGGTCGGCCAGCACTTCGAGCAGCCGAACACCATAGGCGGCGCCCGAGGCTCCGGTGATGCCGATGACGAGGCGACGCGCGCGGGTGATGTCAGGCTCCGACTGCAATTCATCATAATGTTATAACAACATTATGTATGCAGCAAGGGCCTGTGCGCGTTAGAGGGTGCGGGCGGCGAAGGTATCGCAGCCGCGGATGGTCTTGCCGTTGAAGCCGTTCATGAACCAGCTGCGGCGCTGGGCACTGGTGCCATGGGTGAAGCTTTCGGGGACGACATAGCCCTGGCCGGCCTTCTGGATGGTGTCGTCGCCGATGGCATTGGCGGCGGTCAGTGCCTCGTCGATATCGCCTTCGTCGAGCAGGTCGGTGTGGGCGCTGGCCCAGACGCCGGCCAGGCAATCGGCCTGCAGCTCCATGCGGACCTGCAGCGCATTGCCCTCGGTCTTGCTGGCCCGGCTCTGCGCCTGGCGGACCTGGTCCGAGATGCCGGTGATGGTCTGGATATGGTGGCCGACTTCATGGGCGATGACATAGGCGGCGGCGAAATCGCCGGGCGCGCCGAAGCGGCGGGCGAGCTCATCGAAGAAGCTCTGGTCGAGATAGACCTTGCGGTCGGCCGGGCAATAGAAGGGGCCCATCGCCGAACTAGCCTCGCCGCAGGCCGAGCGGACGCCGCCGGAGAACAGCACTAGCGTCGGCGGCTGGTAGGGCTGGCCGACTTCACGCGGGAACTGCTCGCCCCAGCTGTCCTCGGTGGTGGCGAGGACACGGGCGACGAAGCGGTCCATCTCCGAAGCCGGCTGCGCCGAGGGGGCGGGCTGGCCGATGGTCTGGGTCTCGCCCTGGGTGTCGCCCTGGGGCGCGCCGCCGAGCAGGGTAAGCGGATTGATGCCGAGCACCAGCGCCAGGATGCCGACGATGACGATACCGCCGATGCCGAGCCCGCGCCCGCCGAGCAGCAGGCCGAGCAGCCCGGCGCCGCCGCCACCGCCGCCGCCCTGGCCGCGCCGGTCCTCGATGTTGCTGCTTTCGCGCTGGTCGTCGAGGCGCATGGCATGTCTCCTGAGGCGATCAGGCTTAGACGCCATGCGGGCCGTTGAGAAGCGTTCCGATGCGGGTGGCCGCGATTTCGGGTGACGACGGCATGGCGACAGGCCAATCGCCCGCTGCTATCGAGTGTGCATAGGCCTCTTGCGCAGCGGCCGAGGGTTGCACATCTGCACGCATGAGAGGCAAGACAAGACGATGACCGTGCGTGATCCATACAAGGTGCTGGGCGTGGCCCGCGGGGCCAGCGCCGCCGATATCAAGAAGGCCTATCGCAAGCTGGCCAAGGAAAACCATCCGGACCGCAATGCTGATAATCCGGTGGCGCTGGAGCGCTTCAAGGAAGCCAATTCGGCCTATGAGCTACTGTCCGATACCGAGCAGCGGGCGCGGTTCGACCGCGGCGAGATTGACCCGGCCGGCAACCCGACCTCGCCGTTTTCCACCGGCTTCCGCGGCAGCGGCGCTGGCGGCGGGGGATGGGCGGGCGACCAGGCGGGCGGCGATCCGTTCGGCCGCGGAGCGGCGTCGGGCCGCGCGGCGGGGTTTGAGTTCGGCGGGGCCGATGATCTGTTCTCGGAGTTGTTCGGCGGGCGCGGCGGCGGCGGCCGGGGCTTTCGCGGCGCCCAGCCGCGCGGGCCGGATGTCAGCTACCGGCTGAGCGTGGCGTTCGAGGAGGCGGCGACGCTGACGCCGCAGCGGGTGACGCTGCGTGATGGCAAGACCAGCGAGATCAAGCTGCCGGCCGGGTTCAAGCCCGGTGTCCAGCTGCGGCTTGCCGGCAAGGGCGAGCCGGGGCCGGGCGGCGCCGGCGACGCGCTGATCACCATCGAGGTGGCGCCGCACCGCTTCTTCAAGCGCGACGGTGACGATGTGCGGCTCGACCTGCCGATCAGTCTCGGCGAGGCGGTGCTCGGCGCCAAGGTGCGGATGCCGACCGTGGAAGGCCCGGTGACGCTGACGGTGCCGCCGGGCACCAGCTCCGGCCGGGTGTTCCGGCTGAAGGGCCGCGGCTTCTCGCGCGCCGACGGCAGCCGGGGTGACCAGCTGGTGACAGCGATGATCGATATTCCGTCGAGCGATGCGGCGCTGGAGGGTTTCGTCCAGGGCTGGGAGGACAAGAGATCACTGCGCGCCAGCCTTGGGTTCTGAACCGCCGCCTGTGGGCGACGGTGGAGGCGCTGGGTGCGGCGATACGGGGCACATGGCAAGATGGCCCGAGCCACGCAGGTAACCTCGCCTATCTGTCCTTGCTGTGCCTGTTTCCGTTCTTCATCCTGGTGATCACCGTGGCCGGCATCTTCGGGCGGACCGAGGACGGGATGCGGGTGATCATCAACGTGCTGGCGGTGCTGCCGCGCAGCGTCGCTGCGCTGCTCAACGGCCCGGTTACCGAAGTGATCGCCCAGCGCGCCTCGGGCGGGCTGCTGACATTGGGCATCATCGTCATCTTGTGGACGGTGACCAGCTATGCCGAAGCGGTGCGGGACATCATCCGCCGCGCCCATGGCACCGAGCGGCGGATGCCGCTTTGGCGATACCGGGCGCTGTCGCTGGCGGTGGTGTTTGCCGGCGTGTTCCTGATGCTGGCGGCCCTGGCGGCGCAGCTGCTGCTGACCGGCACCGAGGCGATCATGCGCCAGCTCTTGCCGGCGGGCCGGGGGCTCCCAGAGCTGCACTTCGCGTTGCGCCAGCTGCTGCCGGTCGCCAGTCTGTTCGGCGGGCTGTGCGTGGCGCTCTACGGGCTGACGGCGTCGGGCATTCGCCGCTGGACATGGATATGGCCGGGGGCGCTGGTGATCACGCTGGGCTGGACCGCGGTGACCGCGATCATGCCGGCGCTGCTGTCGGTGTTCGGCCGGTCTTCCCTGACCTATGGCTCGCTGGCGGGCGTCATCGTGGCGCTGATCTATTTCTGGGTTCTCGGCCTGTGGCTGATTTTCGGCGTGCATTTCAATGCGGCACTGGCGAAGCCGGGCCAAAGCCGGCTAAAGGCTAACCCCAGACAGTGACATATGGATTGAGCATGGCCGGATTGATGCAGGGCAAGCGCGGGTTGATCATGGGCGTGGCCAATGATCGAAGCCTCGCCTGGGGAATCGCCCAGGCCTGTGCGGCGCAGGGCGCCGAGCTGGCGTTTTCCTTCCAGGGCGAGGCGCTGGAGAAGCGCGTGCGGCCGCTGGCCGAGCAGCTCGGTGTGGCGCGGCTCTATTCGTGCGACGTGTCGGACGAGGCGAGCATGGATGCGGCCTTTGCCGCGCTGGCCGCCGACTGGCCGACCATCGACTTCCTCGTCCATGCCATCGGTTTTTCCGACAAGAACGAGCTGCGCGGGCGCTATGTAGACACGACACCGGAAAACTTCGCGGTGACGATGAACATCAGTGTCTACAGCTTTACCGCCGTGGCGCGCCGCGCGCTGGCGATGATGCCGGACGGCGGCAGCCTGCTGACCTTGTCCTATTATGGCGCCGAGAAGGTCATCCCGCATTATAATGTGATGGGTGTTGCCAAGGCGGCGCTGGAGGCGAGCGTCAAATATCTGGCGATGGACCTCGGGCCGCAGAAGGTGCGGGTCAATGCGATTTCGGCCGGGCCGATCCGGACGCTGGCGGCGTCGGGCATCGGCGATTTCCGCTACATCATGAAGTGGAACGAGTATAATAGCCCGCTGCGCCGCAACGTGACGATCGAGGATGTCGGCGGGGCGGGGCTGTACCTGCTGTCCGACCTTGCCTCCGGGGTGACGGGCGAGGTCCATCATGTCGACGCCGGCTATAATGTCATCGGCATGAAGGCCGAGGACGCGCCGGACATCAGCGTGGCATGAGCCACAACAGCTTCGGCCAGCTGCTGAGGTTCACCACCTGGGGCGAGAGCCATGGGCCGGCGATCGGCGCGGTGGTCGATGGCTGTCCGCCGGGGTTGGCGCTGAGCGAGGCCGATGTGCAGCCCTGGCTCGACAAGCGGCGGCCGGGCCAATCGAAATACACGACCCAGCGCCAGGAGCCGGACCAGGTGCGAATTCTGTCCGGCGTCTATGAAGGCCGGACGACGGGGACGCCGATCGCGCTGATGATCGAGAATGTCGATCAGCGGTCGAAGGATTATTCGGAAGTGGCGCGCGCCTATCGGCCGGGCCATGCCGATTACGCCTATGATGCCAAATATGGCCTGCGCGATCCGCGCGGCGGCGGGCGATCGTCGGCGCGGGAGACTGCGAGCCGGGTGGCGGCGGGGGCGGTGGCGCGGCTGGTGATCCCCGAGGTGCGGCTGCGCGCCTATCTGGTCGAGATGGGCGGGATCGCGATCGACCGGGCGAATTTCGACGACGCCGAGATCGACCGCAATCCGTTCTTCTGCCCCGATCCGGCGGCGGCGGCGCGCTGGGCCGACCGCCTCGATGCGGCGCGCAAGGCGGGGTCGTCTCTCGGCGCCATTGTCGAATGTGTGGCCGAAGGTGTGCCGGCCGGCTGGGGGTCGCCGCTGTACCAGAAGCTCGATGCGCAGCTGGCGAGCGCCTGCATGGGGATCAACGCGGTCAAGGCGGTCGAGATCGGCGACGGCTTTGGCGCGGCGCGGCTGTCCGGCGAGGAGAATGCCGATCCGATGCGGCCGGGTAGCGACGGGCCGCAGTTTCTGGCCAACCATGCCGGCGGGATTGCCGGGGGCATTTCCACTGGCCAGCCGGTGGTGGTGCGGATGGCGCTTAAGCCGACATCGTCGATCCTGACGCCGGTCGAGACCATCGCCCGTGACGGGTCGGCCACCGATATTCGCACTGTGGGTCGCCACGATCCCTGTGTCGGCATTCGTGCGGCGCCGGTGATGGAGGCGATGGTGGCGCTGGTGCTGGCGGACGCGCGGCTGATGCATCGGGGGCAGACCGGGCGATAAGCCGGGTCGACCGGGGAACTTTTCGCGCGAAAATCTGTTTCACGGCAACCCCGAGGAGTTGTCATGCAGACGCCAGATCATCCGCTCGTCGAGCGGTTCCATGAATTTGTCCGCGATCCGTCGTTTCCGTGCGTAGGCGCGAAATCGGCGCTTTCGCGCCAGAAAATGCGCATCATCATTGCCCGGGATATCACCTCGGCCTGGGACGATCTGCGCATCCTGCCGGAAATCTCCCGACTGGCGGCGGATTACCGGCGCGAGCCTGAATTGTTCCAGACGCTGGTGGTGATTTTCGAGGGAGAGGCGGCGCTGGGCGAAGCCGAATTCGAAGGCTTTCTCTGGGAGCGCATCCAGTCGCTCGCCGACAAGGATGCGCTGTGGTTCGACCAACCGCGTGATCCGCGGGTCAGCGACGATCCCGAAGATCCGCATTTCTCGCTGAGCTTCGGGGGCGAGGCGTTCTTCGTCGTTGGGCTGCATCCGGGATCGAGCCGGCCGGCGCGGCGCTTCGAGCGGCCGACTTTGGTGTTCAACCTGCACGACCAGTTCGAGCAGCTGCGCGCTGCCAACCGCTATGAGAAGCTGCGGTCGGCGATCCTCGAGCGTGATCTGGATCTCGCCGGCTCGATGAATCCGATGCTGGCGCGCCATGGCGAAGGCTCGGAGGCCCGGCAGTACAGCGGCCGCGCCGTCGACGAGAATTGGGCCTGTCCCTATGCCGGGCGGGGCGCCGGGGCGCGGCCGGACAGCGCGAGCAAGGTAGACGCTGTTCATGGTGCATGAGATCCCGCCGCGCTCGGGGGCCGGCTTCATTCTCGAGCGCGGCCAGCGGCTGACGGTGATCGATCCCTGCGGCGAGCAGGTGTCCGACCTGCTGGCCTTTGCCCGCGACGATGTCGACGAGGTGATTTCATCGGGGCGGACGCTCGATTATCTGAGCCGGATCTACCTGACCGTGCCGGACCCGCTCTATTCGAACCGGTCAAACATCATGCTGCAGATTGTCGAGGACACGGTCGGGCGGCATGATTTCCTGCTGACGCCATGCTCCCGGGACACTTTCCGGATCATCTATGGCGACGAGCAGCCGCACCGGGGGTGTTTCGGCAATCTGGCGGAGGCGCTGGCGCCCTATGGGATCGTGCCCGACCGGATTCCAGTGGCGTTCAACCTGTTCATGAATGTGCCGGTCGATGGTACCACCGGCGAACTGAAGGTGTTGCCGCCGCTGAGCAAGGCCGGCGACCGGATCGTGCTGGAAGCGAAGATGGACCTGTTGATTGGCCTGACGGCGTGCTCGGCGCTGCAGTCCAACAATGGCAGCTTCAAGCCGATCCACTATCGGATCGACTGAGTCACTCCACCGTGACCGACTTGGCGAGGTTGCGCGGCTGGTCGACGTCGGTGCCCTTGGCGACCGCGACCTGATAGGCGAGCAACTGGATGGGGACGGCGGTGATCAGCGGCTGGATGAACGGGTCGACATGGGGGATCTCGATCCGCGCCATCGTGCCATGGCCCTGCGATTCGAGCCCGGCGGCGTCCGAGATCAGCACGACCTGGCCGCCGCGGGCCATCACCTCCTGCATGTTGGAAATGGTCTTCTCGAAGCGCGGGCCGGAGGGGGCGATGACGATCACCGGCACATGCTCGTCGATCAGCGCGATCGGGCCGTGCTTGAGTTCGCCGGCGGCATAGCCTTCGGCATGGATATAGCTGATTTCCTTGAGCTTCAGCGCGCCCTCCAGCGCCATCGGATAGTCGGGGCCGCGGCCGACATAGAGGATGTCCCGCGCCTGCGACAGGGTGTGGGCGAGCTGGATGATCGGCTCTTCGAGCGCCAGCGCGGCGTTCATCGCGGCGGGGACTTCCATCAGAAGGCGGACATGGTCGGCCTCCGCCTGATGGTCGATGGTGCCGCGCAGCCGGCCCAGGGCGACGGCGAAGGCGGCGAGCACGGCAAGCTGGCAGGTGAAAGCCTTGGTGCTGGCGACGCCGATCTCAGGCCCGGCGTGGGTGGGCAGCAGCAGGTCGGCCTCGCGCGCCATGGTCGAGCTGGGGACGTTGACGACGGCGGCTACCGGCTGGCCGGCGGCATGGGCATGGCGGAGCGCGGCCAGCGTGTCGGCGGTCTCGCCCGACTGGGAGATGACCAGCAGCAGCGTGTCGGGGGTGGCGGGGGCGTCGCGGTAGCGGAATTCCGAGGCATTCTCGATCTGGACGGGGATGCGGGCGAGGCTCTCCAGCCAGTAGCTGGCGACATGGCCGGCGAGCAGCGCGGTACCGCAGGCGACGATCTGGATGCGGGTGATGCTGCTCAGGTCGACGGCGCTGTCCGGCAGGCTGATGGTTTCGGCGAGCGGGTCGAGATAGGCGCCGAGCGTCTGGGCGACCATGATCGGCTGCTCATGGATTTCCTTCTCCATGAAGTGCCGGTGGTTGCCCTTTTCGATCAGCGCCGCCGATGCGGACGAGATGGTCAGCGGGCGGACCACTGGCTGGCCATGAGTATCGGTGAGCTCGACGCTGGTGGCCGTGAGGCGGACGCGGTCGCCTTCTTCCAGATAGGTGATGCGGTTGGTGAACGGAGCGAGGCCGAGCGCGTCCGAGCCGAGGAACATCTCGCCGTCGCCGTGGCCGAGCACCAGCGGCGAGCCCTGGCGGGCGCCATAGAGCACGCCGGGCTCGGCGCGGAACAGGATGGCGAAGCTGAAGGCGCCATGGAGACGGGGCAGCGTCTCGGCGACGGCCTCGCCCGGCGTCAGGCCACGGCCGAGCGCCATGGTCAGCAGATGGGCGACGACCTCGCTGTCGGTCTGCGAGCTGAGGGTGCGGCCGGCGGCGATGACCTCGGCGCGCAGCTCGCGGAAATTCTCGATGATGCCGTTATGGACAAGGCTGACCGCGTCGGTGGCATGGGGATGGGCATTGTCGGTGGTGGGGCCGCCGTGCGTGGCCCAGCGGGTATGGGCGATGCCGGTGTGGCCGGCGATCGGCTGGGCGGCGAGGACGGCGGCGAGATTGTCCAGCTTGCCCTGGGCGCGGCGCCGATCGAGCGTGCCGCCGTTCAGGGTGGCGATGCCGGCGCTGTCATAGCCGCGATAGGCGAGGCGGCGCAGGCCCTCCAGCAGTCGCGGGGCGACGTCGGTGGTGCTGGCGATGCCGATGATGCCACACATGGGTCAGGATTTCTTTCGAGCGCGCATGGCGGTGTGGAAACGGGCCGCCCAGCCCGACTTTTCAGTCTGCGGCGGGCGGACGAGGGCGAGGGCGTCGGCCGGCACATCGGCGGTGATGGTGCTGCCGGCACCGACGATGGCACCGGCGCCGATTTGCACCGGCGCGACGAGCGCCGAGTTGGAGCCGATGAAGGCGTGCGCGCCAATATCGGTCTTGTACTTGAAATGGCCGTCATAGTTGCAGGTGATGGTGCCGGCACCGATGTTGGCGGCCTCGCCGACCCGGGCGTCGCCGATATAGCTGAGGTGGTTGGCCTTGGCCCTGGTGCCGAAATGGGCATTCTTGGTTTCGACAAAATTGCCGATCTTGGCACCGGCGTCCAGCACCGTGCCGGGGCGCAGCCGGGCGAAGGGGCCGATTTCGCAGCCGGCGCCGACCTCGGCACCCTCCAGGTGCGAATGGGCGCGGATGCGGGCGCCGCCGGCGATGCGCACGCCGGGGCCGAAGACGATGAACGGTTCGAGGCTGGCGTCGGCCTCGATGGCGGTGTCATGGGCGAGATGGACGGTGTCGGGCGCGGTCATCGTCACGCCATCGGCCATCAGCGCGGCGCGGCGTCGGGCCTGCCAGAGCGCCTCGGCCTGGGCCAGCTCGGCGCGGCTGTTGACGCCGGTAACTTCGTCCGGGGCGACCTCGATGACTCGCGCGGTGCGGCCTTCGGCGACGGCGAGGCCGATGATGTCCGGCAGATAATATTCGCCGGCGTCGTTGCGGTTGTCGATCTGCGCCAGCCAGCGCCAGAGATCGGCGGCGCGGACCGCCATCAGGCCGCTGTTGCACAGGCCGATGGCACGCTCGGAGCCGCTGGCGTCGCGATACTCGACCATTTTCCGGATGCGCCCGTCTTCGGCGAGGATGCGGCCATAGCGACCCGGATCGGCCGGGCGGAAGCCGATGACGGCGGCGGCGACATCGTCGTCCAGCGCGCCGGCCAGCACTGTCAGCGTGGCGGTGGTGATCAGCGGCACGTCGCCGAACAGGATCAGCACCGTGCCTTCGAACCCGGCCAGCGCCGCCTCGGCCTGGCGGACGGCATGGCCGGTGCCGAGTTGCTCTGCCTGGACGGCGATGGTGACCGTACGACCGGTGAGCGCAGCTTCGACCTGTTCGCGGCCGGCGCCGGTGACGATCACCTGATGCTGCGGCGACAGCGCCGCAAGGCTGTCCAATATATGCAACAACATCGGCTTATGGGCGATTGGATGGAGAACCTTGTGCAGCGACGATTTCATCCTGGTGCCCTGGCCGGCGGCCAGCACGATGGCAGCGATGCCGGCGGAGAGCGGGGGAGGAGCGGGATCGATCACGCCCCGCGACCTGCCATATCGGCCTTGCCTTGGGAAGCGCCGAAGGTGCAACACAGCATCGTGAATCCTTATCCTTCCTGCATCGTGTTCGATCTTGATGGCACGCTGGTCGACAGCGCGCCGGACCTGTGCGCGGCGCTCAACCATGCGCTGGGCGCGCTCGGGCGGCCGCCGGTGCCGGCGGACGAGGTGCGCCATATGGTCGGTCATGGGGCCCGGGCCTTGCTGGGACGGGGGCTGGCGCGTAGCGGCGAGGCGACGCCCGAACTCGTCGAAGCCGGGGTGCCGCCGTTCATGGCCTATTACCGTGACCATATCGCCGATGGCTCGCGGCCGTTCGACGGCGTCGAGACGGCGCTCGATGCGCTGGCGGCGGCGGGCAGTGTGCTGGCGGTGTGCACGAACAAGCCGCAGGTGCTGGCCGATGCGCTGATCGCGGCGCTCGGCTGGACGGCGCGGTTCGCCGCGGTGGTCGGCTTCGATTCGGTGCCGCGCGCCAAGCCCGATGCCGGGCATGTGATGGCGACGCTGGCTACGGCGGGAGCGGCGGCGGAAGCCGACACGGCGGTGTTCGTCGGTGATTCGATCACCGATGTGTCGGCGGCGCGCAATGCCGGGCTGCCGGTGGTGGTGGTCAGCTTCGGCTTTTCTGATCGTCCGGCCGCCGATCTCGGTGCCGATGTGGTGATCGACCATTATGACCAGCTGCTGCCCGCGCTGGCACGGATGAATGTGGCGGCGCGGTGAGCGGCGAGCTGGTCCTCGGGCTGCTGGCGCTGCTGCTGGCGGCGCTGGCGCTGGGCTGGCTGATGGGCCGTCGCCAGCCGGCGGTTACCCACCGGCAGATCCTTCAGCCGGCGCTGCCCGAGCCGCTGCCGGCCGACCGCATCAGCATCGAAGCGCTGTCCGACCCGGCGCTGATCGTCGAGGGGGCGGTGGCGGTGGCGGCCAATGCGGCGGCGCGGTCCTTGTTCGGGGCGCGGGTGGAGGGCGGCGACCTGCGTCTGGTTGTCCGCCATCCGGGTGTGCTCGATGCGCTGGGCGAGAGCCGGGACAGCGGCAGCAGCCTCGCCCGCGAGATTAACGGCATCGGCGACAGCAACAGTGCCTGGCGGATGCGGACGGTGCCGGCCGGGCAGGGGCGGCTGCTGGTGCTGTTCGACGACATCACCCAGACAAGGCTGACCGAGCGGATGCGCGTCGATTTCGTCGCCAATGCCAGCCATGAGCTGCGGACGCCGCTGGCGACGCTGTCCGGCTTCATCGAGACCCTGCTCGGGCCGGCGGCGGAGGACGAGCCGGCGCGGCGGCGGTTCCTCGGCATCATGGCCAATGAGGCGAGCCGGATGTCCCGACTGATCGACGACCTGCTGTCGCTGTCGCGGATCGAGCTCGACAAATATGTTCGGCCCTCGGCGACGCTCGACGTGTCGGGTGTGTTTTCCGATGTCGGCAAGACGCTGGCGATGCGGATGGAGCAGGACCAGCGCCGGCTGCTGATCGAGGTGCCGGCCAATGTGCCGCCGGTGGTGGGGGACCGCGACCAGATTTTGCAGGTGCTGCACAATCTGGTGTCGAACGCGCTCAAATATGGCCAGACCGGCACGCCGATCACCATCCGGGCGATCG
>NZ_JBIMKZ010000042.1:1860-10748 GCF_051860865.1 Polymorphobacter sp. | reverse complement strand
GCCGGCGACGGCGGCGCACGGGCCGCAGGTTCGCATCGCCGTCAAGGATCGGGGCGAGGGGATCGCGCCCGAGCATCTGCCGCGGCTGACCGAGCGCTTCTACCGGGTTGATTCGCAGCGGTCCCGCAAGATGGGCGGCACCGGGCTGGGGCTGGCGATCGTCAAGCATATCGTCGAGCGGCATCGCGGCCGGCTGGAAGTGGAGAGCCAGCTGGGCGAGGGCACTACCGTCTCGTTCACCTTGCCGCAGGCGGCGGTGCGCGTCGAAGCGGAGGCGAACCCGGACCCGGTGCCGGCGCCGCTGTCATGAAACGGTCATCAAACTGTCATAGGCCGCGCATCAACGGTCGCTAGAGCGGCAGTTGCGAGAGCGACATGGGTGCCAGACGACGCGCGCCGGGAGACATTATTTTGCGGGCAATCCAGTTGGGGGCATTGGCAGCAGCCGTGGCGGCGCTTTCCGCGACGCCGGTCGCGGCGCGGACCCAGCTGCGGATCGTTGGCTCGTCGACGCTCTACCCGTTCGTCACCGCGGTTGCCGAACAGTTCAAGCGCGCCAATCCGCAGTTTCCCGGGCCGATCGTCGAATCGACCGGCACAGGCGGCGGCATCAAGCTGTTCTGCTCGGGGATCGGCGAGCGCTTCCCCGATGTCGCCAATGCCTCGCGGCGGATCAAGCCGGGCGCCGATTGCGCGAAAAATGGCGTTACCGACATCATCGAGGTGCAGATCGGGCTCGACGGGCTGGCGGTGGCGCAGGGGCGCGCCGGGCGTTTTCCGGGGATGACCGAGGAAGAAATATACCGGGCGCTCGCCGCTATGCCCTATGGCCGGCCGCAGCGGGCGCGGCTGTGGAGCGACATCAACCCGCGGCTGCCGCGTATCCGCATCGAGGTGCTGGGGCCGCCGCCGACGAGCGGTACGCGCGATGCCTTCAACGAGCTCTATATGGACAAGGGCTGCAACGCCAATCCGGCGATGAAGGCGCTGAAGGCACGCGACGCCGACCGGCATGCCCAGATCTGCACGGCGATGCGCGAGGACGGCGCCTATGTCGAGGCCGGCGAGAATGACAATCTGATCGTCCAGAAGCTGGCCGCCAACCCCAATCTGCTCGGCGTGTTCGGCTATTCCTATCTCGAGGAAAATCTCGACAAGGTGAAGGGTGTACCGATCTCGGGGGTTGAGCCGACCTATGACAATATCGCCACCTTTGCCTTTCCGGCCTCGCGGCCGCTCTATGTCTATGTGAAGGCGCAGCATATGCGCAGCGTGCGCGGCATGCAGGCATTCCTGACCGAACTGAGCCGGGAGTCGACCTGGGGCCGCAAGGGCTATCTGGCGCGACGCGGGCTGGTGGCCTCGCCTGATCCGGTGCGGGCGGCCAATGCCGAGGCGGCGCGCAAGCCGGTGCTGCTCGATCCGGCGGACGTGCTCTGATGTCGCTGACGATGCTGATTTTCCTGGCCTTCGGGCTCGGGCTGCTGGGCTTCTTCATGGGCCGGGCGCGCGGCACGGCGCTGTTTGCCGCCAATGCGGCGACGGCGACGACCGCCAAGGCGCGGATCGGCGGGGTGCATTCGCGGCCCGGCTATCATGGCGGCTATGTCGGACTGTTCGCGCTGATGCCGGCGCTGCTGGTGGTGCTCGGCTGGGCAGTGGTCAGCGACGACTTCATTGCCGGGCGCGTCCTCGACACGGTGCCGGCGGCCGAGCGGCCGGTCGGTGACCTCGACCGGATCTCGTTCATGAACGAGGTCAAGGGACTGGCGGCGGGCGAGATCGAGGAGCCGTTCAACGAGGCGACGCGGCCGGCGGCGGTGGTTTATGCGACGACGCGGAGCAACTATAATCTGCTGGCCGGCGCGGTGGCGCTGACGCTGGCGAGTGTCGGCGGGCTGTTTGCCTTCTCGCGGCTGCGGCCGCAGTTCCGGGCGCGCAACAAGGTCGAGGCGGCGGTGCGGCTGGCCTTGATGACCGCGTCGCTGGTGGCGATCCTGACCACCTTCGGCATCGTGCTCAGCCTGATCTTCGAGAGCCTGCGCTTCTTCCAGTTTGTGTCGCCGCTCGAATTCCTGTTCGGCACCCGCTG
Source organism: Polymorphobacter sp. (assembly GCF_051860865.1). GTDB lineage: Bacteria > Pseudomonadota > Alphaproteobacteria > Sphingomonadales > Sphingomonadaceae > Sandarakinorhabdus. Next base: position 8,656 of record NZ_JBIMKZ010000042.1, on the reverse strand, counting down.
GTCGCCGCAGACGGCGATCCGTGCCGACCAGGTCGGCTCGTCGGGGGCGTTCGGCGCGGTGCCGCTGTTCTGGGGGACGATCTTCATCGGCGCGATCATCGCGATGATCGTGGCGATCCCGCTTGGGCTGATGTCGGCGGTTTATTTGACCCAATATGCCGATACCCGGCTGCGCAAGATATTGAAGCCGATGCTGGAATTGCTCGCCGGCGTGCCGACCGTGGTCTACGGCTTTTTCGCGGCGCTGACCGTGGCGCCGGCGGTGCGCGACTTCGCCGTGTGGCTGGGGATGCGCGAGGCCAGTTCGGAATCGGCGCTGGCGGCCGGGCTGGTGATGGGGATCATGATCATCCCGTTCGTCTCGTCGATGGCCGATGATGCGCTGAACGCCGTGCCGCGGGCGATGCGCGACGGCAGCCTGGCGATGGGAGCGACGCCGTCCGAGACGGTCAAGCGCGTGCTGCTGCCCGCCGCGTTGCCCGGCATCGTTGGTGGCATCCTGCTGGCGGTCAGTCGGGCGATCGGCGAGACGATGATCGTTGTGATGGCAGCCGGGCTGGCGGCGAACCTGACGCTCAATCCGTTCGACAGCGTCACCACGGTGACGACGCAGATCGTGGCGCTGCTGACCGGCGACCAGGAATTCGACAGCCCGAAGACGCTGTCGGCCTTTGCGCTGGGGCTGGTGCTGTTCTGCATCACCCTGGTGCTCAACATCTATGCGCTGGCAGTGGTGAAGAAATATCGCGAGGCTTATGAATAACATGGCGAGCCTGGCCACCCCCGCGCCGGTTGCCGGCACCCGGCCGCCGACCGACTGGGCATCGCCGGCGATGCAGCGGCGGATTGCCCGGCGCTATGCGTCCGAGCGCAATTTTCGCTGGCTGGGGCTGGGGGCGCTGACGCTGGCTGCCGGCTTCCTGGCAATCCTGCTGTTCACCATCATCCGCGATGGCTGGACCGGCTTTATCGACACCGAAGTACGGGTGTCGGTGACCTATGACCCGGCGGTGCTCGGCATCGATCCGGCGGCGATCGGGCTGGGCGCGGACGAGGCGACCCGGCGCGTGACGCTGCGCCAGGCCGATTATGCCGGGCTGATGCTCAAGGCCTCCGAGCAGCTGGGCGATTATGATTCGGTCGTCAGCGAAGGCGCCTGGCTGGCGTTGCGCGACGCGCTGGAGGCCGATCCCGGCCTGCTCGGCAAGACGGCGAGCGTCTGGGTGCCGGTGCGCAGCTCGATCGATTTGCTGGCCAAGGGCAAATTCGATCTCGACGCGCCGGCGCTGACGCGCGGGGTGAGCGACCGCGACATTACCGCGTGGCGCGAGCTCTCCGAGCGTGGGTTGTTGCGGTCGGGGCTGAACACCATCTTCCTGAGCACGGCGGATTCGACCGTGCCCGAGCTGGCCGGCATCTGGGGGGCGGCGCTGGGCAGCCTGTTGACGCTGATCGTCACCATCTCCTTTGCCTTTCCGATCGGCGTGCTGGCGGCGATCTGGCTGGAGGAGTTTGCGCCGAAGAACCGCTGGACCGACCTGATCGAGGTCAGCATCAATAATCTGGCGGCGGTGCCGTCGATCATCTTCGGGCTGCTCGGGCTGGCGGTGCTGCTGAACTTCTTCGGGCTGCCGCGTTCGGCGCCGCTGGTCGGCGGGCTGACGCTGGCGCTGATGACGCTGCCGGTGATCGTGATCTCGGCGCGGGTGGCGATCAAGTCGGTGCCGCCGTCGATCCGCAACGCGGCGCTCGGGATCGGTGCCTCGCCGATCCAGGTGGTGTTCCAGCATGTGCTGCCGCTGGCGATGCCGGGGATCATGACCGGCACGATCATCGGCGTGGCGCGCGCGCTCGGGGAGACGGCGCCGCTGCTGCTGATCGGCATGCGGGCGTTCGTGGTCGACACGCCGCAGGGGTTCACAACGCCGGCGACGGTGCTGCCGGTGCAGGTCTTTCTGTGGTCCGACGATGTGGCGCGCGGGTTCATCGAGAAGACCTCGGCGGCGATCATCGTGCTGCTGGTCATCCTGGTGATGATGAACAGCGTCGCCATCTATCTCCGCAATCGCTTCGAGAGGCGCTGGTGAACAGTTATCCTGAAAACACGCCCCCGAAGATGTCGGCACGGGATGTCAACGTCTTCTATGGCACGACGCAGGCGATCCGGAACGTATCGCTCGATGTTCATGCCGACAAGGTGACCGCGTTCATCGGCCCGTCCGGCTGCGGCAAGTCGACCTTCCTGCGCTGCTTCAACCGGATGAACGACACGGTGGAGAGCGCCCGGGTGGAGGGCGATATCCGGCTCGACGATACCGATATCCATTCGCCGGAGATGGACGTGGTGCAGTTGCGCGCCCGGGTCGGCATGGTCTTCCAGAAGCCCAATCCGTTTCCCAAGTCGATCTACGAGAATATCGCTTATGGGCCGCGCATTCATGGGCTGGCGGCGGGCAAGGCGGATTTCGACGTGATCGTCGAGCGGTCGCTGCGCCGCGCCGGGCTGTGGGACGAGGTCAAGGACCGGCTGCAGGAGAGCGGCACGGCGATGTCCGGCGGCCAGCAGCAGCGGCTGTGCATTGCGCGGGCCATTGCCGTCGACCCCGAGGTGATCCTGATGGACGAGCCCTGCTCGGCGCTCGATCCGATCGCCACGGCGCGGATCGAGGAATTGATCGACGAATTGCGCGGCCGTTATGCGATCATCATCGTCACCCACAACATGCAGCAGGCGGCGCGGGTCAGCCAGAAGACCGCCTTCTTCCATCTCGGCTCGATGGTCGAATATGGCGACACCAGCATGATCTTCACCAATCCTGCCGAAACCCGCACCAAGGACTATATTACCGGCCGCTACGGCTGACCAAGGACCAGGAAATGACCGAGACCGACCGCCATACCGTCAAGTCCTTCGACGACGACATCGGCCAGCTGCGTGCCATCATCAGCCGCATGGGCGGGCTGTGCGAGGTGCAGATCGCCGCTGCGGTCGATGCGCTGGTGACGCGCAATGTCGACGCGGCGATGCGCGTGGTCAACGACGACAAGCGGATCGATGCGCTCGAGGCCGAGGCCGAGGCGCTGGCGGTGCGGATCATCGCCCTGCGCGCGCCGCTGGCCAATGACCTGCGCGAGATCGTGGCAGCGCTGAAGATGGCGGGTGTGCTCGAGCGGATCGGCGACTATGCCAAGAACATCGCCAAGCGCGCCTCGGTGCTGGCGCAGGCGCAGCCGATCGAGCCGGTGGTGATCGTGCCGGAGATGGCGCGGATCGTCGTGGGCATGATCCGCGACGTGCTCGATGCCTTTGTCGACCGCAACGCGGCGCTGGCGCAGGCGGTGTGCGAACGTGACCGGGGCGTCGATGATTTCTACAACAGCCTGTTCCGCTCGCTGCTGACCTTCATGATGGAAAATCCGCATTACATCACGCCGTCGACGCATCTGCTGTTCGTCGCGAAAAACCTTGAGCGGATCGGCGACCATGCCACCGCCATCGCCGAGATGGTCCACTACGCGGTGACCGGCGAGCATATCGTCGACCGGCCGAAGAGTGACAACACCTCCACCTATACCCAGCCCCCTGCGATTGCCTCGAAACCTGAGGAGAGTGAGTGATGCGTCCGAAGATCCTGCTTGTTGAAGACGATCCCCATCTCGTCGAGCTGATCAGCTATAATCTCGAGAAGGAAAATTTCGACGTGATCCGCACCGGCGACGGTGAGGAGGCGCTGGTGCTGGCGCAGGAAGAGAAGCCTGATCTGGTGATCCTCGACTGGATGATCGCCAATCTCTCGGGCATCGAGGTCTGCCGGCGGCTGCGCAGGGCGCCGGCGACCGCCAATCTGCCGATCGTCATGCTGACGGCGCGGGTCGAGGAGGCGGACCGCATCCGCGGGCTGGAGACCGGCGCCGATGATTATGTCACCAAGCCGTTCAGCCCGCGCGAGCTGGTGGCACGGATCCGGGCGCTACTGCGGCGGCTGCGGCCGGCGCTGTCCGGCGGCAACCTCGATTATGCCGGGATCAGCATGGACACCGCCTCACACAAGGTGACGCGCGACGGCCAGCCGGTGCAGCTGGGGCCGACCGAGTTCCGGCTGCTGCGCCACTTCCTCGAGCATCCGGGCCGGGTGTTCTCGCGCGAGCAATTGCTTGATTCGGTCTGGGGGCGCGATGTCTATGTCGAGCAGCGGACCGTCGATGTGCACATTCGCCGGCTGCGCAAGGCGGTCAATGCCACTGCTGGCGGCGAGGAACTGCCCGATGTCATCCGCACGGTGCGGTCGGCCGGCTATGCGCTCGATGTCGAGCTGGAGCCGGTCCGCGCCTGATCGGCGTCGGGGCTTTTACCGTCAGGTTGCTTGCGATATGGCAACGCCCTGTCAGAGGGGCTTTGCATAGATGACAATTCGTTTCGATAATCGTGTCGCCATCGTCACCGGCGCGGGCGGCGGCCTCGGCCGCTGCTATGCGCTGGAGCTGGCGCGGCGCGGGGCGCGCGTGGTCGTCAACGATCTCGGCGGGGCGCGGGACGGTACGGGCGCGTCGCTCGCCGCCGCCCAGGCGGTGGTGGCGGAGATCGAGGCGCTGGGCGGCGAGGCGATGGCCAATGGCGCCAGCGTTACCGATGCCACGGCGGTGGACAAGATGGTCGGCGTGGTGCGCGAGCGCTGGGGGCGGGTCGATGTGCTGATCAACAACGCCGGGATCCTGCGCGACAAGACATTTGCGCGGATGAGCCTGGAGGATTTCCGCAGCGTCATCGAGGTCAATCTGATGGGCTCGGTGATCTGCAGCAAGGCGGTGTGGGCGCTGATGCGCGAGCAGGGCTATGGCCGCATCCTGATGGCGACCAGCTCCAGCGGGCTGTACGGCAACTTCGGCCAGGCCAATTATTGCGCCGCCAAGGCCGGGCTGGTCGGGCTGATGAAGACCCTGGCACTGGAGGGTGCGCGCAACGACGTCCGCGTCAATGCCATCGCGCCGCTGGCGGCGACGCGGATGACCGACGATGTCATTCCCGCCGAAGCGCTGGATCGGCTGGGCCCGGAAAGCGTGGTGCCGGCGGCGATCTATCTGGTCTCGGAAGAGGCGCCGACCAACACCATCCTCAATGCGGGCGGCGGCGGCTTCGAAGCGACGCATGTGACGCTGACGCGCGGCATCCATGTTGCTGGCGCGGCGATGACCGCGGAGACGGTAGCCGAACGGTTCGCCGAGATCATCGACCGCGCCGGCGATATCGTGCCCCAGACCAGCATCGAGCAGGGCGTCGTCGCACTCGGCGCGCCGCTCAGCTTTGAACCATCTTGAGCAGCGTGCAGCCTGGGCTGCTCACCACATAGGCCTCAGCCCTGGGGCGGACCGGCGGGGAGGCGCGGCAGATCGTCGGTAATGTCGAACCACGACAGCTTGTCGGCGACATAGATGTGCAGCCGTGGCCGGAGCGGCTCGGCGTCAGGCGTGTCGAAACCCGGCGCATTGAGCGTGATGAAGGCGCCGTCGCTCGAGGCGAACCACAGCTGGGCGCCGCAGCCGGGGCAGAAGGCGCGGTGCCCGGAATCTGAAGAGCGGTAGGTGGCAACATCGCCGGTGAGGTCCAGATCCCCCGGCATCACCGCCACCCAGGCATTTACCGGCGCGCCGGACAGTCGCCGGCAGATCGAGCAATGGCAATAGCCGGTCATGAGGACGGCCTTGTCGTCGATCGAAAAGCGCACCTTCCCGCAATGGCAACCGCCTTCCAGTCGGCTCACATTAGCGCTCCACCAGTTTCAGCAGCCGCCGCTCCACCACCGCCAGCACGCCGGGAAGCTCATGGCCGCGCTTCAGCACGATACCGCCTTCCCCATATAGCGCCCATTCGCCCTGACGCTGCCGCAGCGCCGGATCCTTGACGATCCGTATCTCGGGATTCTCGGCGGTGCGGCGGAAAGCGGAGAAGCTCGCCTGCTTCGGCCCCAGCGCCAGCGCATAGTCGCGCCACAGCCCGGCGGCGACCATGCGGCCATAGAGGGACAGGATACGGTCGAGTTCGAGACGGGTGAAGCTGACCTGCGGTTCGGTCCGGCTGGCTGTTGGCCCGGAATCCGATCGGGGCAGGGGGGTGACGTTTTCCAACCTCAGCCGGCCTTCCGATCGGCGTCCTCGGTGGTCAAGGCATCGAGGCGGGCGCGCAGCGTTTCGATCTCGCAGCGCAGCAGCTCGATCTTCTGGGTCTCGGGGTCGAACTTCTGGGCGCAGGGCGTGCCATAAGGCATGAACGGCTTGGCATAGTCGCCGGCATCGACCGGTACCGCGCGGGCAGGAATGCCGACCATGGTGGCGCCTGCCGGCACGTCGCGTGTTACCACGGCGTTGGCGCCTACGCGGGCGCGGCTGCCGACGGTGATCGGGCCGAGCACCTGGGCGCCCGAGCCAATGATGACACCGTCCTCCAGCGTCGGGTGGCGCTTGCCGGCGATGCCATTGGCCGGGTCGGTACCGCCCAACGTCACGCACTGGTAGATGGTGACATTGTCGCCGATCAGTGCGGTCTCGCCGATGACCACGAAGCCATGGTCGATGAAGAAATTGGCGCCGATCCGTGCGCCGGGATGGATGTCGATGGCCGTCAGCAGGCGGGAGACATGGTTGACGATCCGCGCCATCAGGAACAGTCGCAGGCCGAACAGCGCATGGGCGACGCGGTGGAAGGCCAGCGCCCAGACGCCGGGATAGGTCAGTATCTCCCATCGCGACCGTGGCGCCGGGTCACGGGACTTGATCGAATCGAGAAAGGCAATGAGCGCCA
>NZ_JBIMKZ010000042.1:0-1850 GCF_051860865.1 Polymorphobacter sp. | reverse complement strand
GGAACGTCCCCGGATCGGCAATTGCCGGACATCGTGCCTCAAATAAGCCATTATGCCGACCGGCGCCATAGGGCACCGGCCGGCATGACGGAGGGGCGCGGTGTCAGGCCGCCTGGAGGGTGCGGGCGACGGCGTGGACGACCGAGGCGATGCGCACGGCGGTGTGGATCTTGTCCGTGCCCATGCCGTGCTGGGCCAACACCTTGTCATGGCTGTCGATGCACATGCCGCAGCCGTTGATCGCCGAGACGGCGAGGCTGAACAGCTCGAAATCGGCCTTTTCGATGCCCGGCGAGCCGATGACGTTCATCCGCAACCGGGCCGGCATGGTGCGATAGTCCTCGCGCGAGGCGAGGTGGGTGAAGCGATAATAGATGTTGTTCATCGCCATGATCGAGGCGGCGGCCTTGGCGGCATTCATCGCCTCGGCCGTCAGCTTGTCGGCGGCTTCGGCCTCGACCGCGTCGATCAGCGGCTTGTGGGCGCTGGCATGGGCGCAGGCGACGAGCGTGCCCCACTTCTGCTGATCGGTCAGCACCTGCTCGCTGAGCAGGCTGGAGACGTTCAGCCGCAGGTCCTTGGCATAATCGGGCAGGGTCTTGGCCAGTTCGGAGAAGAGCATGGGAAATTCCTTTCAAAGAAAAAGGGCGGGCAAAGCCCGCCCTTCGTCGGACGGGTTCGGGCGGCATTGCCGCCCGTCCCGCCGGCCGGGCTTGCGCGAGTCAGCGGATAGCTTCGCTATCCGCGCGCCGCGCCGCGCCTTATGCGGCCGGCTTCAGCACATCCTGGCCTTCCGACCAGTTGCAGGGGCAGAGCTCGTCGGTCTGCAGCGCATCGAGGACACGCAGCGTTTCGGCGGGGTTGCGGCCGACGTTCAGGCCATTGATCGTGACATGCTGGATGACATTGTCCGGATCGATGATGAAGGTCGCGCGGAGCGCAACACCGGCTTCACGAACGATGATGCCGAGGGCGTCGGCAAGCAGTTTCGAGTTGTCGGCGAGCCAGGGGAAGTCGGCCGCCGCCAGCCGCTCGTCGGACTTGCGCCACGCGAAGTGGACGAAGTCGGTGTCGGTCGAGGCGCCGATCAGCACGGCGTCACGGTCTTCGAGGTCGCCCTTGAGATCGCCATAGCCGATGATCTCGGTCGGGCAGACGAAGGTGAAGTCCTTCGGCCAGTAGAAGAGCACCTTCCACTTGCCCGGATAGGCGGTGGTGATGTCGAGCGTCTCGCCGTTCGGCAGGGCGGAGATGCCCTGCTGGACGGGCAGCGCGAAGGAAGGAATGGTATCGCCAACAGTGAGGGCCATGAGAAGTCTCCTTGGTTAGTCAGGCGTGTTGCGGTATCGCCATTGCGGGATGAACGACCCGGCGCTACAAATCAAATCGATAATTTCATCATTACAAATCGGTTTTATCGATGACATTCTTGCCGACGCTGAAACAGCTGCAATATCTGACGGCACTGCACATCCATGGCCATTTCGGCCGCGCCGCCGAGGCCAGCTTCGTTACCCAGAGCACGCTTTCGGCCGGGTTGCGCGAGCTGGAGACGCTGCTCGGCGTCCAGTTGGTCGAACGTAACCGCCGGGTGGTGCGGTTCACGCCGCTGGGCGAACTGGTCGTCGCCAAGGCCTATGATGTGCTGCGCGAGGCGGACGCGCTGGCCGGACTGACCCGCGCCTCGACCCGGCCGCTGACCGGCGAGCTGCGGCTGGGGGTGATCCCCACCATCGCGCCGTTCCTGCTGCCGCGCGTGCTGCCGCCGCTGCGGGCGCGCTATCCGGAGTTGCAGCTTTATCTACGCGAATCGATGAGCCATGCGGCCTGCGAAGCGCTGGCGCGCGGCC
>NZ_JBIMKZ010000041.1:0-28022 GCF_051860865.1 Polymorphobacter sp. | reverse complement strand
CGATACGCTGGCCGATGATGACCGTGCCGCCGACCTACCGCCTCTCCGACCTCGAACCGGCGGGCATGGCCCGGCCCGATGCCGGCCCGCAGCAGCGCAAGAGCGCCGATACCCGCGTCACTATCCTCGACACCGCTGTCGAATGCCTGGCCCGGCATGGCTATGCCCGCACCACCACCGAGCTGATCATCCGCACCGCCCGCATCTCGCGCGGCGCCATGCTCCACCATTATGCCACCAAACTGGCGCTCATCGAATCGGTGACGGACTATGCCTTCTACCGGCACATGGAGACGTTCACCGCGGCGGTGCGCGAGCTGCCGGACATCGAGCGGATGCGCGACAATGTCGGCATCCTGATCGACTGGAAGCTCTACCTGTCGCGCGAATACAGTGCCTATCTCGAGCTGATGGTGGCGGCGCGGACCGATCCCGAACTGGCGGCGATCTTCCTGCCGCGTGCCCGGCGTCATGACGAGGTGTGGCGCAGCGAGCTGCTGCGGGTGTTCCCGGAATGGGCGGAGACGCCCGAGCGGCTGTCCCGCGCCCGCCGGCTGGTGCAGGCGGTGATGAGCGGCATGGTGCTCAACCGTGACAGCTGGGACGATCCGGCGATGGAGCGGGCGCTGCTCGCCTTTCTTGCCCAGACGCTGCTGGCGGTGCGCGAGAACCGGCTCGACTGGCCGGACGGGGACGCGCTGGCGCTGCCCTGACGTGGCGGTCAAGGCCGCGCCATCCACCGGTCCAGATTGTCGTGGAAGAACCGCACCCGCGATTCCTGCCCGGCCAGCACCTCGCGGCTGTAGCCGCGCGAATGCAGGGCCTTCTGCTGGGCGCTCCACAGGGTGACGTCCTGATCGATGGTCGGGCCCATGCTGTAGTCGCCGGCCTTGCCGGTCTGGTGCGGGGCCGGGGTCTCCATGCTGACCCAGTCCCGCATCGTCGGCGAATAATATTGGCTCTGGCCGGCCGGGAACAGATTCAGATACCACATGTCGAAGAAGCATTTCTCCGGGTCGGTGGGGTGCGGGCGGGCGCGCAGCCAGATGTTGCCATCGGGCTTCATGCTGAACGAGAGATTCGGAAACAGCGTATAGTGCCAGTTGTCGGTCAGCATTGAATCGTCGTAGCGGCTGAAATCATAGCCCTTTTCGGCGCCGAGCTTGCGCTTCTGGGCCTGCAGCGCCAGCCGCAGGTCGTGCATCCGGCCGCGGAACTCCTCGGGGTCGAGCTCCCAGAAGCGGATATGTTCGCCCATCTGGCGGATGATCTCGTCCTCGCCGCCGCGCACGGTCTGGCTCGGCGCGCCGCCGGCCATCAGCATCCGGGCGTGGCCGCTCGGATAATGATCGAACTGGGAGTGGAGATAGGAGAATTCGGCGACATATTTGAGCTGCGGATGGGCATGGAAGACATGGTAGGATTCGTTGAAATTGTCCTGGACCAGCTTCCAGTTGAACTCGCCCTCGATGGTTACCCAGGTGGTGCGGACCATCGCCTCCATCGGATAGGCATCGAGATGGTCGGTCACCGGCGCGAGGAACTCTCGCAGCGGGATCGCGTCGTTGTCCATGTTGAACCAGACGAAGCCGCCCCAGCTGTCGGTGCGGATCGGCACGAGGTTCTTCGACCGGCAATCGGCCGAGGCCGGGAAATCGGCCTCGTCGGGAATGGTCTTGATGGTGCCGCGCAGATCATAGGACCAGGCGTGATAGGGGCAGGTGAGGCGCCGGGAATTGCCGGTCTCCTGCGTCACCAGCATCATGCCGCGATGCTGGCAGACATTGTAGAAACAGCGGATCTCGCGGTCGTCGCCCATGACCGCGAGGATCACCTCGGTGCCGAATTCCAGCGTCACGAAGTCGCCGGGCTTTTCGAACTGGTTGACCATGGCGGCGATCTGCCAGGTGCGGGTCCATACCGTGTCCCATTCGCGCTTCCAGAAATCGCGGTCGAAATAGCGCTCGGGGGTGATCGGGTTGTCGCTCAGCGCGGGCTGCGGCGGGCGCGACCGGTCGATGCCGATGGGATGGCCGGTCGGGGTGGCGGTGTCGATGGTGCCCATGCTGGTCTCCGCTGGTCGCGCCGTCAGGATGCCATGTCGCGCGGGGTCGGCAAACGGCGCAGGTGCATGCCGCCGCTGACCCGGATCACGTCGCCGGTGGTCGTGCATTCGTCGCTGGCCAGCCACAGTGCCGCCGCAGCGACGTCGTCGACCTCTGACAGGCGCCCGGTCGGCGTTTCGCGCTGGAAGGCACCGAGAACGGCAGGATTGTCGAAATAGGCGCCGGTCATTGCGGTGCGCGTCAGCCCCGGCGCCACGGCGTTGATCCGGATGCCGCGGTCGCCATATTCGACGGCTGCGACGCGCATCACCTTGTCGGCGGCGGCTTTGCTTGCCGAATAGGCGGCGAGACGGGGGCCGGTGAGCTCGACGGTCAGCGACGAGATGGTGATGATCGAGCCGCCCTCGGGCATCGCTGCCGCCACGTCGCGGATGAACAGCGCGGTGCCGATGAAGTGCAGCGTCGCCTGGTTGAGCAGCGCCGCATAGGTCTCGTCGGCGATCAGCGACGAGTGATTGACGCCGGCGAGGTTGATGGCGATGTCGAGGCCGCCCAGCTCGGCGACCGCCGCGGCGACGCCCGAGGCCAGCGAGGCTTCGTCGGTGATGTCGAGCTGGACGACCGGCAGCCCCAGTGCCTTGCCGACGGCGCCGACCTTGTCCAGATTGCGGCCGCCGAGTACGACGCGGGCGCCTTCCTCGGCAAAGCGGCGGGCGACGGCGGCGCCCATGCCATCGGGGGACGAGGCGCCGACGACCAGCGCGCGTTTTCCGTTCAACCTCATTTGGTCAGCTCCAATTGTGCATAAAGCGGGTCGGCCGGGCTACGCTGGCCGAAGTGGCGCGGCGAGGCGGGGCTGCGGTCGAAAATGTCCGAGCGGGGGTCCGAGGCGCTCCAGTCCGAGACGAACTGGCGGTGGCTGATCCGCCAACTGCCGCCACGGCGCTCGAAGCGATCGAGGTAGCGGCCGGCGACGGTCATCCGGATGGGCGCGCCCGCGGCATCGGCCATGTCATGATAGGCGACGAAATAGCTTTCGGCCCGCGCCGTGTCGCCGGCGACATCGACCAGCACATTGCCGATGACATGCTGGGTCCGCTCCATCGTCTTCAACACCGGCATCACCCAGGCGCAGAATTCATCGACATTGCCCTTGAAGCCGCCATGATCGTCGGTGGCGTCCGGATGGAAGACATCGCGGATCATCGCCTCGTCGGCGCGGTCGAGCCCGCGCGCGAAGCGGTAGACGAGTTCGGTGCAGGCCTGCTTGTCGAGCAGCGTCTGGAGGGGGTCTTGCATCGCGGGGGCTCCCTATCGCGCCAGATAATCGTCGAGGGTCTTGTGGAAGTGCCGGATCCGGCTCTCCTGGTAGCGGGCGAGTTGCAGCTGGCCGGTCTTGGAGGCCTCCATCCCGGTCTGGACATGGGGCAGGTTGGCCATGTCCTGCTCGAGCACGGCGCCGAGCTGGCCGAGATGGTCGGCGAAGCTCTCGTCCGGCGCCAGCATGGTCATCGCCGGCATCGGCGCGGTCTCGCCCGGCTTGAGGCGGCCGAGCAGCCGAACCTCCATCAGCGTGTGGCGGACATCGTGCCAGGGGCGCCAGCGATAGACGACGGTCGGCTGGAAGCCGCCCCAGGGCGAGAAATTGGGGAAGACATTGTAGGTGAAGGCGTCCTGCACCTCGGCATCGGTGGCATGATCGAGATCGCGGCCGAACAGCTCGCCGAAGCGGTGGCGGTTGAAATCGCCCATGGTGGCGCGGGCGCTGCGGCCCTCGGGCACGTTGATGGTGGTGCCCGGCAGCACGACGCGGCCGTTGTACTTGACGAAATTGTCGATGATCTGCTGCTCGTTCTCGCTGACGCCCAGCGTCGGGGAGAGGACGCCGAACGGCGTGATCGTCAGGTTCACATGGTCGCCGTAGAGGCTGTATTTGGAATTGACGTCGCCGGTGAAGCCCATGATCTGCGGATGGGTGGTGGAGACGTGATCGGCCTCCATGAACGCCTCGGCGCAGGCCTTCCAATTGGCCGGGATGACCTTGGCGACCCAGGCGGTGGTGTACGCCTCCTCATGCTGCCAGCGTTCGAAATGCGTGGGCAGCGGGGCGAGATAGTCCTCGAGGCTCTGCCCACCCTCGGCTTCCTTGATGAAGATATAGCCGCCCCATTGGCCGACCTGCGCCTGTGGCAGCGCCATCGCCTCATCCTCGATCTGGGGGAAATCCCAGCGGCAGGGGATGTGCTTGAGCGTGCCGTCGGTGTTCCAGGTGAAGCCATGATAGGGGCACTGGAAATCCTTGGCCCAGCCGCTGGCGGTGCGCAGCTTGCGCCCGCGATGCAGGCAGACATTGTGAAAGGCGCGGACCGAGCCATCGGGCTGGCGTGTGACAAGATAGGAGCGGCCAGCATTTTCATAGAGCACATGATCGCCGGGCTCGGGCATTTCTTCCTGCCGGGCGGCGAACTGCCAGACATTCGGCCACATCTTCTCGCATTCGGCGCGGAAGAACTCGGGGTCGGTGTAGCGCGATGCCTCGATCGGGGCCGAGCCGAGGTCGCGCTGGACATGGCCCTTGAGAAATTCCGGCACCGGCCGGCTGTCGCCGCGCGCCAGCTCGTCCCAGCTCACGCCGTCGCTTCCGGCTGGTGCCGGCGCCGTCATGGGTGTCACGGGCTCGCTTGCCATCAACCTCTCCCGTCGGCCCTCTTGAGGAGCCTGCATACATGTGCTTCTTTTACCGGATCATAGCCCAGTCGAGAAATAAGAACAACCTTGACTGTTTTTTCGTGTCGGCCGATTGATCGGTTAAACAAGGATTGGATTTCGAATGCGAGCGGTTCATATTTACGGCGGCAAGGGCACGGCCGATGCCATGTATGTCGACAGCCTGCCGACGCCGGTGCCGGCGGCGCACGAGATCCTGATCAAGGTCGTTGCTGCCGGCGTCAACCGGCCGGATATCGCCCAGCGCGAAGGCAATTATCCGCCGCCGCCGGGCGCTTCGCCGATCCTCGGGCTTGAAGTGGCCGGCATCGTCGAGGCCGTGGGCGCCGCGGTGACGCAGTGGCATGAGGGAGACCGTGTCGCCGCGTTGCTGCCGGGTGGCGGCTATGCCGAATATGCCGTCGTCGATGCCCGTCACGCGCTCGCGGTACCCGCCGACATGGACCTGCACGCCGCCGGGGCGCTGCCCGAGACCGTCTTCACCGTCTATTCCAACCTGTTCGAGCGGGGGCAGCTGCAGGCCGGCGAAACCGCGCTGATCCACGGCGCCAACAGCGGCATCGGCGCCACCGCGATCCTGATGGCCAAGGCCGCCGGCGCCCGTGTCATCGCCACGGCGCGCGGTACCGACAAGGCAGCTCGCGCCCGGGAACTGGGTGCCGACATCGCCATCGACGTCTCGGCCGAGGATTTTGCCGAGGCCGCCCGCGCCGCCGGCGGCGTCGACGTGGTGCTGGACATCATCGGCGGGGACTATTTCGCCCGCAATATCGCCGCGCTCAATCCCGACGGCCGGCTGGTGCAGATCGCCACGCTCGGCGGCAACATCGTCCAGGCCGACCTGCTGCAATGGATGTTCAAACGGCTGACGCTCACCGCCTCGACCCTGCGCGGCCGACCGGCCGACGAGAAAGCCCGGCTCACCGCCGCCATCGCCGCCCACGCCTGGCCCTGGTTTACCAGCGGCACGATCAGCCTGCCCGTCGATCGCCGCTTCCCGCTCGAGCAGGCCGGCGACGCCCATCGATGGCTGGAACAAGGCAACCAGTTCGGCAAGGTGATCCTGGTCCCCTAGGCGGTATCGACGCCTCCGGCGGTAAGGAAAAGTGCCTCCGGCGGTGAGAGAAAATGCCTCCGGCGGTCAGAAGTGCCTCCGGCGGCTGGGGCCGGAGGCCCCAGACCCCAATAATCGGGCCTCCGCGAGGCGACACCAGACGGTCCTGTAGGAACAACCAAATCATTGGGGTCTGGGGCCTGCGGCCCCAGCCGCCGGAGGCATTTTCTCTCACCGCCGGAGGCACACTGCGGCTGGATGCCGACACCGGCTAGGGCTTGGCGAGCCAGGCATCGAGCGTCTGGTGGAGATGCCGGATGCGTGATTCCTGATAGTTGCCGAGCGTTTCGCCGCGTTTCTTCGAGGCCTGGAAGCCGCGATACTGGCGGGCGAGATTGTCGGTGTCCTGATCGAAGGTGGCGCCGAGCCATGGTTCGAGGCCTTCGGCTTCGCCGTAGCTCTGGTCATGGGCGATGCGCACGGGGGCCGGTGTTTCGGGATGGTCTTCGCCGGGCTTCAGCGGGCGCAGGAACAGCAGGTCGAACATCGTCCGGCCCGGGTCCATCCCGATCGGCCGGAACCGGTAGACCATTGGCAGCGACACGCCGGGGAAGATGCACATGTTCGGGAACAGGTGATATTCGATCGAATCGAGCATCTCGCTGTCCGAGAAGGCGCTCAGGTCCATGCCCCATTTCTGGCCGAGGGTTTCGCGCCGCCAGTCGGCGGCGACCGACCGGGCCTTGCGGCCTTCCGGGACTGTGGTTCCGGCGGGCAGGTGCATCTTGTCGGCGATTTCCTGCTCGGTCTGCGGGTGCGGATAGTGCGGGCTGGGGATGCCATGGGTGTGGACGAAGCGCGAGACATGGTCGTCGAAGATGTCATATTGAGCGTTGGCGTCGCCGGCGAACGGCAGGTTCTGGGCGTGCGTCTCATAGACGTGATAGGCTTCGAGGAACGCCTCCTGCGCGGCTTTCCAGTTGGTGTTCAGTTCCTTCTGGACGTGCACGGTGACCGTACGGCGGGAGAGATCCCAGCCGGCCTGCATATGGTCGGGCAGCACGCCGAGGAAACTTTCGAGCGACTCCGCCTGTTCGTCCATGTTGATGAACACGAAGCCGCCCCAGATGCCGACCCGGGCCTCGGGCAGGCTGTATTCCTCGGTTTTTACATGGGGAAAATCCCAGCGGCATGGGATGGACTTGAGCGCGCCTTCGGTCGACCAGGTCCAGCCGTGGAAGGGGCAGCGCAGCTCGGGCGTCCAGCCGCTTTCGCCGGGGCGGCGCAGCTGGGTGCCGCGATGCAGACAGGCATTGTGGAAGGCGCGGATGCGATTGTCGTTGCCGCGCATGACGATCAGTGAATAGGGGCCGACTTCATAGGTGACGAAGTCGCCGGCCTCGCGCAGCTCCTCGACGCGGCAGACCCATTGCCAGACTTTGGGCCAGAGCTTCTTCATTTCGAGGTCGAAGAAGTCCTTGTCGTAATAGCGGGCGTACTCGATGTCGGCATCGCCGAGGAACTGCGGTGCTTCGGTGACCAGGGCTTCGGGCACCGGCTGGCCATCGGCGAGGATGATGTCTCGCGTGCTGGGGCCGGGGCACCGGTGCTGGCCGGGCTTCAGGTCATCTTGCTGCATCGGATAATCCCTTGTCGATCCTGGTGTCGCGCTGGCTGGCATCGTCGCCGCCACGGCCGCCGCGCAGGGCATTGGGGGTCCGCTGCAGCCAGTCGTCGGCGGCGGCATCGGTCCGTGTCCAGTCAACCAGCTCGCTGCGATGGACGATCGCCCAAGCGCCGTCGCGGCGCGCATAGCGGTCGATATAGCGTCCCGAGATCTGAAGGTCCTGCGGGGCATCATCGGCCATGCGGCGGTGCCAGGCGTGGAAATAGACCTCGCCGCTGGCCTCGTCGCCCTGGATGCTGATCAGTGACTGGCCGATCATGTGCCAGGTCGATGGATAGCGCGCGAGCAGGGCCTGGGCGAAATCGACGAAATCCTCGGCGGTGCCGACATAGAAGCCATAGTCGACGGTCGCACCGGGGTGGAAGGCGCTCTTCTGCACGGCAGCGTCGAGCCGGTCCTGGCCGCGCATGTAGCGTGCCGAGCAATCGAGGATTGCCATCCGGTCGGCCAGCTCGGCCAGCGTCGGTGTTGGAACTGCCATCGCCGCCGCTCCCCAAATCGGCGATCATTGCGATCTGCCTTGGCCTGCCCTAGCATGAAACGAGGACATGTAGGAATTTTAGGGAAAGGTAGCACGCGTTGTCAACCTTGCAGACGGTCATCGACCGCATCGACATCGGCGATTTGATGGTGCGTTATGCCCGTGCCGTCGATCGCTGCGATGCTGCCCTGTTCGCTTCGGTCTGGGCACCGGACGCGCTGGTCGATTATGGCGATGGCGATACCGCCGCGATGGCGTGGAGCGATGGGCTTGTCGGCCGGCTGCGCGGAATGGACCGCACCCAGCATCTGATCTCGAACAGCCTTGTGTCGCTGGACGGGGACAGCGCCCGCGCCGAGACGATGTGCACCGCCTATCATCGTTTCACCGAGGCCGGCGTGGCGCTGCGCATGCTGGTCGGCGGCCGCTATCTGGACCGGCTGGTGCGGACCGGCGATGGCTGGCGCATCGCCCACCGCCGCTATGTCATGGACTGGAACGAGACCGAGCCTTCGACCATGCAGACCGACGGCCGCTTTGCGCGGTTCACCACCCTTGGGTCCCGGAGCCCCGACGATCCGTCCTGCTAGCGGGGGCGCGTTTGCGGGATCGGCCGCCAGTCGGCCGGCGGCACCGGATCGCCGGGCCAGAACACCACGCGCTCCTCGGCGAGGAGACCGAGCGCGCCGCGGCCGCGCGCCGACCAGGCGGCTTCGAAGGCGCCACGGTCCGCCCACCAGCTGGTCTGGACATGGTGGATATCGTCATGCGGCGCCAGCAGGCGCTGGCGGGCGCCGCGTACGGGCGCGCCGGCCAACCCGGGATCATCGGCTTCCAGCAGCAGGATCGCCTTGAGCAGGCCGACGCAATCCTGCCGGGCCGCGCCCTCGCCCTGCTCTTCCTCCAGCCGCAGCGAGCGATAGCCGATCGTCTGCATGAACTGCGGCTCGTCGTGGAACACGCCGTCCGCATGTGCCGGATGGCCGCGCATCGACTGAAATACCGCCTCGTCGGCAAACCAGAGTTCCGGCACGCCGTCGGCGGCGATGCGCAGGCCGGGGGCAGGGATGTCCAGCCGGTGGTTTTGGACATAGCCGGCCATCAGCCCGGCCTCGGCCAGCCGCAGCGCCAGCCCGCGATGGATGGTCCGCCAGTGCAGCCGAAACGAATCCAGCGGCAGGTCTCCCCGCCGCTGGATCAGTCCCATGACCTTGAGCATCAGAAGCGGAAGCGCAACCCGCCGCGATAGGTGCGGCCGACGCCGTCATAGATCAGCAGGTTGGTACCCGACGCCTGGCCGATCTGGGTGTCCTGCGAGACCATCACCGGCGGCGATGTGTTGAGCACATTGTCCGCTGCGAAGAAGATCGACGTCGAGCCGCCGAACAGCTTCAGATCATAGGAGATGAAGGCATCGAGATAGAGGATCGCCGGCACATCGTTGATGTTCTGGTCGTTGGGGCCGAAATCGACCTCCATCTTCGACTTGCCGATGAACCGGCCCTTGAGCTGGAACACCACCGGGTCCATCGCATAGGTGACGGTGGCCAATGCCCGGACGCGGGGAACGCCCTGCGAGACACCGAGGTTGTTGCCCGATTCACCGGCGCGGGTGACGATGCCGGTCGGATTGACGATCTCGAGCTTGCTGACATAGTTGACCAGGCCGCGCAGATCGAGGGTGCCGGGGCCGACGTTGCTGCGATAGCCGACTTCAATGTCGAGACCGCGGGCATTTTCCTGGCGGGCATTGAAGGGGATCACCCGCACCGCCGACAGTGCGCCCGATCCATCCCGCGTGATGGCGGAGCAGAACACCGTGTTGCCGGCCGCGCATTGATTGACGATGACCTGCGAGGAATTGACGGCGATCGCATCCTGGATCTTGATGTCATAGTAATCGACCGAGGCCGACAAGCCGGTCAGGAAGCTCGGCCGCACGATCACACCGGCGGTCAGCGAGTCGGCCCGCTCGGGAGTCAGATTTCGGTTGCCGCTGGTCGTCTGGATGACGGTGGCCGGGGCGTTGTTGCGGGTCGGGTCGGTGAGGAACTGCACCAGCGTCGTGCCGGTGGCGAACAGGTCGCTCAGATAGGGCGCCCGGATGTCGCGGGACCGGGTGGCCCGGAACTCGATATCGCGGATCGGCGCCCAGTTGCCGCCGACTTTCCATGTGGTGACGCTGCCGCTGGTCGAATAGTCGGTGATACGCGCCGCGCCGTTGAGGTCGAGCTTGCCGATGCCACCGCCCTCGGCCGAAATCGGCACGAGAAGCTCGCCAAAGGCTTCCTTCACCGAGATTTCACCGGTGTAGGGGAGCTGGTTGGCGACATACCAGATGCCGGCCTGGCCATTGGCGTCCGAGAAGACGTAGCCGCCGCTGTCCTTGCGATATTCGGCACCCACGGCCAGTGTGACGGCGCCGGCCGGCAGCGAGAACAGGTCGCCCTGCGCGTTGACTTCGACCACATGCTGGGTCAGCCGGATTCTCGCTTCCGAGGTGCCGGACACATAGGCCTTCTGCGCATCGGTCGCCGCCCGGTTGCCGAACGGATTATAAGGCACGCAGCCATTGGTCGGGTTGGTCAACGTCGACCGGCAGACGACGCCGTTCGGCGAATTGACCGCATCGAAGCTGTTGAGAATGCGCGACGGGATCAGGTTGTTGATCCCGTAGTTGTCGATGCTGGTGCGACCATATTGATAGGACGCGCCCCACCGCCAGTTGCCGACGGTGCCGGTGAAGCCGGCGAGGCCGCGCAACAGCGAGCGGTCGTTGAGTCCCGAAGGCCAGCCGAGCGCCGTGTTGATGTGGGACAGGTTGAAGCTGGTGATGCCGGCGGTGACCATGCGGTCGCGCACGCTGGTCGGCAGAAAGGCATTGTCGATCTGGATCTGCTCGTTGTTGATGCGCCAGAAATAACCCGAGTTCGTCCGCGTCCGCGAGCTGCCATAGGAGCCTTCGGCAAAGAAGCTGATGTTGTCGCTCAGCTCAAAATCGGTGCGGGCATAGACGGAGCCCTGCGCCACCGGAGTGAGCGTCTGCTGCACGTCGAGAGTCATGTCATAATTTTGCGTGCCACCCGACTGCAAGTTGCCGCTTTCGACCTGGCCGAACTGGAAGTTGGTGGTGGCGACACCGCCGGCGGCATTGAAAGCCGTGCCGCGCAGAGGGCCGGAAATGATCAAGCCCTCGGCCGTGCCATTGACAGTCGAGTTGGGCAGGATGAGCCGGGTCGGCACGCCGCCAGGAGTCGGGTTGAGCAGGAACTTGTTGCCGGCATACCAGTCGCGGTTGCGCAGCAGCGCCTCGCTCTGCTTCGAATAATTGGCGCTGAACACGAAGTGGCCGCGGCCGCCGGCATAGCTCTGGCCCCAGCTGATATCGGCCGTGATCGATTCCGCGTCGCCGGCGTCGGCGATGCCGGCCTGGATCTGGCCCTTCAGCCCGGTGAACTTGGTATCGAGAACAAAATTGACCACGCCCGACACGGCGTCCGAGCCCCAGGCGGCGGAAGCGCCGCCGGTGACGACGTCGACGCGCTGGACGAGCGCCTGCGGGAGGGTGTTGACATCGACCGCGCCGGTCACCGTCGACGGCGTCACGCGGCGGCCGTTCAGCAGGACGAGCGTGCGGTTGGGGCCGAGGTTGCGAAGGTTGAGCAAATTGGCGCCGGCGGTGCCGCCGCCAATGGTGGAGGCCGACGAGCGGGGTGAGTTGGAGCCGCCGAGGGCGGGAAGCTGGTTGACGAAATCGGCGATCGTCGTCGGTGCGGCCTGCTGGATTTCGGCGGCGGTAATGACGCTGACCGGGGTCGGGGCATCATAGCCGTTGCGAACGATGCGCGAGCCGGTGACGGTGATGGCACCTTCATCGGCGGCGAGGTCGGTGGCGGCCGTTTCCGGTCCGGCAGTAACTGGTGTGGTCTGCGCCACGGCAGCCGAAGCCGCGATCAATGCACTCGTGGTGCACAGCATTACCCGAACCGAACGTGCCTTCACATTACCCTCCCTTTGTCGGACACAATGCCCAGCCGTCCGCCTGGTGACGTTAACGACGCAAAACTGATACAGTGACTAACTTCGCCGTACAATAGCTCGAATACGCGTAATCGTTTTATTTTTGCAACAGTGGCACGACGCCTTTGGTCACGGAGGCGCCATTGTCGATGACGATCGACTGGCCGTTGATCCATCGCGCGTCGTCGGAGGCCAGGAACAGCACCGCCCCGGCGACATCATCGGGCACGCCGCGGGCGTTGGCGGCGCCGGGCACGATCTCGATCAACCCTGCCGCCGCGCCCGCCGCTCGCCGCTTCTCGGGGATCGAGGCGACCATGGGCGTCGTCATGCCGCTCGGCAGCACGGCATTGCAGCGCACCGGCATGGATTTTTGCGCGCAATAGACCGAGACCATCCGGCTATAGGCGTCGATGGCGCCCTTGGCGGCTGTGTAGGACGCGTTATTCGGCTCGCCCTGGACTGCCGCGATCGAGGACAGGTTGACGATCGACCCGCCGCCGGCGCGGACCATGGCGGCAATCGCATATTTGCAGCCCCACACCACGCCATCGAGGCTGACGCCGAGCACCGCCCGGTAGCTGGCTTCGTCGATGCTCTCCGGGGTGTCGAGCTCGACGATCCCGGCGTTGTTGACGAGGACGTCAAGCCGGCCTTCGCGCGCCTCGACTTCGGCGACCAGCGCCTGCCAGCCGGGCTGATCCCGCACATCATGATGGACGAACCGCGCCGAGGCGCCGATCGACGCCGCAACCTCGGCGCCGGCGGGCGACACGTCGGTGAGGATGACACGGGCACCCTCGGCTGCCAGCCGTCGGGCGATTGCCTCGCCCAGCCCGGCCGCGCCGCCGGTGACAATCGCCACCTTGCCGGCAAAACGCATGGTCACGCCGCCTTGGCCGACGCCGAGGGCTTCAGCCGGATCGGGCAGCTGCGCTCGAGATCGAGCACGGCATTGATCCGCCCCAGCCCGAGCCATTTGGCGCAGCCGGCGGCGAGGTCGACGATCTCGCCATCGTCGAAGGCACCGTGCATTTCGGCCCAGAAATCCTCGTCGAACGCTTCGACACCGGCGGCAAAGCGCTCGGCGAAGCGGATGGCCAGCGTTTCGCGTACCGAATATTGCCCGTCCGGGGCATCGACGCCGGCATAAAAGCTCTCGCTCAGCCCGTGCGCGTCCATGTCGTCCATCCGTGCCTCGGTGCAGGGGATGCAGCGGTTGATATGGGCAATTCGGGTCCGTGCCGCCTCCTGCTCGCGGACGGTCAGCGTCGAGGTATTCTGCACGGCGGCGCTGAAGGCATCGGCGGCGGCGCCCATCTCGGGCCGCAGCCGCCACATCCGCTCGCGGTCCTCGCCAGCGCCTTCGGGAAGGGTGATATTCGCCATGTCCGTTCTCCTCTCAAGGGGCAGGCCTGGGCTTGCCCGTCGCCGCAATCACTGCGGCATCGACCTCGGCGCGCGACGGGTTGCCGCGCAGCGTCAGCCCGCCATTGACCTGCAAATTCTGGCCGGTCATGAAACAGTCGTCGTCGGCCAGCCAGACCACGGCGGCCGCGATATCGTCGACCGTGCCGAGCCGGCCGAGCGGATATTTGGCGCGATAGGCCTCGAACACGCCGGGGACCGCGCCGGCGCCCTCGGTCATCGGTGTTTCGGTCAGCCCGGGGGACACCGAATTGGCGCGGATCCGCCGGGGTCCGCCGGCCAGCGCGATGCAGCGGATGATATGGTCCATGCCCGCCTTGGTCCCCATATAGGGCGCATGGTCATCGAGCATGATCGTCGCGGTCGCCGAGCTGATCTGGATCAGCGAGCCGCCGTCGCGGACCAGCGGCAGCAGCGCCTGAAAGAACAGGAACGGCCCGATAAACTGCAGGTCGACGATCGCCCGCAGCTGCGCCTCGGTGACATCCTCGAACCGCCCGCGCAGGCCGTGGCCGGTGGCGTTGACGACGATATCGACACCGCCGGCCTCGGCGCGCAGCCGCGCGGCCAGCGCATCGATGTCTTCCTTGCGGGTGATGTCGGAGGTCGCCGCCCAGCCGCCGATCTCGGCGGCCAGGGCTTCGAGGGGCGCCAGCGTTCGCCCCGCCACCATGACCCGGGCACCGACGCCGGCCAGCCGTCGGGCGATCGCCTGGCCCATGTTGCCTTGCCCGGCGGCGCCGATCACCAGCGCGATCTTGCCGTCCAGCCGGGTCATGCGAAGTCCCTCGCCGAAAGTTCGTGGAGCAGCGGCGCGCCGCCGACATAGCGCCGGACATTCTCGACCAGCAGCGCGTCGGTCCGTGCGATCAGGCCGGAGCCGATCGCCGAGGTATGGGCGGTCAGCGTGACGCGCGGGTGGCGCCATTGCCAGGCCCCGGCCGGCAGCGGCTCGATCCGAGTCACATCGAGCACGGCATGGCCGGGGGTGCTGGAATCGAGCGCTGCCGCCAGCGCCGGCTCGTCGAGCAGCTGTCCGCGTCCGACGTTGATGAACAAGGCGTCCTTCTTCATGCCGGCGAAGAAAGGCGCGCCGAAACTGCCGTCGTTGGTTGCGGTCAGCGGCACCGACAGCACCACCACATCGGCCTCCGCCAGCGCCTCGGCCATGGTATCGGGCGTCACCATCGCATCGGTATCGGCGTCGCTGCCGCCGGAGCGCCGGACACCGGTGATGTGCGCGCCGAGCGCGCGGGCGCGGACCGCCACTTCGCGGCCGATCTCGCCATAACCGACGAGCAGCCAGCGGCTCCCGGCCACTTCGCGGAACGGAAAAGCCTGCCAGCGCTCGGCGACCTGGGCGGCGCGCCGCTCCGGGCCGCGCTGGAAATGATCGAGCACGGCGGCGAGCACATATTCGCCGATCGCTGCGGCCGGCGCCTTGCTCATCGACAGCCGCACGCCCTTGTCGAACAGTTTGCGGAAGGCGGGATGGTCGAAGCCGGCGCGGCCGCTCTGCATCCATTGCAGGTTCGGATTGCCCAGCATCAGCGCCAGGAACGCCTCGTCCTGCCCGCGCGGGAACAGCTCAGGGCCGAACCAGGAGGTCGGCGGCAGCGGCGCGCCGGGGGGCAGCGGTTCGCCATGATGGGTGACGCGGTCGTCATGCTCGAGGATATAGGGGTCGACGGCCAGCCCGGCGGCGTCCAGCGCGCCGCGCACCCGCTCCCAGCCATCGGCCGAGACCAGCATGGCCAAGGGGCTAGTCATGATCCCCGCTATTCATTGTCTTTCCCTGCGATGTCGCGTGCCGTGACGCCGCCGATGGCGCTGCCGCTGGTCATCATGTTCTGGGCATGGGCGAGGTGATGCATATGGAACACGGCATCCATCGTCGCCCGCTTGCCGGCGAGATCTTCCTGCAGGTTGAAGGCCTGCTTGGCGAGCATCACCCCCATGCGCGGCAGTGCGGCGATGCGCTGCGCCACGGCCTGAGCGGTTGCCTCCAGCTCGGCGCGCGGCACCACGCGGTTGACCATCCCGAGCGCATGGGCACGTTCCGCCGACATGTTCTCGCCGAGGAACAGGAATTCGCGCGCTACCCGCGGATGCATTTCGAAGGCATGGGCGAAATATTCGACGCCGGGGACGCCCATCCTTAGCACCGGATCGCAGAACCAGGCGTCGTCGCTGGCGATGATCAGGTCGCACACCCAAGCCAGCATCAGCCCGCCGGCGATGCAGGCGCCCTGGACGGCGGCGACGGCGGGCTTCGGCGCGGCCCGCCAGCGCCGGCACATCCCCAGATACAGCTCCTGCTCGCGGACATAGGCGGCCTCGGCGCCCGGCCGCCCGGCATGGTCCGGCCACAGGGTGACGCGGCGGGGGGCCGTTTCCTCGGCGTCGCGGCCGGGCGTGCCGATGTCATGGCCGCTGGAGAAATGCTTGCCCGCACCCGCCAGCACGATGGCGCCGACCGCATCATCGGCATTGGCGCGGGCGAAGGCGTCATCAAGCGCATAAAGCAGCTGACCATTCTGGGCGTTGCCATAGAGCGGGCGGTTCAGCGTGATCCGGGCCACGCCGTCGAGCGTCTGATAGCCAATCGGCTCATCGGTTTCATAGCTCGCCATCTGCATTCATCCAAAAAACGCCCAAAAAGCGCAACGTGTTTTCGTATTTGCTTTTGCCGGCAAAGCGACTAGCCTGCAACAACAATATAACGCGTGTTTGTTTGTGGAGGGGTCATGTCTGTCATCGCGCCGACAGGAGTGCCGATTGCCGGCGCTCCCGCGCCCGACGCTGCGCCGCTCGCCGCGCTGCTGCCGGCGGAGGGCGCGTGGCGTGCTGTCGCCGTGCTGACGTTGCTGTACTGGTTCGGCACGCTTGATCGCCAGATCGCGGCGCTGCTGATTCCGGTCATCAAGGCCGATCTGGCGCTGACCGATCTCCAGATTTCGTTGATCCAGGGCCTCGCCTTCGGGCTGTTCTTCATGCTGTTCAGCCCGCTGATGGGCTGGCTTGTCGACCGCTACAGCCGCCGCCTGATCCTGTTCTGCGGCGTCATCGGCTGGAGCCTTTCAGCCGTCGCCTCGGGACTGACCCGCAGCTTCGCCGGGCTGTTCACCGCCCGCGCCGGCGTCGGCGGCTGCGAGGCCTCGATCAACCCCACCGCCTATGCGATGCTCAGCGAACTGTTCCCGCCGAACAAGCTGTCGCTGCCGATGTCGCTGTTCGTGCTCGGCGGCAATCTCGGCAGCGGCATGTCGTTCGTGCTCGGCGGCGCTGTCATCGCCTGGGTCGCGGCCTCGCCGCCGATCACCCTGCCATGGGTCGGCACGCTGGCCGGCTGGCAGTTTGCGTTCGTCATCACCGGGCTGCCGGGGCTATTCCTGGCGCCGCTGCTATTTCTCATCCCGGAATCGCGCGCCCATCAGAACCGCCGTGACCTTGGCACCGTGGCCAGCAGTTTTTCGGATCTTTACCAGCATTACAAGCGCTTCCCCTTCTTCTACTTTGCCCATGGCGTCGGCTTTGCGTTGATCATGGCATTTGTCGTCGGCCTGCAGTCCTGGAACGCCACCTTCCTGTCGCGTATCCATGGCTGGGAAATTTCCGAGATCGGCTACTGGATGGGGCTGTCGCAGATCGGCGTCGCCCTGCTAGGCCTCGCCGTCCATGGCTGGGCCGTGGACCGGCTGTTCGCCTCGGGCCGCCGCGACGCGCACCTGACCTATTTCGCTGTGATGTGCGCGCTGGCTCTGCCATGCGCTATCGCCGCCTATCTCGTGGACAGCGGCACGATGATGCTGGTGCTCTACAACCTCGCCTATTTTTTCCTAATGTCGTTCGCCAGCATCGGCCCGGCCTCATTGCAGATCAGCACGCCAGCCACCCTGCGCGGCAAGGCCTCGTCCATCTACATGGTCGGCGTCTCGATCATCGGCACCGTCCTCGGCCCGATCATCGTCGCGACCTTCACCGACAAGTTGTTCGGCGACGAGCAGATGCTCGGCCACTCGATGGCGCTGTTCGCCGGCCTGACCACCGGCCTCGCCGGCACGCTGTTCTTCCTCGGGCGGCCGGCCATGCGTCGGGCGATTACGGCGCAGTTGCCGCCGGTTTAGGGGCGGGCAGGAGCCTCCGGCGGTAAGGGAGAGTGCCTTCGGCGGTAAGCAAATGTGCCTCCGGCGGCTGGGGCCGCAGGCCCCAGACCCCATGAATGGAGTTGGTGATGCGGCGAGATCGGCCGTCGATATAGGAAACAACAAATCTGGGGGTCTGGGGCCTGCGGCCCCAGCCGCCAGAGGCATATCGTGCTCGCCGGAGGTGCACTTGGGCTGAATGTCGCCCCTAAGCCTTCAGACGCGGGCGCTCATTCAGAGGTTCAGGGGCGAACCCCTTCAAGGGGTCTGGGGGCTCAGCCCCCAGCCGCCGGAGGCCCCTTGACCCTTCCGCGCCCAAGCCAGCGCTTCATCGGACGCCACCCAGCGTACGGCATTTTCCACGAGCCGGCGATATTCGGGCTGGGCGAAGGTTGTCGCGTCGTCGCCGGGCTGGAGGTAGACGAGCGGGCTGGCGAGTGCGCGTTTTGCCCAGCCGATCAGGGTCGATGCGGGCGGATGCGCCCAGCCGTCATTGTCGTCGCGGCGGCCGGCGATGGCGCGTGCGGACGACCAGAAGTTGTGGGCGACAAAGTCGTGCTGGGCGCGCAGCAGCGGGATGACATCGTCCTCGAAGATTTCGGCCAGATAGAGCTCGTCGGTCAGCGTGAGGCCGTGTTCGAGGCCGGCGGTTACCGGATGCCCGGGGGTGACGGCTTCGGCGCGGTAGCTGACCTTGTGGCGATAGCCGGAATCGAGGCGCGGCTGGCCGCGCACGGTCCGGGGGGCATAGAGGAAGCGCCCGCCGAGCCACTCGCCATATTCGTCCCAATCCGGCCAGCCGGCGAGGGCATGGTGCAGCGCCAGGACGCCCTTGCCGGAGCGTAGCAGTGCTTCCAGGCCCGTCTTGGTCCGCGCATCCGGCGGGACGGCCAAGACTGGTGCTTTGGCGCTGAAATCGAGGCCCGGCATGTCGTAGAGCACCAGCGCGTCGAAGCCGGCCATGGCGTCGGGGTTCATCAGAAGGCCGGCGGCGGGCTGGTCGACCATTGTCGCCGCCACGCCCGGCATGGCCGCGAACAGCGCGTCGAGCGCGCGCCGGTCAAAAGCATGGCCGCGCACGGCGACCAGCAGCTTTAGCGACGCGTGATAATCAATCCGCATTGCGCGCTCCGATCAAAAATATATCATGTGCTAGTTTTAGCCGGGAAGTCAAAATGGAATATGATGTGATCGTTCTCGGCACGGGTGCTGCCGGGATGACCGCCGCCCTCGCCGCGCATGAGGCCGGCGCGTCCGTGGCGATTTTCGAAAAGGCCGACAAGGTCGGCGGCACCAGCGCCTGGTCGGGCGGGCAGGTGTGGATCCCCGGCAATCCGCACATGGCCGAGGTCGGCATTGCCGACACGCGCGAGCGGGCGATCGGGTACATAATGTCGCTCTCCCATGATCTCATCGATCGGGCGCTGATCGAGGCCTATGTCGATGCCGGTCCCGAGATGGTCCGGATGCTGGAGGCGCGGACGCCGGTGCAATTCTATGCCGTGGAGGGCATGCCCGATTATCACCCGGAATTCGCCGGCGGCAACCCGATGGGCGGCCGCACCATCGAATGCCCGATCTACGCCTTCGACGATCTCGGCGACTGGGCGGACCGGGTGACGCCGTCCCCCTATTATCCCAACCCGCACATCACCATGAGCGAGACGCCGCTCGGCCGCGCGGTCCCCCGGCCGCCGAGCGCCGTGGAGGTCGAGCGTCGGCGGGAGCACAATGAGCGCGGCTGCGGGCAGGCGCTGATCGGCCGGTTGCTGCGCGGGCTGCTCGACCGTGGCATCGAGCCGGTGACTTCGGCTGCCGCCACCGGGCTGCTGGTGGAGGATGGCGCGGTCGCCGGTGTGCACATTGAACAGGATGGCGAGACGCGCATTGTCCGTGCACGGCAGGGCGTGATCCTCGCCTGTGGCGGCTTCGAATGGGACAAGGCCCTGATCCGCGCCTTCCTGCGCGGCCCGATGACCCATCCGGTTTCGGTGCCGACCAACACCGGCGACGGGCTGCGCATGGCGATGAAGGCCGGCGCCATGCTCGGCAACATGCGCGAGGCCTGGTGGGTGCCAGTGGCCGATGTGCCCAGGGCCGAGAACGAGATGGAGCGGATGATGATCGCCGGCCAGCGCACGCTGCCGCGCTCGATCATGGTCAATCGCAAGGGCCGGCGTTTCACCAACGAGGCGGCCAATTACAATGCTTTCGGCGCCGCTTTTCACGAGATGGACGTGGCCTCGTTCAGCTATGCCAATCTGCCATGCTGGCTGGTGTTCGACCAGGGCTATGTCGACCGGTTCGGCTTCGGCCGCTGGGCGCCGCCGGGGACGGTGCCGGACTGGGTGATGCGCGCGTCGACGCTGACGGCGCTGGCGGCGCGGCTGGGCATCCCCGAGGGTGCGCTTAGCGAGACCGTGCAGCGCTGGAACGGGCTGGTCGCGGCTGGTGCCGATAGCGATTTCAGCCGGGGCGAGAGTGCCTTTGATTGCTGGTGGGGCGATCCCAATGCCAAGGGCACGCGGCAGGCGACGCTGGGGCCGCTCGAGCAGGGGCCGTTCTATGCGCTGTCGGTCAACAGCGGCGCGCTGGGTACCAAGGGCGGGCCGCAGGTGGATCGCAACGGCCAGGTCGTCACCGT
Source organism: Polymorphobacter sp. (assembly GCF_051860865.1). Lineage (GTDB taxonomy): Bacteria > Pseudomonadota > Alphaproteobacteria > Sphingomonadales > Sphingomonadaceae > Sandarakinorhabdus. The sequence goes on along the minus strand of NZ_JBIMKZ010000041.1, from coordinate 7,770 downwards.
TGATGGCCAGCCGCTGCAGGGCCTTTATGCGGCCGGCAATGTGATGGCGTCGCCGTTCGGCATGACCTATGGCGGCCCCGGTGGCACGCTCGGCCCGGCGATGGTGTTCGGCTATCTGGCCGGCCAGCACGCGGCGCGGCGCCGCAACGCCTGATCGGTCTCAGACGATTGCCGGCATCCGGTCCAGATATTTGTCGAGGGTAATCGGATAGTCGCGCACCCGGACGCCGGTGGCGTGGTAGATGGCGTTGGCCACGGCCGCGCCGACGCCGGAGATGCCGAGCTCGCCGACGCCCTTGGCCTTCATCGGCGAGGCGATCGGGTCGAGCTCGTCGAGGAAGATCACCTCCTGGTGAGGGATGTCGGCGTGAACCGGCACTTCATAGCCGGCCATGTCGTGGTTGACGAAGAAGCCGAAGCGCTGGTCGACGGCGAGTTCCTCCATCAGCGCCGCGCCGACGCCCATGGTCATCCCGCCGATGATCTGGCTGCGCGCTGTCTTGGGGTTGAGGATGCGCCCGGCGGCGCAGACCGCCAGCATCCGCCGCACCCGCACTTCGCCGGTCCAGCGATCGACAGCGACCTCGCAATAATGGGCGCCGAAGGTCTGCTGGGCATAGCTCTTGGCCAGGCCGGCAAATTCGATCCGGTCCTCCCCGACCAGCTCGCCGTCGCGCGCCGCCTCGGCCAGTTTTGCGCGCCGGTTGCCGGACCTGACCTGGCCGTTGCTGAAATCGACATCGGTAGTGTTGAAGCCGAGCTTCTGTGCCACCGCCTCGCGCAGCTTGACGCAGGCCGCATAGACGCCGGAGGTGGAGGAGGCGGCGCCGAACTGCCCGCCCGAGCCGGCGCTGACCGGAAACAGCGAATCCCCGAGGCGCACGGTGACGCGGTCGAGCGGCACTCCCATCATCTCGGCCGCGGTCTGGCCGATGATCGTGTAGCTGCCGGTGCCGATGTCGGTCATGTCGGTCTCCACCGTCACCATGCCTTTGGCATCGAGGCGGACGCGGGCGGCAGACGCGATTGTCGGGGCGCCGCGGATTGCCGCCGCCATGCCGATGCCGACCAGCCAGTCGCCATCACGCATCGAGGCCGGGCGCGGGTTGCGCTTGCTCCAGCCGAAGCGCGTCGCGCCGGTTTCCAGACAGCGGACGAACTGGCGGATCGAGAAGGGCCGGGCAGGGTTCTCGGGGTCGACCTGGGTGTCGTTGAGGATGCGGAACGCCACCGGGTCCATGCCCAGTTTTTCGGCCATCTCGTCCATGGCGATCTCCAGCGCCATCATCCCCGGTGCTTCGCCGGGAGCTCGCATGGCATTGCCCTCGGGCAGGTCGAGCAGCGCCAGCTTGTTGGCGATCCGCCGGTTCGGCGCCGCATAGAGCAGCTTGGACTGATAGGCGGCGGTCTCGGTGCTGCCGCCCGGCAGATTGCCGGACCAGCTTTCGTGCGAAATGCCGGTCAGCCGGCCGTCCTTGCCTGCCGCCAGCCGAATGCGCTGGATCGTCGAGGGGCGGTGCGTGGTGTTGTTGGGGATCATCGGCCGGGCCAGCGTCACCTTGACCGGCCGGCCGGCTGCGCGTGCGCCCAGCGCCGCCAGCACCGCGTCCGCCGCGGTCGAGGACTTGCCGCCGAAGCCGCCGCCGATGAAGGATGACACCATCCGGATATTGTCGGCAGGGATTTTCAGGATGCCGGCAAGGTCGCGTCGGGCCCAGCTGATGATCTGCTGCGCCGTCCACAGCGTCATCCGGTCACCTTCCCACATGGCGATTGTCGCATGCGGCTCCATCATCGCATGGCTCTGATGCGGGGTGGTGTAGGTCTCGTCGAGCATCACCTCGGCGGCGGCAAGGGCCGCATCGACATCGCCGTAACTGGAGTCGGCCGGCCAGCGCGGCGTCACGGCGGTGTCGCGGACGGCGGCGAGGTCATATTGGCCCTTGGTGCGGGCATAATCGATCCGTACCAGCCCGGCGGCGTGGCGGGCCTGTTCGAACGTCTCGGCCACGACGACGGCGACGGCCTGGTGGTAATGCTCGATCTCCGGCCCGGCGAGCGGTCGCGCCTTCAGGAAGCCGCCCGGCCCCAAGGCCCCGGCATTCTCGTGCGTCACCACCGCCAGCACGCCGGGGGCACCGCGCGCATCGCTGTGGTCTATCGACACGATCCGTCCCTTGGCGATCGCCGAGCCGATGATCACCCCATAGGCCTGGTTCGCCGCGACGCCGTGCAGCTCATAGGCATAGGGTGCCGTGCCGGTGGTTTTCAGCGGCCCGTCGATCCGGTCCGTGGCCTTGCCGATCACGCGCTGACGGTCGATCGGGTTTTCACCTGCCGGGGTATCGAACTTCATCGGTCAGCGCCTTCTGGTGGGAGTCAGCTCGTCATCGTCACGCCACCTTCGGCAGCCGGTTCAAGTGCTTGTCGAGGGTGATCGGATAGTCACGCACGCGAACGCCACTGGCATTGTAAACGGCATTGGCCACGGCCGCCGCCACGCCGCAGATGCCCAACTCGCCGACACCCTTGGCCTTGACCGGACTGGCCATTGCATCGGCCTCGTCGAGGAACACCACCTCCTGGTGGGGAATGTCGGCATGCACGGCCACTTCATAGCTGGCGAGATCATGGTTGACGAAGAAGCCAAACCGCTTGTCTACGGCCATTTCCTCGGACAGCGCCGCGCCGACGCCCATGGTCATCGCCCCGATCACCTGGCTGCGCGCCGTCTTCGGGTTGATGATCCGCCCCGCCGCGCACACCGCCAGCATGCGCCGGACCCGGATCTCGCCCGTCCAGCCATGGACGGCGGCCTCGACGAAATGCGCGCCGAAGGTCGAGAGATGGACGCTTTCCGAGAAGTCGCCATATTCGATGGCGTCCTCGCCGCTCAGCGCCCCGTCTCGCGCCGCGTCGGCCAGCGGCACGCGGCGGTTGCCGGCCACCACATTGCCGTCGTCGAAGCGGGCGTCGACGGCATTGAACCCCAGCGTCTGCGCCACCGCCTCGCGCAGCTTGACACAGGCCGCATAGACGCCGGCCGTCACATTGGCGGCGCCAAACTGGCCGCCCGAGCCCGCCGAGACCGGGAAGCGCGAGTCGGCGAGCCTGACTGCCACCCGGTCGAGCGGCAGCCCCATCATTTCGGCGGCGGTCTGCGCGATAATCGTGTAGCTGCCGGTGCCGATGTCGGTCATGTCGGTTTCCACGATCAGCGATCCGTTGCGTTCGAGCCGCACCCGCGCTGCCGACTTCATCGTCGGGCTGCCACGATAGGCCGCCGCCATGCCCATCCCAATCAGCCAGTCGCCGTCCTGCTGTTGTGCCGGCTTCGGATTGCGCGCCTTCCAACCGAACCGTTCGGCGCCGTCGCGCAGGCACTTGACCAGTTGCCGCTCCGAGAAGCGCTTGTCCGGATTGGCGGGATCGACCTGGGTGTCGTTGACGATGCGGAACTCGACCGGGTCCATTCCCAGCTTCTCGGCCATTTCGTCCATGGCGATTTCCAGCGCCATCATGCCCGGCGCCTCGCCCGGCGCGCGCATCGAATTGCCCTCGGGCAGGTCGAGCACCGCCAGCCGCTCGGAGACAAGCCGGTTGGCGCCAGCATAGAGCAGCTTGGATTGCGCCGTCGCCGTCTCCGGCCCGCCGCCTTTGAGGTTGCCGGACAGATTCTCATGCGCAATCGCGGTCAGCCGGCCATCGCGGCCCGCGGCCAGACGGATGCGCTGCACGGTCGCGTGGCGATGCACGGTGTTGTTCATCGTCTGGGGCCGCGAGATCGCCACCTTCACCTGCCGTCCCGCTGCCCGGGCGCCCAGCGCCGCCAGCAGGATGTCGGCGCGGATCCACAGCTTCCCGCCGAAGCCGCCGCCGATATAGGGCGACAGGATGCGGATATTCTCGGCCGGCATCTGCAGGGTCTTGGCGAGATCGCGGACCGCCCAGGCGATCATCTGGTTGGAGGTCCAGACCGTCAGCCGGTCGCCCTCCCAGGCCGCCATCGAGGCGTGCGGCTCCATCATCTGGTGGCTCTGGTCGGGGGTCGTGTACTGGGCATCGAGCGTGACCGGGCCGGCCGCGAACGCCGCTTCGAAGTCACCGGTCCGAGTCTCCTTGCCCGGCTTGCCCTCTTCGTCGACCAGCGGCGCCGATCCGGATTGTGCCTCGAGATCGTACTGGCCAGCGGTGCGTTCATAGTCAACGCGGACCAGCTGCGCCGCATGGCGGGCCTGTTCAAAGCTTTCGGCCACCACCAGGGCAATCGCCTGATGATAATGCTGGATTTCCGGCCCGGCCAGCAGCCGCGCCGTATTGCTCTGGGACAAGCCTAGCGGACCGGCATTCTCTGCAGTCACCACGGCCAGCACGCCGGGGGCGGCGCGTGCGTCGCTGACGTCTAGGCGCCTGATCCGCCCCTTGGCGATGGCACTGCCAACGACATGGCCATAGGCCTGGTTCGGCAGCACATCGTGATGCTCATAGGCATAGGGCGCGCGACCGCTGGTCTTCAGCGGGCCCTCGGTGCGCGATACCGGCTTGCCGACGATGCGCATCTGGTCGATCGGGTTGGTCCCGGCGGGTCCATCGAACTTCATGATGCGCGCCCCTTCGACAGGGCCGCGCCGATGGCGCGCTCGGTGAGCAGCAGCTTGAATTCATTGTCCTTGGTCGGCTTGGCGCCGGCCAGCAGCGCTGCCGCCACGGCCTTCTCGCCGTTCGGCAGCGCTGCATCGCCGGCCGCGTTGCGCCACGGTTTGGGCGCGATGCCGCCGATGGCCACCCGGCCGCTGCCGTCGCGCTGGATGACCGCCGCTACGGAGACTAGGGCGAAGGCATAGGAGGCCCGGTCCCGCACCTTCTGGTAAACATGGGTGCCGCCCAGCGGCTTGGGCAGTGTTACCGCGGTGATAAGTTCGCCCGGCGCCAATACCGTCTCGACATGAGGGGTTTTGCCGGGCAGCACATGGAAATCCTCGATGCCGATGGTGCGCGTCTTGGCCGCCGCGTCCACGGTCTCGATCCGTGCATCGAGAACCCGCATCGCCACCGCCATGTCGCCGGGATAGGTGGCGATGCAGGCCTCGCTGGTGCCGATGATGGCCAGCTGGCGGCTATAGCCGCCGAGCGCGGCGCAGCCGGAGCCGGGCCGCCGTTTGTTGCAGGCCTGATTGGTGTCGTAGAAATAGGGGCACCGCGTCCTCTGCAGCAGATTGCCCGCCGTCGACGCCTTGTTGCGCAGCTGCCCGGAGGCGCCGGCGACAATGGCGCGCGAGATCACCCCATAGTCGCGGCGGATGCGGGCGTCGCTGGCCAGTGCGGTATTGCTGACCAGCGCACCGATCCGCAGCCCACCGTCATCGGTCGGTTCGATCCGGTCGAGGTCAAGCCCGCCGATATCGACGAGATGCGCCGGCGCCTCGATCTCCAGCTTCATCAGGTCGAGCAAATTGGTGCCGCCGGCGATGAACCGTGCGCCCGGCCGGCCGGCGACCGCTGCTGCTGCGGCTGCCGGCGTCGCGGCGCGCTCATAGCTGAAAGGCTTCATGCTGTGGCTCCCGTGCGCAGGCCGGCGACATCGCCGATCGCCTCGACGATGTTCGAATAGGCCCCGCAGCGGCAGATGTTGCCGCTCATCCGCTCGCGCACTTCGTCGACGGTCAGCGCCGTGCGTGCCGTCAGGTCCTTCGTCACATGGCTCGGCACCCCGGCCTTGATCTCGGCCAGCACCGCCACCGCCGAGCAGATCTGCCCCGGCGTGCAATAACCGCACTGATAGCCATCACGCTCTACGAACGCCGCCTGCATCGGGTGCAGATCGTCGGGGGTGCCGAGACCCTCGATCGTCGTCACCTTGTCGCCCTCGTGCATCACCGCCAGGCTCAGGCATGAATTGATCCGCTGGCCATCGACGATTACCGTGCAGGCACCGCACTGGCCATGGTCGCAGCCCTTCTTCGATCCGGTCAGCTTAAGATGTTCGCGCAGGGCATCGAGCAGCGTCGTGCGGGTATCCAGCTCCAGCGTCCGTGGCGTGCCGTTTACTTCGAACGACACTTTCATCATCGTCGGCTGCGGCTGCGGCCGGACGGTTTGGGCGCTGGCGCCAGTGGAAACGGATGTCAGTGCCGCGCCAGCGACGCCGCCCGCCAATATTCCGCGCCGGGAGACGGCAACATTTACGGAACTGCTCATCTGGACTGTCCTTTCCTTGCGCCCGCGAACGTCATCATCGACATCCTTCGTCAGCGACACCACCCCTCAACGCTCGCAACCGCAGCATGTTCCTGCAGGCAAGTTTCAGCTTACTTCATCCCCGCCACCAGCGGCACAACGGAATTGTCCGCAGCGTGGCGAATTGCTGCTCGTCAGCCGTCTTGTGACCCCGAAATTTCGTTTAACTTTGCGACGATGCGCATTATGCTATGACATATAATAATCTGGGGAGGCGATATGCGTGATCTTGGTCCTTGGTGTGATGCCCTGCCCGCATCGACATCGGTTCTTCGGCAACGGCGCATGACAGAGGAAAATGCACGTTCAGGGCGTTCCCTGGGCACACTGTTGCTGCTGGTCGCGATGACGGCGGCCGGGAATGCGCCGTCCGTGGCGAAATCCTCCAGCCCGGGCGTTTACGAGGGTCATTCGTCGAAATTATATTCCGAACGCGTCCGGACCTCCCGTTTCGTGACGGTTCGCGACGGTACCCGGCTCGCGGTCGACATTTACAGGCCGAGTCGTGACGGTGTTGCCGTCGAGACGCGTCATCCGGTGATCTGGGCGATGACCCCGTATCGCCGTGGCTTCCTCAAGGATGGACAGGTGGCGCTGAGCGGCGGCCTGCAGCGCTGGGACGTCCGCGAGCTGACCGATTATGGCTATGTCGTCGTCATCGCCGATGCGCGCGGCAAGGGCGCTTCATTCGGCAGCCGGCGCGGCATGACCGACACCAGCGAAGGGGTGGACGGCTATGACCTGACCGAGTGGCTGGCCGTGCAGCCATGGTCGACGGGCAAGATCGGCATGACCGGATGCTCCTATGTCGGCGGCACGCAATGGGCGACGCTGACCCAGACGCCGCCGAGCCTGACCGCGATCTTTCCGGGGGCGGCGACCTTCAGCCGCTATGACTTCGTCTCCCGTGGCGGGATGACCGCCCAATATCACACGCGCCCGGAACAGCCCGATATCGATGATGGCGAAGGCACGCTGCCGGTCGATGAGGACAAGGACGGCAGGCTGCTGGCTGAGGCGCGGCAAGGCCACAAGTTCAACACCCCGATGGCCGAGATCTGGAAGGCGATTCCGTTCCGCGACGACTGGTCGCCGCTGATGAAGAGCCGCTATTGGGAGGAGATCAGTGTCAGCACCTTCCGCAACAGGATCGAGCAGAGTGGCGTGGCGATTTATGGCTGGTCGAGCTGGCAGGATGAATTCAGCGGCGACCAGTTCTTGCACAAGGCGAACCTGCGCAACCCGATGAAAGTGTTGATGCTGGGCGGCGAGCATTGTGCGGTCGACGGCTTCGACATGGCGGCCGAGCAGCACCGCTTTTTCGATTACTGGCTCAAGGGCATCGACAATGGCATCATGGCCGAGCCGCCGATCCATTATTTCACCTATAATGCACCGACGGGTCGGGAATGGCGCAGTGCCAAGGCGTGGCCGCTGCCGCAGATGCGTTATCGGTCCTATTATCTGGCGAGCGACATTGTGCAGGGCAAGGCAACGCCGGGGACGGTGGGGTTGAGCGAAACGCTTCCGACT